>NZ_JBAZUD010000119.1:0-16383 GCF_041661565.1 Mesorhizobium sp.
TGGGATCTTGCAACCCTTGGACGCCAGCCAGCAATGGATGGTCTGCCGCGAAATCAGGCTTGAGCGTACCGGCCATGATCACCAGCCCGCCGATGAGGTCCCGATACCGCGCCGCCAACGCGATAGAGACCATGGCGCCCAGCGAGTGACCGACGATGACCGGCCGGTCGAGTCGCAGGCGCCCGATCAATCCGGCAACATCGCCCGCAAAATCGGCGACGCCGCAGCCCTTGCCGGCTTGTGAGGCGCCGTGGCCGCGCAGGTCCGGCATGATCAGGCGGCGACCGGCCAGATGCGGCGCTAGAAGCGAAAAACTTCGGCTGGTGTCGGTGAAGCCATGCACCAGGAGCAGCGCCGGTTCGGTGCCTTCGATGTCGAGATAGGCGATATCGAGGCCGTCAATATCAGCGAATAGCTTGCGCGCGGCCCAGGCGGCCTGATCCACCGAAGCGTCCTGGCCCAAGCCGTCCGATGCCGGCGCTGTCACAGGCCGAGCTTCTCCTTGACCGCCGCCAGGCCTGGCTTGCCATCGAAGGTGGTGACGCCGGCCAGCCAGGTGTCGAGGCGGCCCTTGTTCAGCGTGATTGCCTTCAGTGCCCCGTCTTCCGGCTTCATGCCGTCATTGATGAGATAGCCCATGCCGACATTTTCGAAATCGATGTCGAAGGCTAGATTTTTCAAGAGCTTCGCGACGTTCGGGCATTGCTGCAGATAGCCCTTGCGTACCTGCGTCGTCACCGTCGCGGCGCCGAAATTCGGGCCGAAGAACTTGTCGCCGCCGGTCAGGTACTTGAAGTCGTACATCGTGTTCATCGGATGTGGCGCCCAGCCCTGGAAAACGATGAACTGCTTCTCCTTGATCTCGTAGCCGACCTCCGAGAGCATGCCGGCTTCGCTCGACTCGACCACCTGCCAGCCATCGAGGCCAAACGCCGGATCGGCGATGGCGTCCATCATCAGCTGATTGGATCCGGGTTCGATGCCGTACATCTTCTTGCCGAACTTGTCGGCAAACTTGTGCAGGTCGGACAGGTCCTTCACGCCGGCCTCCCAGACGTAGGTCGGCACGGCGAAGGTGTATTTGGCGCCGACGAGATTGACACGCACATTCTCGACCGAGCCGTCCTTCTTGTAGGGCTCGTAATAGGTGACCATCGCCGGGTCCCAGTAGCCCAGGAACAGGTCGAGATCATTGTTCTTCATGCCCTCGTAGATGACGTTGATGCCGAGCACTTCGCTTTTCGGCTGATAGCCGAGCGCCTGGAACAGGACATTGGTTACGCCGGTGGTGAAGGCCAGATCGTTCCAGCCAGGCTCGGCCATGCGGACCGTCCTGCACTGCTCGGCTTCGCCGGCCCGGGCTGCATGAGAGCCGAGCGCCAATGCGGCGAGACAAACGCTGCTTGCAAGGATGCGCAACATTCTAGTTCTCCTCATTTGTCAAAAATTGACCAATTGGTCTTTTTATTGTCCCATCGGTCAATTGTTGATCTGGACGGGCGAAAATGTCAACGTGGATTCGCAATGCATGGATCAATCCGGTGAAACTCACGCGCCTCGGCGACATACGCCGCAAGGAGTTGCGGCGGGCGGCCTTCGCGGTGCTTGAGCGCGAAGGCATAGCCGGCGCGACGCTGGAGAAGGTGGCGGCGCAGGCAGGCGCCTCCAAGGGCATCGTGCTGCACTATTTCCGCAACAAGCAGGAACTGTTCGAGCACGCGATGCGGGAGGCCAATGCCGTGTTGCGCGACGCGGTGGTGATCCGGCTTCGCCAGGCACGGACCCCGATGGAGCGCCTGGACGCGGTGATCGAGGGCAATTTCGAGGAACATCTGTTCCTGCCGCCTCTCTGCCATGCCTGGCTTTCCCTGTGTGCCGAGGTGCCTCGCGACGAGAAGCTGGCGCGCATCCAGAAGGTGCTCCACGCCCGCATGCGCTCGAACCTGTTGTCGGGCCTTCACGGGCTTGCCTCACCGGCGGATGCCGACGACATCGCGCTTGGCGTCACCGCCCTGATCGATGGGCTTTGGCTGCGGCTCGGCCTTCAACCGGGCAGCGTCTCTCGCGAACGAGCGATCCGTCAGGTCAAGGATTATGTTTCCGCCCGCCTGGGCACCAGGCCGGTGGCCGCCGGCCTATAGGTTCGCCCGGCCTGCCGTGGATGGGATTCGTCAGCCCGGCCAGCCTGTCACGCGCTTGCGGTGTTGGAGGCCGGACTTCAGATTGCCGCCGGCATCCGCGTGAGCCCCGAGAAGTCGAGCCCAGGCCGACACCGCCGCGGCGCGCGTCAACCGGGTCCGTGCGAAATGCTGCGCTTCCCCTGATATCTCGGCCTCCATCTTCGGATTGGCGCGCAGCCATTCGATGCGCTCGACCATATCGGACATATCGCGCGCCACCGGGACATAATGCCGGAACGGCTCGATATCGTCGAAGAACCACTCTCGCCAAGGCCGGTCCTGCAGCAGCACGACGCGCCTGGTGTGGAGCAGCATCTTGAAGCGGCCACTGTAGCCCGCACCCTCGATATCGATCATGTAGCGGTAGGTGGCGACCTGGTCTTCCATCGTCCTGAACCTGCTGGAATACCGGTTGCTCGCGATATCGTAGTTCGACTCGGTATCGTATGCCTCAACAAGGTCGGGCCGTGCCGCCGCGGCTTCCACGACCCTTTTGCGGCCATCGTTCATGCAGCGCCCGGCCCAGAACAGCCTGTTGTCGCGCGCCGGCTGTTCAGACGCGGCCGCCATTGCCCGCGTCTTTTGATCGTAGTCGTCGAACTTTGCGTCCGGCCAGCCACCGAAAACGAAATCCGGAGCGGCCACCTCGCCATAGCCATCGGCTTGAGAGAATGCGAATCGTGTCGTGAAGTAGCGGTGCCGTCTGCGCGACGGCGTGTCGCCTAGAAGCATATAGAAGGGCGGCAGGTCGCGGACACCGAGCGACACCAATGCCTCGGCAATCAGGGCGAGTACCTGCTCGTGCCTTTCAAGCCAGGCGGCCCGTGACCGCACCCTCAGTCTTCCCCGTTCGAAGCGGCAGTGGATCTCGCCGCGGTTAAGCCCGGGCAGCAAGCGCCTCTCGACCTCGACAACATCGATGGGCAGGGGCGGTTTTCGCATTCGCGCTTCCGGCAAGACCATCGTCGTTAGGTGTTTGGGGACAAGTATGTCGGTCCGAAGCCCACCGCATCCCGCTCGAACCCGCATGGCTTCTTCAACAAGGCGGCTATCCTGTTCGCGGCGAAGATGCAAGTTGTTGCCCTGGCTGGACTATTCATACGCTGGGATAGGCCGATGGCTTGACCAGGGCAGCGGATTCGCGGCGCTTTCGACCGGATGAAGATGCGGGAGCATGCGATGAGGCTTGGCAACAAGCAGGCTTTGGTTACCGGGGGGTCCGAGGGCATCGGCTTTGCGATCGCCGAGGCATTCCTGCGCGAGGGTGCCGATGTCGTGATCGTCGGTCGCGATGCCACGAAACTGGCCACCGCCAGCGACAACCTCACAAGGGCTGGCACGAATGGAACCGTCAGGACGCTGTCCGCCGACCTTGCCACCGGCGCTGGCGTCGAAAGCGTGGTCGAGCACGTGAAGATGTCGGGCCGACCGCTCGACATTCTTGTCAACAATGCGGGTATGGCTTTCCTGGTGCCGTTCGAGACAGTCAGCCAGGAGCAGTTCCGGCAATCCTTCGCGCTCAACGTGGCGGCGGTGTTCTTCCTCACTCAGGGCTTGCTGCCGCATCTCGCCGCCGGCGCCTCGGTGATCAACATCTCATCCTACTTCGCCGACAAGATGATCCCGAAGCGGCCGTCGAGCCTCTATTCCCTGTCCAAGGGCGCGTTGAACTCGCTGACCAAGTCGCTCGCATTCGAACTCGGGCCGCGCGGCATCCGGGTCAATGCCATCGCGCCTGGCACAGTGGACACCGCGATGCGGCGCAAGACAGTCGACAATCTGCCGGACGAGGCCAAGGCAGAGCTGAGCGCCTATGTCGAGCGCAGCTATCCGCTCGGCAGAATCGGCCGCCCCGAAGATTTGGCGGGGATCGCTGTTCATCTCGCCAGCGACGAGGCTGCCTGGACCAGTGGCGGGATTTTTGCGATCGATGGTGGATATACGGCGGGCTAGAAGGACTTCCCCCCACCTGTCGCTGGAAATGCGGCGCCTTGACCGGCCTCGCAATTCCGCGTCTTTCACGGAGATCGAGAAATCCCGGACATTCGTGCCGCCATGTCATCAAGCGATCCGCTGATCCTCTTTTATACGACATTCTTCGGCAAGCCGGTCGACATCGAGTCCATCCAGGGTGAAGGGCGTTGGACAACGGACAAGCGCCGGCTCTCCGAGGCCGCGGCCGTGGTTTTCCACATGCCGGATTTCCAAGAATTCGGCGATGCCCGCAAATATCCCGGCCAATATTGGGTGGCCTGGTCGATGGAGAGCCGTCAGAACCATCCACGCGCCGCAAGTCCGGAGGTCATGAGGCATTTCGACATGACAATGACGCATGAAGCGCGTTCCGACGTCTGGGCGCCCTACCTGCCCAAGGCTTGCGCGTGGCGAGACATGGTTGCCAGACCAATCGCCGCGAAGACCGAACAGGCGCCGGTCGCGCTCTTCCAGTCCGCCCCCTTCAACCACAGCGGCCGCGTCGATTTCACAGCCGAACTTTCGCGCCATATCAAGATCGATTCCTATGGCAGGCACTTTCACAATCGAGCAATCGGCGGGCCGGATCTCGGCCGGAAAACAAAGATCGAGACCATCGCGCGGCACAGGTTCTGCCTCGCGCTGGAAAACTCGATCGAGCCTGATTACGTCACGGAGAAGATCTATGACGCATTCGAAGCCGGCACGGTGCCGGTCTATCTCGGCGCACCGAACGTGAGTGATTTCGTGCCCGCGAATTCCTATGTCGAGGCTGGCGCGTTCCCCAACACGAAAGCGCTGGCTGGCTATCTCCAGCACCTTGTCGACACGCCGCTGGAGTATGAGGCCTATTTCGCCTGGCGCTCGAAGCCGCTGCCCGACACGATCTTGGAACGTCTGCCCACACTGGAAACCCCTTGCTTCCGGCGCCTGACGAACCTTGTGCGTCAACGCCTGCAGGAGCAGCCGAGCGCCCCATCGGGGCGGCCAACGATCCCGTTTGGCCGCCTCACCTACGTGCGCACGCGGCTACGTCGCTGGAAGAAAAAGATTCCCGGCTGACAAACCTTCGATTGACGTTCAGGCGCCATCCAACGGCATGCGAAAGACAAAGCGCGTCTCCTGCGCTGAGGATGCAGCCTCTACCTTGCCCGAATGCATCTTGGCGATCTCGGCGGCAATGTAGAGGCCAAGTCCCAGGCCCTGATCGTTCGTGGTCTTGCCGCGCACGAACGGCTGGAACAGATTGGCCATCATTTCGGTCGCGATAGGCTTGCCGGTATTGGCAACCGAGAAAACAAGCTCCCCGCCTGCAGTCGTGGCTTCCACCCTGACCGGCGCGCCGAAGGCGCCATGGTTGAGCGCGTTGCCGATCAGGTTCGAGAACAGCCTCGCAAGCCGCAGATGATCGGCGATGACAGGCGCGGGAACATCAAACTCGGTTTCGATCACGCGGTCCGGATGAACGGAGCGAAATTCCGACACGACTTGCTCCAGCACCGGCCCCACCGGCTTGGGCTCGGTCGTCTTGCCCACCAGCCCGGCGCCCATGCGGCTTCGGGCAAAGTCGAGTACATTGTCGATCAGCCCACCCATGCGCGCCACGCTGCCCTCCATCAAGGCCAGGATCTGCGCGCGCTTTGCCTCGTCATCGGTGCGCTTCAGCATATTGACGCCGGAGGCGATCGAGCCGAGCGGATTGCGCAGGTCGTGACCAAGGACGGCGATGAACTGCTCGCGCAGTTCCTTGTTCTTACGCTCCAGCAAGGTTTCGGCGTGGGCCGCGTCGAGCCGCTCCGCCGAGTCCAGATGGGCGGCAATCAGTTCCGCGAACAGCTTGAACATGCCGATGGTTTCGGGATTCTTCAACCGCGCCGGACGCGGATCGATGGCGCACAAGGTGCCGAAAAACCGACCGTCCCTGCGGATGATCGGCATCGATATATAGCTCTGGAAGCCATATTGCGCGGGCGTGTGGTGACCGGAAAAGGCCTGATCATCGGCAACGCTGTCAATGACCACCGCTTCGTGGCTGGCACGGATCTCGCTGCAGATTGTGGTCTCGACCTTCAGCTCGCCGCCCGGCGCGAGGCCGAAATCAATATTGTCGAGAACACCGCAGACAATCCAGCGATCCTCGGTGACGCGGGCGACCGCGGCAAAACCCATCCCGGTGGTGCGGCAGACGACATCGAGAATGGTCGGAACCGCGTCGATGCTGGCGATAAGGTCGATGTCCTGCTGAAAATCGTGTGCCACTTCTACCCTGGTCGATCGTTTGCCCGGCACCCTATTTGATGGCTCGATCCATGTCATCACGCTGAAACGTACTAAGCTGCGGTCGGCAGGCGCGCGAATGTCAATGTGCTGAACCGATTTGCATGCTTTTCGAGCGCAATCTCCGCTTGAAGGCCATTGTGCAACGCGATAGGCCGTTGCCAAATTCGACACACTGGAGATGCCGCCCGTGAGCACGTCAAAGACCAGAACCGAAACCGACACGTTCGGTCCCATCGAGGTCGACGCCAGCCGCTATTGGGGCGCGCAGGCACAGCGGTCGCTCGGCAACTTCAAGATCGGCTGGGAAAAGCAGCCCATTTCAATCGTACGCGCGCTCGGCATCGTCAAGCGGGCGGCGGCCGAAGCCAATATGGAACTGAAGCGGCTGGATCCCGCGATCGGCAAGGCGATCATCGAGGCCTCCCAGGAGGTCATCGACGGAAAGCTCAACGACCATTTCCCGCTGGCGGTGTGGCAAACCGGCTCCGGCACACAGTCCAACATGAACGCCAACGAGGTCATCTCCAACCGGGCGATCGAGATGCTGGGCGGCGTCATGGGGTCGAAGAAGCCGGTGCATCCCAATGACCACGTCAATATGAGCCAGTCATCGAACGATACCTATCCGACGGCCATGCACATCGCCTGCGCCGAGCGCATCGTGCACGACCTGTTGCCGGCGCTGAAACACCTGCACAAGGCGCTCGCCGCCAAGAGCCGGGAGTTCAACCACATCATCAAGATCGGCCGTACCCACACACAGGATGCGACGCCGCTGACCCTCGGCCAGGAATTCTCCGGCTACGCCGCGCAGGTCGCGTCTTCGATGAGGCGCATCGAATTGACGTTGCCAGGCCTGCAGGAACTGGCACAGGGCGGCACCGCGGTGGGCACAGGCCTCAACGCGCCGGTCGGCTTCGCCGAGCGGGTGGCCGATCGCATCGCCGCCATCACCGGCATCGCCTTCGTCACCGCGCCCAACAAGTTCGAGGCACTCGCCGCCCACGATTCCATGGTGTTCTCGCATGGCGCCATCAACGCGGCCGCGGCTGCCCTGTTCAAGGTCGCCAACGACATCCGCTTCCTCGGCTCCGGGCCGCGCTCGGGCCTCGGCGAGTTGTCGTTGCCCGAAAACGAACCCGGCTCGTCGATCATGCCGGGCAAGGTCAACCCGACGCAGTGCGAAGCGATGACCCAGGTCTGCGTGCAGGTGTTCGGCAACAACGCGGCCGTGACCTTCGCCGGCAGCCAGGGCCATTTCGAACTCAATGTCTACAACCCACTGATGGCCTACAACTTCCTGCAGTCGGTGCAGTTGCTCGCCGACGCCTCGGTCTCGTTCACCGACAATTGCGTCGTCGGCATCGAGGCGCGTGAGGACAACATCAAGGCGGCGCTCGACCGCTCGCTGATGCTGGTGACGGCGCTGGCGCCGACCATCGGCTACGACAATGCGGCCAAGATCGCCAAGACGGCGCACAAGAACGGCACGACGTTGCGCGAGGAAGCGCTCGCAACCGGCCTGGTCAGCGAAGCGGACTATGAGCGTCTGGTGCGGCCTGTGGACATGACGCATCCAGGGTAGGTCGTTCCGGCGGACACTCTACGGCGATCGGGCCATGCTCGACACGATTCCTGCCTGTTGCGCGATCACCGGAATGCGAGCATCGTGAACAATGTGTCGCCACATAGGCGGCTTTGGTGAACAGTCGCTATGGTCTATTGCACGGATCACTCAACCCGTTCGGAGACACCGCAATGTCCTTCAGCTCATCCGCCGCCGGCACCGCTTCCAGCAACTCGCTCACCATCCTTCTCGGCCGCATCCTGCTCGCCATCATCTTTCTGCTTTCCGGTTTCGGCAAGCTCACCGCCATTTCCGGCACCGCCGGCTATTTCGGCTCGATGGGTCTTCCCGTCCCGACCGTAACGGCTGTTGTCGTCGGCCTGATCGAACTTCTCGGCGGTCTCGCCATCGTCGTCGGCTTCCAGACCCGCATCGTGGCCTGGGTGTTGGCTATCTTCACCATCGCAACCGCCCTTGTCGCCCACACGGGTTGGGCCGATCAGAACCAGATGATCCATTTCCTGAAGAACGTCGCCATCGCCGGCGGCTTCCTGGTGCTGGCCTCCTCTGGCGCCGGCGCCTACTCGATCGACGCCAAGCGCGGCTGAGCCACGCCTCCCAAGTCTTCACAGAAGCGGCGCGGAATTCTCCGCGCCGCTTTTTCGTTGTCTGTCACAGGCCCACGCATCTCGATCCGCCGCCATGGGATTTCCCGCCGTATTGCCGATAGGATGGCTGCTTCGGGGAAAGGCCAACCGAAACCGACAACGGAGGTGACCGTGCCTCGCGACTTGCTGCTTCTTCTTTCCCGGCTGTTTCTCGCCGCCCTGTTCGTACCGTCCGGGTTCAACGCATTGTCCGACATTGCCGGCACGACAAGCTATTTCGCCGGGCTTGGCCTGCCATTGCCGACGTTCGCCGCCTGGGGCACAGGCCTGTTCGAATTGATTGCTGGATTGCTCGTCCTGGTCGGCTTCCAGACAAGGATCGTTGCCCTGCTGCTTGCCGCCTTCTGCATTGTCGCCGGCTTCATCGGCCACTATGGCCAGGGCGGCGATGACCCGACGCTCGTTTTCCTGCATTCGCAGATGCTGATGAAGGACATCGCGATCGCGGGCGGCTTTCTGGCTCTGGCCATGGCCGGCGCCGGCGCCTGGTCGATCGACCGGCGCGGTTCCGCGTAGTCTTATTTCACCGACATGCTCGGGCCGCCTTCGACCGACAGCACCAGCCGGCGATTGGTGATCCGCGCCAGTTGGGCGAGGCGCCCGGCCGGCCGTTCGCCGTAGAGATCGGCAAGGGACGCCGGCAACACCAGCGCCAGCACACCATTGGCGCGCTGCTCCCATTTCAGTCTCGGCATGATGCCGGGCATCGATGCGGTCAGCAGGTAGACGACGCGCATCATCGCCGCCAGCACCCGGGAGCGCTCTAGATAGCGCGGCGTCGTCAACGCCTTGATCTCGGGGTCGATGGATTCGTTGAAGATGCCGTCATGACGGTAGGCATTGGCCAGCGCCAGGAAGGCGCGGCCGGGATGGTCGACGCCGAAGAAAGAGGCATGCGCGATGATGTTCAACGACTGCTTGCCGCGATATTCGGGATGCGCGCGCCAGCCGATATCGGCCAGCAGAGCCGCAGCGTGGCGGTAGCGCGCCTCATCCTCGGTCTCGTCGATGCCGAAGGCGGCGAATGTCCGGGCTGTCCATTCGACCAGCTCATGCGCGTGGGTTACGGAGCGCGAGCGCAGCCGGGCGAGCTCTTCCGCGGCTGAAATCAGCGGGTCGGCCTTCTGCTCAGCCTCGTCGAGCAGCGAATAGAGAAAGCCCTCGCGCACCCCGAGCGCCGAGACGATGATCTTGGACGGCTGCATCGCCGTCATGATCTCCTGCAGCACGATGGCGCCATAGGGCAGCAGCGAGCGGCGGTTCTTGGAGACGCCTTCGATGCCCTTGACCTTCTCGATCTCGCCCTTCGCCACCTGCCTGAGAAAATTGGCCGCGCTTTCGATGCCGATGTCATAGTGGTGCATGACGCCGAGCGGATAGTTGGTCATCTCCATGTGCAGCCGGGCGAGATTTCGCCAGGTGCCGCCAACGGCGTAGAAGGGCCTGCCCTGCCCGCCTTTCAGCAGCTTGGCCCGGGCCAGTTCGTCACGCGTGATCTTTGCCGCCTGGGCAAGCGAGTTCTTCGCCATGTCCTGCAGGCGCAGGCCGCCCAGCGGCAGCGTGATCCCGTCGCCGATCGCCTCGCCCGCAACATCGACCAGTTCGAGGCTGCCGCCGCCAAGGTCGCCAGCGATGCCGTCGGCCGGATGAAAGCCGGAAATCACCCCAAGCGCCGAATAATGGGCTTCCTGGCGCCCGCTCAGCACCCGGATTTCGGTCTTGAGCACATCCTCGGCCCGGTGGATGAAGTCGGGACCGTTGACGGCCTCGCGGGCCGCAGCCGTCGCCAGCACATACATATGCTCGGCGCCGGCCTGGTCGGAGAGCGCCCGAAAGCGGCGGAACTCCTCCATCGAGCGCGTCACCGCTTCGGGATCGAGCTTGCCGGTCGACACGATGCCGCGGCCGAGGCCGGCCAGCATCTTTTCGTTGAACAGCATGGTCGGCGAGCGCGCCAGCCCTTCATAGACCACAAGACGGATCGAGTTCGAACCGATGTCGATGATGGACAGCGGTCGGCGGTCCTGCAGCCGGCCTTGGGATTCCGCCTGCATCAGCTGGACGCTGCAGCGTTCTTCTTGCGGCGCTTGAACTGCGCGATGCGCTTGGGCGCGTGCGACTTCAGCGCATCACCCCGTCCGGACAGGCTGGGATTGGTCATGAAATATTCCTGCGCGTTGAACGGTTCCTCGCCCTCCTCCAGCACCACGCGCCGGGAGGTTCCATCAGCCAATACGTCGAAACTTTGCTGATTGTCCATGATGTTGCCGAGCATGATCTGGCCCAAAATCTGTTCATGCACAGTTGGATTGGTGATCGGCACCATGGTCTCGACACGGCGATCGAGATTGCGCGGCATGAGGTCGGCCGACGAGATGTAGACGATCGCCTCGTCCGAGGGCAGGCCATGGCCGTTGCCAAAGCAATAGATGCGGCTGTGTTCCAGGAACCGGCCAACGATCGATTTCACCCTGATGTTTTCCGACAGGCCGGGCACCTGCGGCCTCAGGCAACAGATGCCGCGCACGACAAGGTCGATCTCGACCCCTGCCCGGCTGGCGTCATAGAGCGCATCGATGATGATGGGGTCGACGAGCGCGTTCATCTTCATCCAGATACGCGCCGGCTTGCCCGCGCGCGCATAAGCGACTTCATCGGAAATGTGCTTGAGAATCCTGTTTCTGAGCGTGAACGGCGAGATCGCCAGCCGCATTTCATCCGTTGGCTCGGCATAGCCGGTGATGAAGTTGAAGAGCTGGGCGACATCGCGGGCGATCGTCGGATCGGTGGTGAAGAAGGACAGGTCGGTGTAGATGCGGGCGGTGACCGGGTGGTAATTGCCGGTGCCGAGATGCACATAGTTGCGCAGCTTGCCGTCCTCGCGCCGCACCACCAGCGACATTTTCGCGTGGGTCTTCAGCTCGAGGAAGCCGAAAACGACCTGCACGCCGGCGCGCTCGAGATCGCGCGCCCAGCGGATGTTGGCTTCCTCGTCGAAACGCGCCTTGAGCTCGACCAGCGCCGTCACCGACTTGCCGGCCTCGGCCGCGTCGACCAGCGCGCGCACGATCGGGCTGTCGTTGGAGGTGCGGTACAGCGTCTGCTTGATCGCCACCACTTCCGGGTCGGCCATGGCCTGGCGCAGGAACTGCACGACGACGTCGAAGGATTCATAGGGATGGTGGACGACGATATCCTTCTCGCGAATGGCGGCGAAACAGTCGCCGCCATGCTCGCGGATGCGCTCGGGAAAGCGCGGATTGTAGGGCGTGAACTTCAAATCGTCGCGGGGGATGGAGACGATCTCGGAAATCTGGCTGAGCGCAAGAGGACCGGTCAGCACACTGATGCGGCTCGACGAGACGCCGAGCTCGCCGGCGACGAACTCGCGCAGTTCGCCAGGCATCAGCCTGTCGAATTCGATGCGAATGACCGAGCCGCGGCGGCGGCGCTTCAGCGCTGTCTCGAACAGGCGCACGAGGTCCTCGGACTCCTCTTCGACCTCGATATCACTGTCGCGAATGATGCGGAACGTGCCCGAGCCCTTGACCTCGTAGCCGGGAAACAGCTTGCCGATATAGAGGCCGACCGCCTCTTCCAGTGGGATGAACCGGACATTCTGCTTGCGGTCCGGCAGACGGATGAACCGCTTCAACGCGACCGGCAGGCGCAGCAGCGCGCTCATCTCCTCGCCATTCTTGCGATGGCGCAGCTGCAGTGCCATCGAGAAGCCGAGATTGGGAATGAACGGGAATGGGTGCGCCGGGTCGATCGACAGCGGTGTCAGCACCGGGAACACCTGTTCCTGGAAATGGTCTTCCAGCCAGATTTTCTCGTCCTTGGTCAGCGCATCGCGGGTAATGGTCTCGATGCCTTCCTTGTTGAGCAGCACGGTGAGGGCCGAAAGGCTGTTCTGCTGGTCTTCCTGCAGCCGTTCGACTTCGCGCAGCAGCTGCTCGAGCTGCTGCTCGGGCGTGCGTCCGTCCGGGCTCTTCAGCACGATGCCCTCGCGCACCTGGCCTGCGAGGCCGGCGACGCGCACCATGAAGAACTCGTCGAGATTGGCGGCCGAGATCGACAGGAAGCGGACGCGCTCCAGCAGCGGATGATTGAGATTGAGCGATTCTTCGAGAACGCGCCGGTTGAACTGCAGCCAGGAGAATTCACGATTGACGAAACGGTCGGGGTTGCCGCCTTCCGGGCTTGCAGCCTCGATATTGGTGAATTCGCTCTTGACCGGCTTCAGTTCGTTCATGTTTTCCGCTCTTCCCACCAGCTCTGCCGCTTAACCGGCTTAACTTATCCTCTGACAGGCTTTTGCGACAGTTTCATTTCATCGATCTTGCAAAGAGGCCTGTTATGATCCAGATGCAGGCGAGACTGCGTTAAGGAGACGACGATGGCAGGCGGTTCCATTCCCCATTTCCAGAACGATGCGGGCCATCCGGCGATCGACATCGGGGTCAAGGAATTCATGTGCACCGGCGCCAACCCGCCCTTCGACCATCCGCATGTGTTTCTCGACATGGGCGACGACAATGAGAAGGTTTGCCCCTATTGCTCGACGCTCTATCGCTATTCGCCGAAGCTGAAGGCGACGGAAACGCTGCCGGCCGGCTGCCTCTATATCGACCAGGCCGCCTGATTCCTTACCGACACAGCTGATGGGCAAGATGGACGACAAGCGCTCCCGGCCAGTCGTCATCGCCGGAGCAGGCGTCGCCGGACTGACCGCCGCAATTGCCTTTGCCAGACGCGGCTGTCGCGTGCAGCTGTTCGAGCAGGCACCGCGCCTCGAGGCCGTAGGCGCCGGTCTCCAGCTTTCTCCCAACGCGACACGCATCCTGCGGGACCTCGGCGTACTCGACCGGCTGCTGCCGGCCGCGGTGCGGCCGGAGGCCGTGGTGCTGAAGGATGCGAGGACATTGCGCCAACTGGCCCGGGTGCCGCTGGGCCGGTCGGGTGAAGACCGTTGGGGCGCTCCCTATCTCGTCACGCATCGGGCCGACCTGCAGAGTGCGCTGATGGAGCGGGCCGCCGAAATGCCCGATATTCATCTCACCCTCGGCGCGCGCGTCCAGAAAATCGCGGTCGGCAGCCAGGGTGTCATGGCGAGCGTCGAGATCGGCGGCAAGACGTCGGAGAAACAAGGCTCGTTGCTGGTTGGTGCCGATGGCGTCTGGTCGACGGTGCGCGGGCTTGTCGATTCCGAAAGGATGGCACCGCCAAGAAACCGTTTTTCGGGGGCGCTGGCCTGGCGGGCCACGGTCGCCGCCGACAGTCCCGCCGGTCTCGCCTTCGCCGCGATCGGGCCGCCCAACTGTGTCACGACGTTTCTGCATCCGGGCTTTCACATGGTCGCTTATCCCGTCAGCAAGGGCGACGCCTTCAACCTCGTCGCCTTTACCAAGGGCGAGCGGATCGCCGAGGGCTGGTCAGGCCGTGCCGATCCCGGCATCCTCGCCGATGCAATGCGCGGCTGCGCCCCTGGCTTGGCAAAGGTGACGCAACTGGTTGGCCCCTGGCTGACCTGGCCGCTCCATACGGTCGACCAAGGGCAGCCTTGGACCGTGCCCGGCGGAATCGCGCTGATCGGCGACGCCGCTCATGCGATGACCCCCTTCGCGGCGCAGGGTGCGGCGATGGCGATCGAGGACGCGGCAATGCTTGCAGATGCCGTCGCCGACTCGGCGGCCGATCCGGCAGCCGGCCTTGGAATGTGGGAGGCCCTGCGACGGCCGCGCATAGCCAAGGCTGCGCGGCGCGGCGCCCTCAATCGCCTTGCCTGGCATGCCGCCGGGCCGGTGGCGATCGCCCGCGACCTGTTCCTGGCGATGCGGGGCCCGGACAAGCTCGCGGCGGATCTCGACTGGCTTTATGGATGGGAGCGACAGAAAACAACTCGGCGCTGACGCCCGGCCGTGGCCGGCCCATCTCGCTAATTGTAAAGCCGCATCGACAGGCCGAGCGAGACCGGCAGCGGGTTCCACCAGCCGGTGCGCAGGCCAGCAGTGCGCAGCGCCGCCGCGGTCCAGGTGTTGCATCCGACCAGCGCGTTGAAGTGCCCTTTTGCCTCGAAGAAACGGTCGAACCTAGAATAGGCCGCGTTCTCGATGATGACAGGGCCGCCCTCCCCTTGCTGGAAGCTGGCGGCGATGAAATCGAGCAAGGCGGCGAAGCGGTCCTCGCCGATGTCGAACCCGGCGACATCCGGACGCGGTTCGGTGATGTCGCCGGCGATATCGACATGCATCACTGACGTGTCGAGGGTCAGCGCTTTCATCACCGGAACGGCTTTGAGTTGCGACCATGTCGGCGTTTCCAGGTAGAACGCGCGGCCGCCCCAGCCAAAGACGATGTAGCGCACTCCGGCAATGTCGGTCGGCATGCCGGCATCAAGCAGGAAATGAAAGCGCCGAAGCACCGCATCGTCGACCGGAACGGCGATGTCTGTGTGGATCGGGTTCCTGAGGACCAATATATGCCGCGTGCTCGCGGGTCTGTCGCCGGCTGTCTGCCAAAGCGGTCGCGGCACCAACGCTCCCAGCGTCACGGCCAGAGCCGCCACGATCAACAGGCGGACCGGAATACGTCCAAGCTTCTTCATGAATGGCTGCCTTGCGAACGCATCGGGGCGTGACAGGAGGCGTCTGCCACCTGCTCATCCATACGCAAAAGAGCCCGGCTCTGTTTCAGCCGGGCTCTCCGCGATTGTCGAAGGCCTAAGATTGTCGAGGACTCAGTGCAGGATCTGCGACAGGAACAGTTTTGTGCGCTCATGGCGCGGATGGTCGAAGAACTCGGCCGGCGTGTTCTGCTCGACGATCTGGCCCTGATCCATGAAGATCACCCGGTTGGCGACCTTGCGCGCGAAGCCCATTTCATGGGTGACGCACAGCATGGTCATGCCTTCCTCGGCCAGCCCGACCATCGTCTCCAGCACTTCCTTGATCATTTCCGGATCGAGCGCGGAGGTCGGCTCATCGAACAGCATGATGCGCGGGTTCATGCACAGCGAGCGGGCGATCGCCACGCGCTGCTGCTGGCCGCCCGAGAGCTGGCCCGGGTACTTGTTGGCCTGCTCGGGAATCTTGACGCGCTTGAGGAAGTGCATGGCGATTTCCTCGGCCTGCTTCTTCGGTGTCTTGCGCACCCAGATCGGCGCCAGCGTGCAATTTTCGAGGATGGTGAGATGCGGAAACAGGTTGAAGTGCTGGAACACCATGCCGACCTCGCGGCGCACCTCGTCGATCTTCTTCAGATCGTTGGTCAGTTCCTTGCCATCGACGATGATCTTGCCTTTCTGGTGCTCCTCCAGCCGGTTGATGCAGCGGATCATCGTCGATTTGCCCGAGCCCGACGGGCCGCAGATGACGATGCGCTCGCCGCGCATCACCTTCAGATTGATGTCCTTCAGCACATGGAACTCGCCGTACCATTTGTGCATGGCGATGATGTCGATGGCGACATCGGTGGTCGAGATCTGCATCTTGGCGGCGTTGACCTTGATCTCTTCGGCGCTTACGGCGTTTTCGGTGGCCATGACGGGTCCCCTTGTTCTTTTATCTTTGGTTATAATGCATGTCGTTATCCCAAACCCACAACACAGTTTTGGGCGACATGCATCAGCGTTTGTGGCCGGTGTCGAGCCGGCGTTCCGTGTACATGGAATAGCGCGACATGCCGAAGCAGAACAGCCAGAAGACGAAGGCTG
>NZ_JBAZUD010000120.1:0-16330 GCF_041661565.1 Mesorhizobium sp.
TCACCTTGATCAGGCCCTGGTTGTCGACCATTGCCGGCGCAGGGAATGCCGCATGGTCGATCCTGGCGGTGATGCGAAAAGTGATGATGCGTTCATTCAGTTCGCCCGAACCGTCCAGGTCGGAGGCGGAAACCCGGAAATCGGAAACCGTTGCGGTGTCGTTCGGACCGGCCGAGTTGCTGATGACTGTACTCGGCAAGGGGCCGCCGGCCGCGTCGGTGCCGTCGCCGGCGACCTGGACGTTGACGATTTGGAGGCCATGCGGGAGCTGGTCCCTGAATTCCAGCTTCAAGGCCTTGAGCGTCGCGCCGAGGGTCGGGGCGGCAAGGCTCTGCGGATTGCCGCGCAGGCCGAAACTGAGGACGTACTCGACATAGTCGCAGCCGCGCTGGCCACCCTTCTTGGTGAAGAACGGCACAACGCGCCCGGGTTCCGGATTGATGATGCGGGGGTTGTCGAGCTGGAAGGGTTGCACATCCGGACTGGTGGCCTGGATGTCCTTGGTCGCCTGGATATTCTGGGCGGCGAAAGCCGGCGATGCGGGCGCGAGAGCGACCGCGATACCGGCCGCCATCAGCCAGCGCGCGCCGCGCCTGGCGTATGACAGGGGTTTCATGATCGTCTCCATGACGGTTGACTGCTTGTCGGTTCGGTTGTTTTCCGCGAGCGGGGAGAGTGCGAGATGTGTCATCTTCCCCTCCTCAACGTTCGCAGCTGACGGCTGGGGTGCGGAGCGGCAAGGTCATCTTGCAGCAAGGGTAGTAGCCACCCTTGTCCTTGTCGGACTTCCTGTAGAAGCAAAGCCCAACATCCACTCTGTCGCCCGGATAGTGGCCGGTGATATCGATCGTGTACGGCTTGCCCGGCGCATGCGACCGCGGAGTGGCTACCCCGACCCCTGGCGTCCTGGACTGGACCTTGATCGAATCGCCGCCGAAGCCGGCATGGTCATGGAGATAGAGATCCGCCTCGAGGCCGGAAGGCGTGCAGAAATACCTGATATCCTCGACATCGAGACACGGGGACAGGTTGCCGGGCGGTGGGAAGTCCGGCGGGTAGAAGGGTGGCAGGTAGCCGCCCGGGATTTCCTCATAGTAGCCGGCGCGGCCCTCGCAAGGGTGCCAGACGGCAACGTCGCCGACATGGCCTTCCACCTCGGGATCCTCGAAATAGCCGTCGAAGTCGACGAACCAGGAGCCGAAGGGCGGCACGTTGGCAGGCTTGACCAGGTCCCTGGACGTGATCTGCACGCCATGCACGGCGAGCGGCCCGCCGGCGGCGAGTTGCTCGGCGAGCGTCGGGTTGTCGCGCAATTTGTCGCCGGTGTTGACCAGCGTCTGGGTGCAGGCCGAGGTGTCGAGATTGCCCTCCGCGTCATAGCCATATTGCAGGTCGAGGCCGCCGGCTGACTGCCTGTTGCCTTGGGTGAAGCCGACCGCGTATTCCTGCGGCGCTTCCACCCAGATCGATTCCGTCTCCGGATCGTCAGGGTTCTCGCGGAAATAGCGGATGACCTCGCCCTTGCCGGAATCGGCGAACTGGCTGTAGTCGTAGCGGTTCTCGACGGGGCCGCGCTGCGCCAGGTACATGAAGCCGCTGTTGTCGAAGGCGATGTCGGTGACGGCGTAGTCCTTGTCGGCCTTGACCGTCAGTTCCCAGCGCGGGTCGCCGGCGAAGCCGCCGTCGCGGGCAATGCCCACCGACCAGATCTCCGACTTTTCGGCGACCGAATAATAGAGCCGGCCGCCATGATAGGACACGGCCCAGACGCGGCGCTCGTCCTGCGTGTAGCCCCAGCTTTCCGGGTCTTCGCTGTCGAAGGCGGCGCCCTGTATGTCCATCACCGAACCATCATCGGCGACCGGTGACACTCCATGGGCCGGGCGTCCGGCAACGCCATGGTCGAAGCTTTCGATCAGCCTGCCCTCGGCGTCGATGCGATGGATGAGGCCGGTATCGAGATCGGAGGCGAAGAACTGGCGGTGGCTGGGATCGAAGGTGAGATTGCCGATGCCGGGGCCGCTGTTGGTGTCGATGTCGGCGAATTTGGCGACCTGGCCGGTGATGCCGTCGATCTTCCAGATCGTGCCCGGGCCGCCGCCGTTCTCGGTGCCGAACTGGCCCTCCATGAAGGTGGCGCCCGATGTGCCGCGGCGCTGCCGTTCCGGCCTGCCGTCACTGTCGGCGTCGGGCGTGACGATGCGGATGCCATGCAGCGAGGTGGCGCCGGCGTAGAGATTGGGCACGCCCGACGGAACGCCGTCGCGCACGCCGTCATCATAGGTGACGCCGAAAACCTGGCCGATCTGGCCGGCCGTAACCTCGAAAGGCGGCGGCGTGGAGACGAGCTGGCCCGAGGCCGGCCCGCCGAGATGCGAGACGTCGAACACCCGCAAGGTGGCGTGCGCGGTGTCGATGAAGGTTTCGTCGACCGGATCGACGCCGGGCGGCAGGCCCTCATCCAAATTGGGAATAACCGTCCCGGGAAAGCCGGTGACCGCCATCGAGCCGGGATAGATGATCTGGGTGTCCTGTGCCTGGGCAGTACCGGCAAGCCACAGGCCGGCGGCAAGTGCGAGGGCCAGCAACCCGCTACCGGCATAAGCGGTGCGGCGCAAATGGCCACAGAGAGACGATGCGAACGAGCCGCGGATGCGAGACATGACCCTACCCCCGTAGTCGACGGGAGCAACGTCCGGCGTTGCCGCGCAAATCAGGGCAAGGCGCGGCGTTCCGGCTCGTTCTTCCCTGATCGAATTGTCTGCTTTCCTCACAGTCACGATACGCCTGCTCCGGCGCAGGGTCAACGGAAGCCGCGGGAAGCCCAGCGCGTCGACCCCGTCCCTGAAACGGTGATCACGCCGGGCTGCTGCTGCTCCCGGAGACGTAGTAGCCTCTGGGTTGCTGGTCATGGGGACTTCCTTTCCGGGCCGCACCACGCGGCGCCTGGATTTCAGTCGCGGGCGGAGGTGGAAAGGTTCATAAGCCTTGCGCGGAAGCTTGCGCCCGATGAAGCCTGTTCTTATATACGCGCCAAGCCGTTCGGAGCCGGAATGCTGGTAGCCGGAACGGATTTTCTTGTGAACAGGGGCTCTCGTCGGAACGCCTGTACGGGTCCTGAGAGCCTGCTTAGCGGAGAGACTAGAAAAATGGCAAAAGTAATCGGTATCGATCTCGGCACAACCAACTCCTGCATCGCCATCATGGACGGCAAGGAGCCGAAGGTGATCGAGAATGCGGAAGGCGCGCGCACGACGCCTTCCATCGTCGCCATCAGCGGCGATGGCGAGCGTCTCGTCGGACAGCCGGCCAAGCGCCAGGCAGTCACCAACCCTGAAAACACCATCTTCGCGGTCAAGCGCCTGATCGGCCGCCGCTATGACGATCCGGTCACGGAGAAGGACAAGAAGCTTGTCCCCTACAAGATCGTCAACGGCGACAATGGCGACGCCTGGGTCGAAGCCGGCGGCAAGAAGCAGTCGCCGTCGCAGATCTCGGCCATGATCCTGCAGAAGATGAAGGAGACGGCGGAAGCCTATCTCGGCGAGAAGGTCGACAAGGCGGTCATCACCGTTCCGGCCTATTTCAACGACGCCCAGCGCCAGGCCACCAAGGACGCCGGCAAGATCGCCGGCCTCGAGGTGCTGCGCATCATCAACGAGCCGACGGCCGCGGCACTCGCCTATGGCCTCGACAAGAAGGAAGGCAAGACCATCGCCGTCTATGACCTTGGCGGCGGCACGTTCGACATTTCGGTGCTCGAGATCGGCGACGGCGTGTTCGAGGTGAAGTCGACCAATGGCGACACCTTCCTCGGCGGCGAGGATTTCGACATGCGCCTGGTCGAATATCTGGCGGCCGAGTTCAAGAAGGAACAGGGCATCGACCTGAAGAACGACAAGCTTGCCCTGCAGCGCCTCAAGGAGGCGGCTGAAAAGGCCAAGATCGAGCTGTCGTCGACGACCCAGACCGAGATCAACCTGCCCTTCATCACCGCCGATGCGACCGGGCCGAAGCACCTGACGCTGAAGCTGACGCGGGCGAAGTTCGAGAGCCTTGTCGAGGATCTCGTCCAGCGCACCATCGACCCCTGCAAGGCCGCGCTCAAGGATGCCGGGCTGAAGGCTGGCGAGATCGACGAAGTGGTCCTGGTCGGCGGCATGACCCGCATGCCCAAGATCCAGGAGATCGTGAAGCAGTTCTTCGGCAAGGAGCCGCACAAGGGCGTCAACCCGGATGAGGTCGTCGCTCTCGGCGCCGCCATCCAGGCCGGCGTGCTGCAGGGCGATGTCAAGGACGTGCTGCTGCTCGACGTGACGCCGCTGTCGCTCGGCATCGAGACGCTGGGTGGTGTGTTCACGCGGCTGATCGAGCGCAACACGACGATCCCGACCAAGAAGAGCCAGGTGTTCTCGACCGCCGAGGATTCGCAGTCGGCCGTGACCATCCGGGTCTTCCAGGGCGAACGTGAAATGGCCGCCGACAACAAGGCGCTTGGCCAGTTCGACCTGGTCGGCATTCCGCCGGCTCCGCGTGGCGTGCCGCAGATCGAGGTCACCTTCGACATCGACGCCAACGGCATCGTCAACGTCTCGGCCAAGGACAAGGGCACCGGCAAGGAGCACCAGATCCGCATCCAGGCATCGGGTGGTCTTTCGGACGCCGACATCGAGAAGATGGTCAAGGATGCCGAGGCCAACGCCGAGACCGACAAGAAGCGGCGTGCGTTGGTCGAGGCCCGCAACCAGGCGGAAGCGCTGCTGCATTCCTCGGAGAAGTCGCTGAAGGACTATGGCGACAAGGTCTCGGACGCCGACCGCACGGCTATCGCCGACGCGATCGCGGCGTTGAAGACCGCCACCGAAGGCGATGACGCGGCCGTCATCGAGGCCAAGTCGCAGGCTCTCGCCGAAGCTTCGATGAAGCTCGGCCAGGCCATGTACGAGGCCTCGCAGAAGGAAGCGGCGGAAGCCGACGCCAAGGCGGACGCGGCCAAGGACAGCGACGTGGTCGACGCCGATTTCGAGGAAATCGACGAGGACGACGACAAGAAGAAGTCGGCCTGACCGGCTGACGGCAACATCATGCGAAAAGCCCGGCGCACAGCCGGGCTTTTTTGCAACCCCTTGCGAAAAAACACCGGACAATACCGAAAAAACGCGGGCAACCCCGCATTGATACTGGCATCCCGGTTTCATCACACCTAAATCGAAACGGCAACGCCGGCAAAAGACGCACACAATACTTCAAGGCGTTGGGCATCCGGACAGCGGGAAAAGATGAAAGCTGATTTCTACGAAACGCTGGGCGTCCAGAAAGGCGCGGACGAGAAGGAGCTGAAGAGCGCTTTTCGCAAGCTCGCCATGCAGTTCCATCCCGATCGCAATCCCGGCGACCATTCCTGCGAGCACAAGTTCAAGGAAATCAACGAAGCCTACGAGACGCTGAAGGACCCGCAGAAGCGCGCCGCCTATGACCGCTTCGGCCACGCCGCCTTCGAGCAGGGCGGCATGAATGGCGGTGCGCAGGGCTTCGGCGCCGGCGGTTTTGCCGACATCTTCGAGGACATTTTCGGCGACATGATGGGCGGGCGCCAGCGCCGCTCGACGGGCGGCCGCGAACGCGGCGCCGATCTGCGCTACAATATGGAAATCACGCTTGAGGAGGCGTTCGCCGGCAAGACCGCGCAGATCCGCGTGCCGGCTTCGATCTCCTGCTCGGAATGCTCGGGCACCGGCGCCAAGCCGGGCACCCAGCCGGCGACCTGCTCGATGTGCAACGGCCACGGCAAGGTGCGTGCCACGCAAGGCTTCTTCTCGATCGAGCGCACCTGCCCGCAATGCCAGGGGCGCGGCCAGACGATCAAGGATCCCTGCCCGAAATGCGCAGGCCAGGGCCGCGTCACCGAGGAGCGCTCGCTGTCGGTCAACATTCCGGCCGGCATCGAGGACGGCACCCGCATCCGGCTTGCCAATGAGGGCGAGGCCGGCCTGCGCGGCGGGCCGTCGGGCGACCTCTACATTTTCCTGGCGGTCAAGCCGCACGAGTTCTTCCAGCGCGACGGCGCCGACTTGTACTGCAAGGTGCCGATCTCCATGACGACAGCCGCTCTTGGCGGTTCCTTCGAGGTGACGACGCTGGACGGCACACAGAGCAAGGTGAAGGTGCCGGAAGGCACCCAGAACGGCCGGCAGTTCCGCCTCAAGGGCAAGGGCATGCCGGTGTTACGCCAGCCCAATATCGGCGACCTCTACATCCAGACCGCTGTGGAGACGCCGCAGAACCTTTCGCGCCGGCAGCGCGAATTGCTGGAGGAGTTCGAGCAGCTCTCCTCGCAGGACAATTCGCCCCAATCGAGCGGCTTCTTCACCCGCATGAAGGATTTTTTCGAGTCCTTCGGCGAGCGTTGATCGATGTCGAAATCCGCAGCGGGTTGCGGACATCGGCATTGCGGCTTTGCCTTGTGACGCCCTGATGTTAAGTAGCCTGCGGGGCGCAGCCGAGGAGAGCTTGCATGACACGTAGTCACGGACTGCGGAAGACGCTTGCGGAAAAGTTCGACGACGAACTCAAATTCTTCAAGGGCTGGATCGATAAGCCGAAGGCCGTCGGCTCGATCGTGCCGACCAGTTCGATCACCGCCCGCAAGATGGCCTCGATCGTCAATCCTAAATCCGGCCTGCCGGTGCTGGAGGTCGGTCCCGGCACCGGCGTCATCACCCGCGCGATCCTGGCGCAGGGCGTGCGGCCCGAGAACCTCTACGCAGTCGAATACTCGTCCGATTTCGTGCACCATCTGCGGCGGCTCTATCCCGGCGTCAATGTGATCGAGGGTGACGCCTTCAACCTCGACAAGACGCTCGGCGACAAGAGCGGGACGATGTTCGATTCCGTCGTCTCCGGCGTGCCGCTGCTCAATTTCCCGGTCGCCCAACGCATCGCCTACATTGAAAGCCTGCTCGACCGCATCCCGGCGGGACGACCGGTCGTGCAGCTGACCTATGGCCCGATGTCGCCGATCCCTGCCGGCCGCGGCAACTACACGGTCAAGCATTTCGATTTCATCTTCCGCAACATCCCGCCAACGCAGCTGTGGATCTACCGGCGCGACGCACATTAGGTCCTTGGCGCGGGACGGTTCGCCATCACTTGGCGTTGATTTGACCGAACCTTGGCTGTACCTGTCCGGCAACATGGGTGGCCAATGGTAATCCCCAGACTGCTTGTTTTCGCCGGCTCGAACCGGACGGGCGCCTATAGCGGCAGGACCGCCGACGTGGCGCAGAAGGAACTTGCCATGCAAGGCGCTGAGGTGACCCGCATCTCGCTCGCCGACTATCCGCTGCCGATCCTGGACGAGGATCTGGAGAGGGACAAAGGCGTTCCCGAAAACGCGCTGAAACTTGCCCGCCAGATAGCCGCCCATGACGGCATGCTGATCGCCACGCCGGAATATAACGGCTCCATCCCGCCGCTTTTGAAGAACACGATCGACTGGGTGAGCCGGGTGCGCCGGGATGGCGGCCGGGCCGTCAGGCCGCTTGCCGGCAAGGTGGCGGGCCTGTGCTCGTCTTCCAACGGACATTTTGCCGGCATCCGCTGCATCAACCATCTGCGTGCCGTGCTGGTGCGGTGCCAGATGGAGGTGGTGGCGCCGGAATGCTCCGTGCCAGACGGGGCCGAGGCCTTCGACGAAAGCGGAAATTTCCGCGACGAGAGACTTTTGAAATCGATGGAGCACCTATGCCGCACGCTGATCGAGACCTCGCGCATGCTATCGACCCGGACCGAGCCGTGACAGGCGCGGCCGTGCATCCGGCAACCATTCAGGAACGATTGATCGTCGGTCTCGACGTCCCCACCGTGAGGGAGGCCGAGCAGGTGGTGCGCGACCTCGACGGCGTCGTCTCCTTCTACAAGATCGGCTATCAGCTGGCCTTCGCCGGCGGACTGGACTTCGCCAGGGAGTTGGCCAGCGGCGGAACAAAGGTGTTCCTCGACATGAAGCTGCTCGACATCGACCACACCGTGGCCAGGGGCGTCGAGAACATCGTCAAGATGGGCGTGGCCATGCTGACCATCCACGCCTATCCGAAGGCGATGCAGGCGGCCGTTGAGGCGGCCAGGGGCAGCAGTCTTTGCCTGCTCGCGGTCAGCGTGCTGACTTCGATGGACGAGCAGGACATGATCGATGTCGGCTACGAGTATGATCCGCACACGCTGGTGCTGCGGCGCTCGGAACAGGCCCTGCATGCCGGGATGGGCGGCATCGTCTGCTCGGCCGCGGAAGCGGAAGCGGTCCGCCGGATCGTCGGACCCGACATGGCGGTGGTGACGCCCGGGATCCGGCCGGCCGGCAGCGATCATGGCGACCAGAAGCGCGTGATGACGCCGGCACAGGCGATCCGCGGCGGCGCCAGCCATCTCGTCGTTGCGCGGCCGATCATCGGTGCCGCCGACCGCCGCGCCGCTACCCAAGAAATCCTTGACGAAATGCGCTCTGCCTGACGTTTCACGAACAATTTCGGAGAAAAGAGATGCCCAAAGGATACTGGATTGCCCGTGTCGATGTGCGCGACGCCGAAGGCTACAAGGATTATGTCGCCGCCTCGAAGCTGGCCTTCGACCGCTTTGGCGCGAAGTTCCTGGCGCGCGGTGGTGCGCATGAGCTTGCCGAGGGTGCCGGGCGCGCGCGCAACGTCGTCATCGAGTTCGAATCGCTCGCGGTCGCGCATGACTGCTACCACTCGCCGGAATATCAGCGCGCGGTCGCCATCCGCCAGAAGGTCGCCGATGGCGAGATCGTGCTGGTCGAGGGAGTCTAGAAGAGCCGCGTCGCAGCCGTCTCGGCCATCGCGTCGGCAAGCTCCAGGTCCCATTGCGACCGGCAGTAAGCTCGAAAATCGAAGCAGGGCAGGCCGGGGCAGACCTCGAACTCGATGAGGTGGACGGTGTCGTCGGCCTCGACCCTGAGATCGATGGAAAACACATCGCGCAGGCCAAGCCCTTCCATCAGCCGGGCGGCGATGGCGCGAATCCTGGCATCTGCGACCGGCTGGCTTTCGGACACGGCAACGAGTTCCGGCTCGGCATAATTCCCCGCCGCCTTCGCCGCTTCGCCGGTTTCACCATAGAGCGCCAGGCTGTCGGCCATGGTCTGGAAATCGGCGCCCGAATCGACAAAGGCCACGCCAAGCGCCTCGACCCCGGCCCCAGGCGCAACGCCCAGGAAGCTGGCGCGCACGTTGCGGCCGGCGACGTAGGGCTGGACGACGACATCATCGCCATAGGCCAAGAAGACGCGCCGGCTGAGTTCCAGCGCGTGGCCGAGATCAAGGCTGCGCGAATCCGGCCAGATGCCGATCTTGGCGCCGAGCCGGTTGGGCTTGACGAACCAGCCGGCGGCGGATGCTGGGGGTTCGACCAGCCATTTGCCATTTCGCGCAAGGCCGGCGGGCGGCACCGGCAGGCCGAGAGCGCCAAGCACGGCGCCGGAGCGAAACTTGTCCTGGCAGAGCGCGAACAGCGAATCGTCGGCGCCGATGGTCTTGAACCCGCCCAGCCTAGCCAGCGCGGGGGCCGCGCCGCCCCGGAAATAGGCGATGCCGTCGGTCAGGGTCCAGACCAGCGCCGTGCCTGGATGCTCGCCGGCAAGCACGCTGGCGGCGGCGTCCAGTTCAACCGGCGCAAACGACAGGCCGCGCTTCAGGCAGGCGTCGGCCAGCGCGTCAAAGTCTGGAGCAATATCGGTCGACTGCGCCAAATAGGAAGCGATCTCGGCGGCGCGCTCCCGCGTGTGACCGTCGCCGACCAGACGGTCGAAGCAGGCCTTTTCCGGCTCATGGACAAGGATCAGCTTCGGTCTTTCGCGCGTCATCGGCAAATGTTCCAGGAGGATTTATCGCCTACCATCGCATGGCGGGCGATAGAGGCTGCCGCGAAACCGACACCGGTTGGACGCCCGCGTGACAGCGCCGGCCTCTGACCGAGACCAGACAGGCGAACATTGCTCAGGCGATCAGCACGCGGGGCTCGAAGCGGCCGTTGACGGGGATATCGAGCAGGAAGGTCATGCCGCCCTGCAGGTCCTGCAGGCGCTGCTTCTCGCTCTTTCCCGACCATGCGGAGGTGACCGCCAGCCGGTCGGCGTTCTTGCCGACAAAGGCCGGACAGGACGGCTGCGTCACCGGCATCGCCACGGTGCGCACCAGTTTGCCGTCAGGGCCGTAGGCTTCGACGACGCTGCCGCCCCAGCAGGCATTCCACAGGATGCCGTCGCGGTCGAGAACCGAACCGTCGATATAGCCCTTGGCCGAACGGTGATCGACGAAGATCCTCGGCTCTCCGGTGGGCAGGCCGGTCGCCGGGTCGCAGTCGACGCGCATCAGCAGCCCGGTCGACGTGTCGGTGTAATGGGCGAGCGCGCCATCCTGCGAAAAGCAGATCGAGTTCGACACGGTGATGTCCGCGAACAGCTTGCGCAATTCGCCTTTGAAGAACCAGTAGATCGCGCCGGCGCCTCTTTCCTCCTTCTTGCCCATGGTGCCGGTCCACAGGGCACCGCAGGGATGGACGCGCGAGTCGTTGGAGCGGGTGACCGGATTGTCGGCCTCGATCGGCGTGTGCAGCGTCATCTTGCCTGACGCGACGTCGCGGACAAACAGCCCGGTCTCGGCGGCGATCAGCTGGCGCCGGTCGTCGATGATGGCAATGGCGCTGGCCATTCGGCCAAGCTCGTGGGCGGTGGTCGCGCCGCCCGACAGCCGTTTTTCCAGAAGCAGTCCGTTGACGATGTCGAACCAGTAGAGCGTATCGGTGGCGGGATCGTAGCTCGGCCCCTCGCCGAGCTGGCAGACATGGTCGGAAAAGACGGAAACGATCGCTTCGCTCATCATGCTTCTCCGAACACCACATCCCAGGCCGCGACCGCCGCCTGGGCTCGCGCCGCCACCTCGTCGACGGCCATGCCCGGCTTGAACAGGCTGGAGCCGAGACCGAAGACCGTCACGCCAACTGCCTTGTAGCCGGCAAAGTCCTTCTCCGAAACGCCGCCGACCGCACCGACCAGCGTGTGCTGCGGCAGCACCGCGCGGATCGCGGAAATGCCGGGGGCGCCGAGCACGCTCGCCGGGAAGAATTTCAATGCCGACGCGCCGAGCCGTATCGCCTGGAAGGCCTCGGTCGGCGTGAACACGCCCGGCATCGTCACCATGCCGTGATGCATGGCGCGCGCCATCACCTCGGCATCGATGT
This sequence comes from Mesorhizobium sp., assembly GCF_041661565.1. Taxonomy (GTDB): domain Bacteria; phylum Pseudomonadota; class Alphaproteobacteria; order Rhizobiales; family Rhizobiaceae; genus Mesorhizobium. The sequence goes on from NZ_JBAZUD010000120.1 coordinate 11,254, forward strand.
TGGGGCTGACCAGCAGCCGTCCGCCGGCCTCGTGCAAGCCATCGACATCGGCTGCCGTCAGCACCGTGCCGGCACCGACCAGGGCTGTTTTCGGCAGCACCTGGACAATCCTGGCGATCGACGAGAATGGCTGGGGCGAGTTGAGCGGCACTTCGATCGCTTCGATGCCGGCGTCGAACAGCGCCTCCCCCATGGCCATCGCCTCGGTGGCTTTAAGGCCGCGCAGGATGGCGACCAGCCCGCGCTTGAGCTTCGGAAAGGGCGCGGTCTGATTCATGGGGCTGCTCCGGTCCTGGCGATCATGCCGTTTTCGCGCGCGGCTTCGACGAGACCGGCGCGCACCGCTTCGTCGGCGTCGACAGCGCGCACGTCGAGCCCGGCAAGGCCAAGCGCGGCCTGGTACAGCAGGGCGAGCGCACCCGACGCGATCAGCACCACGGACGCCGCCCCCTCGCCATGGCGGCGCCGGGCCGAGGCGATCTCGCCTCCGATCAGCAGGCCGGACAGGCAGGCAGCCGCATCGTCGGCCTTCAAGTCCTGAAGCAGGCCGGCGGCGCGAATCGAAAACAACCGCGATGTGACATCGCCGCCCTCGGCCAATGCGGTTTCGCACCAGCGGCGGAAAAACGGATTGTCGGCGGCGACCGGCTTGGGATGTTCGCCGAGCGAATGGCGCAGGATCGAGTGCGCGGCAAGCACGGAAAACAGCTCGCCGGTCGGCCAGGTGCCGAAGCCGGTGACGGCGCCGTCCTCGACCTGCACCCATTTCGAATGCGTGCCGGGCATGCAGACCAGCTGGCATCCCGCGGCCGGCAGGCCGGCGCCGGCCAGCTGCGTTTCCTCGCCGCGTATGACATCGGGGGCATCGGCGAGGCGCTGGGCCAGGCCTGGAATGATGCGGATGTCGCGGCGCTGGCCTGGCACCGGGGCGGCGCCCGCCAGGATGGCGCGAAGCGGCGCCGGGACCGTGACATAGGGCGCCTCAAGCCAGCCCTGGCGCGAACCGGCCATGCCGCAGATGATGACCGGCAGCGTTTCGGGCGCGGCGAGCGCGGCCAGATGAGCCTCGAGAATAACGGAAAAGCCCTTCTGCTGCGCGGTGATCAGGCCATCATCGCCACGGCGCTCGGCCAGAACCTTGCCGTCTCTGTCGATCAGCCAGACTCGCATGCGGGTCGTGCCCCAGTCGACGGCCGCGACCGCTGGCGCACTGCCGGCAAACCCTGGGCTCACAGGAAACCTCCGTCGACGATCAGCATCTGCGCGGTCAGCATGCGCGAAGCGTCCGAGGCCAGGAACAGCACGGTGCCGACGATATCGTCCGGCTGCATCACCTGCTTGATGCACTGCTTGGCGACATGGGCGGCGAGCGACTGTTCGGTCACCCAGAGCTCCCTCTGGCGATCGGTGATCACCCAGCCGGGCGCGATGGCGTTGACGCGGATGCCGTCGACGCCGAGCTTTCCGGCCAGCCCCTTGGTCAGGCCGAGGATGCCCGCCTTGGCGGCGGTGTAGGCCGGCATGTCGGGATGGTTGATCAGGTAGGATGTCGAGGTGAAGTTGATGATCGAGCCGCCGCCGGCCCGCTTCATTCCCGGCGCCACCGCTTGCGCGGTGAAGAAATGCGGCCGCAGATTGATGGCCAGGCTGTTGTCCCAGAATTCCACCGTCACATCCTCGACGGTGTGGCGATCGTCAATGGCGGCGTTGTTGATGAGCACGGTGACGTCGCCATGCGCCTGCGCCGCCTGGGCCGCCGACCGCCGCAAGGCCTCGACATCGCGCAGATCGGTCTTCAGGTACAGAGGCCGCCGTCCGAACTCTTTCTCGATGCGGTCGGCAAGGACCATGCTTGGCCCGTCGGAGATGTCGATGAAGGCGACATTGGCGCCCTGGCGCACGAACCCCTCGGTCAGGGCCGCGCCAATTCCGGAGCCGCCGCCGGTGATCAGCACCGAGGCCCCTTCGAGGTCGGCAAAATGCGCCGATGGCATCATGTCTATTCTCCGCGCTTGACCGGCGCGCATCCTAGCCAGGGACGTCGCGCGGGCAAGGGTGAAAACTCGGACTTGGCTGCTTATGTCAGGCAAAACGACAATGCGCCGCGCTCGACCCGCGTCCCTGGCGTCGTCGATCTTGTGGAACGGCCCAGGCTTGCCGGTCAGACCGAGCTGGCGTGCGAGCCGCCGCGGAAGGTGTCGCGGAGATAGTCAAGCGTGGCGTCGGCGTCGACTGGCTTGCCGAACAGATAGCCTTGCCCGCCGGCGCAGCCGAACTGGATGAGGCGGGCGGCCTGCGCCTCCAGTTCGATGCCTTCGGCGACCACGTCCATGCCGAGCCCCTCGCACATGGCGAGAATGGCGCGGATGATGTGCTCCGACGGACGGTCGTCGAGGATCGACGAGACAAAGGTGCGATCGATCTTGAGCTTGTCGAAATGGAACTCGCGCAAGCGGCCGAGCGAGGACTGGCCGGTGCCGAAATCGTCGAGTGCGACACGGATGCCGACGCGGCGCAGGTCCTCCACCGTCTTCTCGGCCAAGGCGGGGTCGTTCATCAGGCCGGTCTCGGTGATCTCGATCTCGAGCCGGCGCGGATCGAAGCCGGTGCGATCGAGGATCGCCAGTATGTGCGGCCCGGTGTTCTGGTCGACCAGCTGCGAGGGCGACAGGTTGAAGGACAGGAACAGGTCCGTCGGCCAGCTTCTGGCCGCTTCGGTGGCCTTGCGCAGCACAAGCTGCGACAGCTGGCCGATGATGCCGCGCTCCTCGGCGATGGGAATGAAGACCGTCGGGGTCACCGAACCCAAGTCCGGATCGGCCCAGCGCGCCAGCGCCTCGAAGCCGACGGCGCGGCGCGTGTGGAGATCGACGATGGGCTGGAAATGCGGTTCCACATCGCCGGCGGAGACGGCACGGCGTAGCGCCTGCTCGATGCGGGTGGCGCGCTTGGCCGCTTCCTCCATCTCGCGCGTGTAGACGACGACGCGGCCACGGCCCGAACGCTTGGCGTGGTAGAGCGCAGTTTCGGCCTTGTCGATCAGGATCTCGGTGGTCTCGTCGCCCGAACAGAACAGCGAGCAGCCGACCGAGGCGGAGAGCCTGGCGGTGCGTTCGCCGACGTCGTAGGGGGCCGACAGAATCTCGGTCAACATGCGGGATTGTCCGGCCGCCGCCTCCTCGCTGAACACCATCGGATAGAGAAAGGCGAATTCATCGGCGCCGATACGGCAAACCGTGGAGTAGCCGTCCATCGAGGCGCGCAACCGCATCGCGACCTGGACCAGGATATCGTCGCCGGCCTTGTGGCCGAACAGATCGTTGATCGGCTTGAAGCCGTCGAGGTCGAGGATGCCGACGGTGAAGGGCGCGGGATCGTCGGCACGGTCGCTGATCAGGCGCTCGACCTTGTCGAAGAAGCGGCGATGATTGCCAAGGCCGGTCAACGGATCGGTAAAGGCCAGATCCGTCCTTTCCCTGCCTGCCTGACCGGTGCCAAACATTGTTTGCATCGGTGTCCCTGTTCTACGACGTCGAAATTTATGCCCACACTGTCAGCAAACCGTTTAGGAAACGTATCCCGAGTGCGTTTCCGGTGACGAGAACGCACGTGTTCGGCGCTGCCGTCGCGTGCGGCAGGCCCTTGTTTTCGTGAGGTTCTCAGCCGCTGGTCCGGACACGATAGAGCTCGATCGGAGCCCCTCGGGTTTCAGCGACCGGCTCCAGCCATTCCGGCACATTGTCGCGCATCAGGCCGGCCAGAAAACCTTCTGGCGCCGTGAAGCCAAGGAGCTGGCTTTCCGGATTACCGCGGCAAACCGCGACGAGACCAACATGATGATCGCGAATGATTGCGCCCGCTTGCGCATCGGAGCCGAGGAAGGCATCGAGTGCGAGCAGATTTCCGGCGACATTGCGATGGTAGGGACCGGCGAAAACGCGATGTCCTGAATACACCAGGATCGGCGCTCCCAGATTGGAGACGGCGAGAACCGTGGTGCCTGGCATGTGCCCGAGCGCCGCGAACGTGGCCTTGGCTTGGCAGGACGGATCGATCCCGGTGGCCTGGCTGACTTTCGTGCCGCGTTCGAGCGCCGCCGACGCCGCCTCGGCGGCACCCGACCACGCCGCGTTGACCGAGATCAGCCAAGCCGCCGCCATGCGCAGCACGGAGCCGCGCGACGGGCTGGCTTCGGCACGCCTGCGCCATTTGGCGATCCAGGCCGAAAGCGGAATGACGGCCAATGTGATCGAGAATGTGGAGCCGCGCACCTGCCAGGCGCTCACCAGGAACGCCACGGCCAGCAGCACGGCGACAAGGCTGTCCTGGCGGCGCCAGCCGCCACGGCCGAGCCGCAACGCCATCAGCACGATCGCCACAAGCGGCGTGGCATAGCGCGCCGCCATCTCGGCGGGATCCTGGACGGCAAGCTGGAACAGCGACTGCGCCTCGTCGATATGGTCGAGCCACAAAGTCTTCAGGCGCTGATCGAGCCCGGCATAGGGTGAGGCCAGGCATTGCGGAAACAGAGCGAGGAGAACCGCGCCGAGCGCCAAGCCGAGCAGGGCAAGCGACAGCAGGCGTCGGCCCCGCGTGCCGCTGGCCGCCCGGCTGGAAGCAATCACGGCCAGGCCGGTTCCGGCAAGGCCGGCCACGACGAACTGCACAGCCGAGAACGCGTCGCATTGTCCCTGGCCCCAGGCCAACGGTTGAATGGTGGTGACGAACACGAGCGCTGAAACACCGGCAAAGCCGAAGCCGAAATCCCTGGCTATCAGCCTCTCGGCGTTGCAGTCGAAAGCAAACAGCATCGCCACGCAGGCACCGATGGCGGCGACATAGGGGGCTGTCTCCATGCCGACGGCCAGGGTCAGCGCGGCGCACAGGCCAGACAGCAATGCCGCGGGCCTGTTAACCGGCGCTTCGAGCAGCAGGCTCAGGCTGGCGACGGTCAGCATCAGCTGGACATTGTGGTGATCGAGCGCACCGGGCGCGAAAATGCCGAGGTAATACAGCGCCGCCGCACCGATGACGACGGTCGGCAGCACGGCGTCCTTGCCGGCGAAGCTGCGTACGG
>NZ_JBAZUD010000121.1:0-16275 GCF_041661565.1 Mesorhizobium sp.
GAGGACCGCAAGAGCGAAGGCATTTTCGAGACGATGGGCATTGCCGAGAACCTGTTCGGCGGGTTGCTGGCGGCGGGCCGCGAAAAGGCCTGGGTGATCAACCAGCAGGAGATGCGGACGCTCTCGGCCGAATGGACCAAGACGCTGAACATCAAGGCGATCAACGACAATGCCCGCGTGGTGGAGCTTTCCGGCGGCAACCAGCAGAAGGTGGTGATCGGCAAGGGCCTTGTGCAGCAGCCACGCATCGTCATCTTCGACGAACCGACACGCGGCGTCGATGTCGGCGCAATCGCCGAGATCCACCAGATCATCAACCGGCTGGCCGACGAGGGGCTGGCCGTGGTGGTCATCTCGTCCTACCTGCCGGAGATCATGAACCTGTCCGACCGGATTCTGGTGTGCCGGCAGGGCCGCATCGTCGAGGAATTCTCGCCGGCGGAGGCGACCGAGGAGAAGATCATGTATGCGGCGGTGCATTAGGTTGTTTGTAGGGAGGGATGCACATCGCACCGGCGCGTCGAGCTTTTGGAGATGGCTCATGCGCTCGTCAGTTCGTCATCCACGGGCGGAGCAAGGAGCGTAGCGACGCGGCGCAGACCCGAGGATCCATGCCGGGACTCCGAAGCGCTGCTACGGTGCAGAATTCTGCTCCGTTGAGTTCACCGGCGGAGGTCACGGAATGGATCCTAGGGTCTCCGCCGCGGCGCTTTGCGCCTGCTCCGCCCTAGGATGACGAAGGGTGAGGGCGCTTCGCAACACTCCATCGTTCTGCTTCAATCCGCCTCAAAAACTGAATCAGAAACGCCGGTTAGGCGTCTTTGCTCCGAGCCAGATTCAACAACCTAATCCATCAACTCACGCGAAGGGAAAACGCCATGGCCACCACAAGACTCCTCAGCGATGCCGAGGTCGAACAAATCCCCGCCGTGAAAGCCGTGTTCGACGATATCCGCGCGACGCGCAAATCGGATTTCGTCAACAATTTCTGGCGCGGGCTGGCCAACGATCCCGCGGCGCTGAAGCGGATCTGGGAACAGCTCAAGGTGGTGATGGTCGCCGACAGCGCCATCGATCCGCTGACCAAGGAGATGATCTACATCGCCGTGTCGACCGCCAATGGCTGTTCCTATTGCGTGCACTCGCACACGGCCGCGGCTCGGGCCAAGGGCATGACCGACGCGCAGCATGGCGAACTGGTGTCGATCATCGGGCTGGCCGGACAGACCAACCACATGGTGACGGCGCTGCAGATCCCTGTCGATCCGCAGTTCGAGGTGAAGTGAGGGGCAGCGGCGCGCCCTTACCTTCTCCCCCTGTGGGAGAAGGTGGCCTCGCGAAGCGAGGTCGGATGAGGGGTGTTGGAAGGATCGCTGCGTTGAACAACTAAGCGCCTAGAATCGCTTATTCTTTTGCGCCCAGTTCCTTCCAGCACCCCTCATCCGTCTCGGCGCTGCGCGCCGATCCACCTTCTCCCGCAGGGGGAGAAGGTAAGGGTGCTGTTATACCGGCCGATACACTTTCTCCGCGGTATTCCAGAAAATTTCCGCCTCGGCCGCCGCGCCATGCCTGGCCACCGCGTCGCGGTGCGCCTTGATCAGTTCGGCGTGGCTCGTCCACAGTTTCTCGATCGGGAAATTCGAACCGAACATCAGATGGTCCGCGCCCAGGATGTCGATCGCGCTGTCGACGATATAGGCGATCAGCGCCGGATCGTTGCGGTGGACGAAGGTGCCGAGGCCGGACAGCTTGGCGTAGAAATTCGGTGCCGCCGAGAGTGTCCGCAGGCCTTCTTTCCAGGCCTCCGTGGTTTCCGGCTCCATGCCGGTCAGCATGCCGGCATGGGTGAGGATGAAGTTCGTCTCCGGGTTTTCGCCGACAAGCGTCAGCCCGTCCTTCATCTGGGCGGGGAAGAGCTGAAGGTCGAAGGACAGGCCGTAGTCCTTCAGCCGCGCAACATTGGCGCGCACCTTGGGGTCGATGACCTGGTCGGCCGAACCGGCGAAGCGGAAGGCCGGCATCTCGTGCCAGTGCAATTGCATGCGCACGCCGCGCAGCAGCGGATATTTCATCAACCGGTCGATCTGGGGCCTGATATCGTCCACGGTCATGTCGGTATAGCCGACGATGGCGTGCGGCCAGCCGGTCTCGTCGGCCGTTTTCTGCAGGAAGGCGACTTCCTTCTCGAAATCCTCCTTGGCCCAGTTGGTCTGGACATAGACGGCTTTCTCCACCCGGGCGCCCTTCTGGTCCTGGAGAAACTCCTCGATCGGATAGTCGCGGCGGATGGGTTCGTAAGGGCCGAAGATGCGCGGCACCATGGGCCCGACCAACCAGGGCTGGTCCTGCTGGCGCCAGATGTGGAAATGCGCGTCGATGGTTTTCTGCATCACGAAACCCTCTTCCAGATTGTCGCCGCCGGCGGGGCGGGGCGGGCAAGCGACAGGATGAAATCTGTCAGGCCGGCTAGCGACGAGCCGTCGACCAAATCGTCGAGGTCGGGCAGGATGGCGCGCAGCGCCGCCGTTTCCGGCCGGAAACGCGGATCGCCGGCCAGCGGGGTCGCCAGCGAGAGGCGGAAGGCGCGGGCGCTCAGCCGGCGCATCGCCGTCTCCAGTTCGGCATGGTCGCCGCGCTCCAGCGCATCGGAGAGGATGACGACCGCGGCACCACGCGCGAAAGACGAAAAGCGCGGCACGGAGAGGAAGGCCAGCAGCGTCGGCCCCATGCGGGTGCCGCCGTCCCAATCGTCGACCTGGGCGGCGGCGCGTGCCAGGGCCTGATCGCGGTCGCGGAGGCGCAGAGCCGAGGTAATGCGGGTCAGCCTTGTGCCGAAGGTGAAGATCTCGGCGCGGTCCGTGCCTTGAACGGCTGCATGTGCCAGCTTGAGATAGTCGGCCGTGTGCAGCTTCATCGAACCGGAGACATCGATCAGCAGCAGCAGCTTGCGCGGCACGGTCTGGCGGCGGCGCAGCAGGGGCGAGGGGACGTCGCCATCGGCGCTGACGATCTCGCGCAGCGAGCGGCGCAGGTCGAGCTTGCCGCGCGAATGCGTGCGCACGGTGCGGAGGGAGCGGCGGGCGGGCAGCGCGCTCGACAATCCGCGGCGAAAGGCGGCCAGCCTGTCGTCGTCGCGCTCGAAATCGCGGACGCTCAACTGCTCGCGCGCCGAGGAGAACTCGCCGCCTTCCTGGCTCTGCTCGGCCTCGATGCGTTCGTCGTCGGCGCCGCCATCATCCTTGACGCGGGTTTCCTCGTCCGGATCGCCTTCGACCACGGCTGACGTGCTGCCATAAAAATGGCTCTGGAAATGCACCTCGAATTCGTCACGGCGGTCGGGCGGCGGTGCCAGGGTGGCGAGCGCGGCCTCACGGATATCGCCCATCGAGCGCGGCCCAAGCAGCGTCACGGCCTGCATGAAGCTGGAGACCTGTTCGGGCGCGACCGCGAAGCCGTAACGGCGCAAAAGGCGGGCAAAGCCGAGCAGGGGAGCTGCGGCGCGGGGCAAGCTTGCTTCGTCAGCCATCGCAGGCATGTCTTGGGCGCCGCGATCTTTCGCGCCTCCCTCTGTCCTGCCGGACGTCTCCCCCACGAGGGGGGAGATTGGCCGTGTCGAATGCCGTCGCCAATCTCCAATGCTGGAGGAAGGGCGACGCCCACGACACTACGGATCTCCCCCCTCGTGGGGGAGATGTCCGGCAGGACAGAGGGGGGCGCCGTAGAGCGCCGGCATTGTGGAAAGAGCCGGGTCGATCGCGCATCACGCCAGCGCCTCCTCGACGATGCGGCCAAGTTCTGGCGCGATGTAGGTGAGATCCTCCTCGTCCTTGATCAGCACGCCGATGGCCCGGCGGAAGGCTTCCGGCCAGGGGCTGCCGCCTTTTTCCAGAATGGTCGCGGCATTCGCCCATTCGACCGCCTCGGCGATGCCTGGCGGCTTGGCAAGCGGTCGGGCGCGGATGGTCTGCACGGCCGCCGCCACCGCGCGTGCGGTGGCCTGCGCGACATCGCCAGCGCGCAGCATGATGATAGCGGCCTCGCGCTCGGCGTCGGGATAGCCGATCCAGTGGTAGACACAGCGGCGGCGCAACGCTTCGGCAAGCTCCCGGGTGCGGTTCGAGGTCAGGATGACGATCGGCTGCGCCGCGGCGCGGATGGTTCCGCGCTCGGGTATGCTGATCTGGAAATCGGAGAGGAATTCGAGCAGCAGCGCTTCGAATTCATGGTCCGAGCGGTCGATCTCGTCAACCAGCAGCACGCGCTGTTCCGGCGCCCTGAGCACCTGCAGCAGCGGCCGGGCGATCAGGAAACGGTCGTCATAAATGTCGATCTCCTGCTCGCCGGCATGGCGGATGGCGAGCAACTGACGCTGGTAGTTCCACTCATAGAGCGCGTGCGCGGCGTCGATGCCTTCGTAGCATTGCAGCCGCACCAGGTCGCGGCCGAGTAGCGTGGCGACAGCCTTCGCCGCCTCCGTCTTGCCGACGCCGGGCGCACCTTCGAGCAGGAGGGGCTTGCCCAGCCGGATCGCCAGGAAGATGGCGGTCGCCAGGCTCTCATCGGCGAGATAGCGCGACCCGGCGAGTTGCTGCGCCACCGCCTCCGGCGATGTCGCGACAGTTTCGGCATTCACTCCAGACATCTTGCCGCTCAGTTCGCCGCTTGCGCCTTGAGCGCGCGCAGGATGCGCTCCGGCGTGATCGGCAGCGTGTCGATGCGCACGCCGACCGCGTCGAAGACGGCATTGGCAACGGCGGGAATTTGAGGGTTGGCGCACATCTCGCCCGGTCCCTTGGCGCCATAAGGCCCGTCGGCCGAGGGCCGTTCCAGCACGATGATCTCGGTCTCGGCGAGGTCGCCGGGGCCGGGCATCAGATACTGGTTGAAGTCGGTGCCGCCATGGTCGCGGTTGGGATAGTAGGGCTCGGTGGTCTCGTAAAGCGCATGGCTGATGCCCATCCACGAGCCGCCAACAAGCTGCTGCTCGACCATCTTCGGGTTCAGCGCGCGGCCGATCTCGAACACGTTCTTCACGGTCAGGACGGTGACTTCGCCGGTCTCGTCATCGACCTCGACCTCCGCGACCGTGCAGGCATGCGCATAGCAGGTCGACGGCTTCATGGCGCCGGTCTCCTTCTCCGGATAGGAGCGCGGGATCAGGAACATGCCGCGGCCCGAGATCGAGCGACCGCGCTTGAAATGCGCCGACAGCGCGACATCGAATATGGAGATCGACTTCTGCGGCGCGCCCTTGACCAGGATGTTGCCCTGGCCGTCTGTCTCGAGGTCGGAGGCGTTGACCTCCAGTTCCTCGGCCGCCACTTCCAGCATCACCTGGCGGGCTTCCCTGGCGGCCTGGATGACGGCGTTGCCGGCGCGGTGGGTGCCGCGCGAGGCAAACGTGCCCATGCAGTGCGGGCCGGTGTCGGTGTCGGCGGTGTCGACGACGACGCGATCGGTCGGCACGCCGATCGTCTCGGCGCAGATCTGCGCCATGATCTGCTTCATGCCCTGGCCGAGGTCGACCGAGGACAGCGTCACCATGAAATTGCCGGTCGGCGTCGAATGGACCAGCGCCTGGGTCGGGTCGCCGCCGAGGTTCATGCCGGTCGGATAGTTGATCGCGGCGACGCCGCGTCCACGCCTGATCGCCATCTCAAGCTCCCTTCGCGTAGGACGACATCGCCATGTATTTCTCCGCCACCGGCCAGTCGGCGGCGCGCGAGGCTTCCTGCATGCATTCGATCAGCGCCGCCCCCTCGGTCGGCTGGCGATGCGCTTTCATGTCGCCGTCGCGATAGGCGTTGATGAAGCGGAATTCGAGCGGGTCCATGCCGATCAGCCGCGCCAGCTTGTCCATCTGCACCTCCAGCGCGAAGTCGCCGATGGTGACGCCGAAGCCCCGCATGGCGGAGGAGGGGGTGCGGTTGGTGTAGACGCAGTAAGTGTCGATCCAGACATTGGGAATCGTGTAGGGGCCCGGATAATGCCCGGCGCCCTTCTGCGCGCCATAGGGCGAATGGCGCGAATAGGCGCCGGCATCGGTGTAGCCGGTCACCTTGCGCGCGACGATGCGGCCGTCCTTCATGACGCCGTCCTTGATGACGACCTTTTCAGCGGCGCGCGGCGAGGAGACCTGCATCTCCTCCTCGCGACTGTATATGAAGGAGACCGGCCGGCCGGTGAGCTTGGCGCCGAGGATGGCGATCGGCTCGACGATGACGTCGACCTTGCCGCCAAAGCCGCCGCCGACGGTGCCGCCGACGAAGTGGAGCTTGCTGCCGGGCATCTGCAGGATGATCGAGGTGTTGTCGAGGGTGAAGAACATCGCCTGCGTGTTGGTGTAGCAGGTGAAGCGGTCGTTGCCCTCAGGCGCCACCACGCAGCCGGTGGTTTCGGTCGGCGCGTGCTCGATCGGCGAGGATTGATAGCTCTGTTCGAGAATGTGGTCGGCCTGTGCAAAGCCCGCCTCGACATCGCCGAAACGCACCTTGCGGCACGCGCCGCTGTCATAGAGGTAATAATTCTGGCCGTGATATTCGTTGACCAGGGGCGCGCCGGGCTTCAGCGCTTCCTCCATGTCGAAGACGGCCGGCAGCACCTCGTAGTCTACCTTGACCTTGGCCGCGGCCTCCTGCGCCGCCCGCTCGGTTTCGGCCAGCACCGCCACCACGGCCTCGCCCTTGAAGCGCACCTTGCCGTCGGCCAGCACCGTTTCGTCCTCGGGTCCGACCTGGATAAGGATCAGGATGGTATAGACATTATGCGGCACGTCCTTGGCTGTGAGCACCCTGACGACGCCGGGATGCTTCTCGGCCTCCGAGGTGTCGATCGAGCGGATGCGGGCATGGTGGTGCGGGCTGCGCACCATCTTCAGGTGCAGCATGCCGGGGAAGTTGCGGTCGGCGAAGAAGGCGGTCTTGCCAGTGACATGGCCGGGCGAATCCGATCGCGGCCGGGCCTGGCCGATCTCGTGCAGGTCGTCCTTGCGGACATCGGCGAAGTAACTCTTGCGCAGTTCCATTCTGTTGATCCTTCAGGCCGCGTTCTGCGAATTGGCGCGGGCCGCGAGCAGCACTGCCTGGATGATCGGCTCGTAGCCGGTGCAGCGGCAGATATTGCCCGACAGCGCTTCCACCACCTCGTCGCGGCTCGGGTTGGGCGTATGGTCGAGCAGCACCTTGGCCGCCATGATCATGCCCGGCGTGCAGAAACCGCATTGCGATGCGAAGGCGTCGAGGAAGGCGCGCTGCAGCGGATGCAGGACGCCGCCTTCGGAGAGACCGGACGTGGTTGTGATGGCGGCGCCGTTGCAGCTCTCGGCCAGCGTCAGGCAGGACAGCCGGAGTTCACCGTCGATGATGAGGGAGCAGGCGCCACACGTGCCCTGATGGCAGCCGCCCTTCGGCGACGTGTCGCCGATCTTGTCGCGCAACGCATGCAGAAGTGTCGAACCGCTGTCGATGAATTCGGCCGTCTCGCTGCCGTTGAGCGTGAATTGAACCGGGACCTTCGCCATTTTTCCTCCTTGCGCGCCTGCCCGAGGAATCGGACAGACGCGCGCCCCCCGACAGATGACTAGCTGAGCAGCAGCCGGCCGAGATGGACCGGCAGCACTTCGTTGCGATACCAGGCGCTGGCGATCGGATCGGTGGCCGGCGAGGTGCCTTCGTTGGCGGCGGCCAGAGCCGGCGCGATGCCCTCCTTGGTCAGGGTTGCGCCGACCAGCGCCATTTCAGCCGCCCTGGCGCGCATCGGCCTGTCGGCCATGCAGCCAAGCGCGATCCGCGCCGAGGCTATGGTGCCGTCCGCCGCCCGTTCGACAAGGACCGCGATGCTCAGCACTGAAACGCCCTTGGGCTTGACCCGCGAGACTTTCAGGAAGCGAAAGCCATCTTGCGCCGGCAGGGTGAACCCGACCGATGTGACGATGGCGCGGCTGGCGTCGCGGCGATCCAGGAAGGTGTCTATCTGTGTTTCGCCATCCTGCGTCGTGACCGTGGCATCGAGCGCCAGCAGGGCAACCGCGAAATCGCCGTAGGGGGTTGGCGCGAACAGATTGCCGCCGACGGTCGCCATGTTGCGGACGGCCGGACCGCCCACGGCGCGCGCCGCCTTGGCAAGGATGCCGAGCTCCGGATGGCGGGCGACCGCCGCCATCGTCACCGAAGCACCGACGCGGACCTTGCCGCCGGCAACGTCGATGGCGGACAGTGACGGCTCGGTCGAGCGAACAAGGCCGGTGACGGAGATATCGCCCTCATTGGCGGCACGCACGACGAGGGTGCCGCCGCCCAGATAGCGCGTGCCAGCCGATTTCAGCGCGGCATTGGCGTCCTTCACGGTCGAAAAAATCTGCAGGGCAAGCGCCATGACCGGCTCCGTCAACCCTGGCCGGAGAAATGGCTCTTCAAGGCGTTGAAGCCCCCCTGAAACACGTTCGTGCCCATGCCCTCGGCCAGCTTGTCGGCCTCCTCGGGCGCCGCATCGAAGCTGGCGGTCCATTCGGCATAGGTGCGATCGCCATCGGTGACGCGGCGGAGCTGCAATGTCGCCTTATGGTTGGTCAGTGGCTGCGGCGTCTCCAGGATGGAATAGCTGACAAGGAAATTGTCATCGGAAAAGTCGAGCAGCTTCTCACGGATGCGAGCCCCGCTGGCCAGCTGGAAGTTGCGCACGCAGCCGATCGTTCCGGCGTCCTTGCCATCCTCGATATGGCTTTCGACCATGCGGGGATGCCAACCGGGCAAACCGTTGAAGTCGCGTATGCGTGCCCAGACCTTTTCGACCGGCGCGTCGATGACGCTGGAGATGGTGACTTTCGCCATATGGATTTTCCCTTGCAGCTGCGACAGTTGGCAAGGGTAGGCCGGCCATCCCGGGGGCGCTTATCAATGCGTCTTGAACGCGTATCAAGGAGTCTGAAAAACGATGGCGACCGCCCGGCTCAGGCGATCGCCCTTGCGGCCTCGCGATACAGCGTCGGCGGCACCCCGACATGGTCGCGGAAGAAGCGCGAGAAATTGCCTTGGGTGGTGAAGCCCAGATTGCAGGCGACCGAGATCAGCGGCTCCCGCGACCACTGCAACTGCCGCACGGCTTCCTCCATGCGCAGCGTGTTCCAGTAGACGTTGGGCGTCAGGTTGGTCTGTTCCTTGAACAGGGCGAAGAAATGCGGCCGCGACAGGCCGACGCTGCGGGCGACCTCGTCGAAGCAGATGCGTTCGCAGACATTGGCCTTCATCAGCTGGATCGCCTTGCGGACGCGGAAGTCCTGCATGGTGTGGACGCGAATGGTCGCCTCCCGTGGCGACGAAGCGTCCGCGGCATCGAGTACGCTGTCGATGAAGCGCTCGATTTCGTAATTGGCGACGTCATCGACGCTTTCATTGTCGGTAAGGTGGTCGGGCAGATTGGCGGCCGCCTGGTGCAGCCATGGCTCGAGTGTGATCGCGGCCTGTTGGAACAACGGCGCGGACGAAGGCAGGTCACGGCGACGACGCGCCCAGTCGGGATCGATGTAGAACGCCAGGAACAGGCCAGGCGCGCCGTTGCGCGACAGGACGTGGCTGTGCGGCTGGAAGGAATTGATTCCGGCCGCGGTGCATGGCCCGAGCCGTACCGTCTCCCGGCCGATGGTCATTTCGCCGGCCGTGCCTTCCAGCCAGATGATCAGATGTGCCTCGACATGGGCATGGGTGACGAAGTCGCTTGCGACATTCAGGATAGAAACATGTCCGAACCGGCCCCAGTAGAGCCTGATCGCTTCCGTCATGGGTATATCCTCCCGCGGGCGACTGGCCTCCCTTCGTCCGCCTGGGGATTGTGCGGCCGAGTTCGGGCGCACGTCAAGGCGCGGGTAGGTGGTTGCCTCCCCAGGTGCCTAGCAACAATGGATTTTCAGACTGAGCGATAGGCACCGGAACGAACAACGCTTCGCGTGCGCGCCTTCACACCGAAGCGGTCATGCCGCCGTCGACATACAGCGTATGACCGTTGACGAAGGACGACGCGTCGGACGCCAGGAACACGGCGGCGCCGACCAGCTCGTCGACATCGCCCCAACGGCCGGCCGGGGTGCGCTTTTCCAGCCAGGCGGAGAATTCCGCGTTGTCGACCAGCGCCTGGTTCATCTCGGTGCGGAAATAGCCGGGCGCGATGGCGTTGATCTGCATTCCATGCCTTGCCCAGTCGGCGCACATGCCGCGCGTCAGGTTGCGGATGGCGCCCTTTGTCGCGGTATAGGGCGCGATGTTGGGCCGGGCCAGTTCGCTCTGCACCGAGCCGATGTTGATGATCTTGCCCCGGCGCCGGGTGATCATGTGGCGGGCGACCGCCTTGCCGGTATGGAAGGCTCCCGAGACATTCGTCTTGAACAGCCGCTCCCACTGCTCTTCGGGAAAATCCTCTAGCGGCGCGCGGAACTGAAGACCGGCATTGTTGACCAGGATATCGATGGGCCCGATCGCGGCCTCGATCCTGTCGATTTCGGCCGCCACTGCGCGGGAATCGGTAACGTCGAAGAGCGAGGCATGGGCGTCGAGGCCGGCTTCGCGCAGCTTGTCGACGGCAGCGCCGGTCTTGCCGGCATCGCGGCCGTTGAGCACCACGCTCGCGCCGTGTTCGGCGAGGCCCCGCGCCAGCGCGAAGCCGATGCCCTGGCTGGAGCCTGTGATCAGCGCCAACCGGCCCGCGAGGTTGAACAATGGGCTTGGCATGACAGCCGGCTTAATCGCTGCGCCTGAAGTTGCGGATGCGATCGAACAGCACGGCCAGCAGGATGGCGCCGCCGATGAACACGCCTTGCCAGAAGGCGTTGATGCCGAGCAGGCCGAGGCTGTTGCGGATCACCTCGATGAGGGCGGCGCCGACGATGGCGCCGAAGGCGGTGCCGATGCCGCCGGCCAGGTTGGCGCCGCCGATGACGGTGGCGGCGATCACCTGCAATTCCATGCCGGTGCCGATATTGGTGGTGACGGCGCCCAGCCAGCCGGTCTCGATGATGCCGGCAATGCCGGCCGACAGCGCCGAGATCATGTAGACGGCGACCTTGATCTGGCGGACCGGCACACCGGTCAGCCTCGCCGCGTGCTCGTTGCCGCCGATGGCGAAGATGTGGCGGCCGAACTTCGTCCACCGCAGGGTGAAGCCGGTGATCAGTGCCAGCAGGATCGTGTAGAGCACCGGATTGGCGATGCCGAACACCCAGGCGCCGCCGCCCAGCGCCAGCAGCTTGTCGTGGTCCGGCCCGAACTGGAAGACGACGGTGTTGTTGGAGGCGACCATGGCCAGGCTGCGCGCGATCGACAGCATGCCGAGCGTCACCACAAAGGGTGGAAAGCCGAGATAGGCGATCAGCACCCCGTTGAAGGCGCCGATGGCGAGCGCGGTGCCGATCGAGGCCAGGATGCCGATTTCGATCGAGTAGCCGGCATGCATGGTCACGGCCAGCACCATGGAGGACAGGCACAGCACCGAGCCGACCGAGAGGTCGATGCCGCCGGTGATGATGACGAAGGTCATGCCGAGCGCAATGATGGCGACGAAGGTGATGTTGCGGGTGATGTTGTAGAGGTTCTTCGAGGTGGCGAAGGCGTCCGTGGCGAACGACAGGAACAGGCAGGCGAGGATCACCGCGATCACCACCCAGAAGGTCTGGCTGGCAAACAGTCTGGCCGGCAGGGATTGCTGCTTGTGTTCGATCGGCTGGTCAATTGTCAGTGCCATCGGCGACCTTCATCTGCTGTTCGTGGTGAACGCCTGATATCAAACCTGTTCGATGGCGCCGGTGATCAGCCCGGTAACTTCCTCGGGCGAACTCGACGCGATCGTCTTGTCGGCGACCTTGCGGCCGCGCCGCATGACGATGACGCGGTCGGCGACGGTGAAGACGTCGGGCATGCGGTGGCTGATCAGCACGACCGCGATGCCCTGGTCGCGCAGATGGCGGATGAGATTGAGCACCTCGGCCACCTGGCGCACGGAGATCGCTGCTGTCGGCTCGTCCATCAGCACGATCTTGGCTTGCGAGAGCATGGTGCGGGCGATTGCCACCGCCTGGCGCTGGCCGCCCGACATCTGCTTGACCAGGTCGCGTGGACGGGTCTCGGATTTCAGCTCGGCGAAAATCTGGCCGGCGCGCTTGTACATCGACGCGTAATCCAGGATGCGGAACGGACCGACGCCGCGGCGCAGCTCGCGGCCGAGAAAGACATTGGCGGCGGCGGTCAGGTTGTTGCACAGCGCCAGGTCCTGGTGGACGATCTCGATGCCGTGCTGGCGGGCTTCCACGGGCTTGTGCAGCACAAGCTCCTTGCCGTCCATCCGCATGCTGCCATGGCTGGGCGGGAAGTTGCCGGCGATCATCTTGACCAGCGTTGATTTGCCGGCGCCGTTATCGCCCATCAGGCCGACGACCTGGCCGGGCTCGATCGACAACGACACGTCGTTGACGGCCTGGATGGCGCCGAAATGCTTCGATATGTTGGTGAGTTCGAGAACCGCCACCAGCCTTCTAGCCTCCCCGTTCCTTGCGGCCTGCTGCTGTTCCCCACGCGTCGCGCGGGCGCTGCTTTGGCCTCGCTTTCCCCGGCTCCTCCCGGAAACAGCGTCAGCGTTGTTTTACGCAAAAGCCGGCCCGCGTCAATCAATTGTCCGACGAATAGGGTTCGGCTCCACTCCAAAAATCAGTTTTGTAGGACAAATAGCATTGACGTCGTCGACGTGGCGATATTAGCTAAGGGTAGGAGGAGAACATGCCGAAGCCTGGCCGCGCAAGCTGGCTGGAACCGGTGTGGATCTCATCGGCCGATGGCCCGGCTCACGCGCGTCGAGCCGGTCCAGAGCCGATCGGGAAATGCTTATCGATCTGTCTTGGGGCATGAGTGCTCGTGCTACGAACCTCTGCCATCACGCATCCGGTCGATCTGTGTGGCGGGCACGCCGTGTCCGTCTGTTTCAAGGGAGGACTGACATGAGGAAAACACTTCTGCTCGCCGCTGTCGCCGCCATGGCGTTGGGCGCCGGGCCGGCATTGGCCAAGAAACAACTCGTCATCGTGGTGAAGGGCCTCGACAACCCGTTCTTCGAAGCCATCCACCAGGGCTGCGAAAAATGGAACAAGGAAAACGCATCCTCGGAATATGAGTGCTTCTATACCGGTCCGGCGTCGACATCCGACGAGGCCGGCGAGGCGCAGATCGTCCAGGACATGCTGAGCAAGGCCGACACGGTGGCGATGGCGATCTCGCCGTCGAACGCGCCGCTGATCGCGCAGACGATCAAGAGCGCCAATCCGACGATCCCGATCATGACCGTCGACGCCGACCTCGCCAAGGAGGACGCGGCGCTGCGCAAGACCTATCTCGGCACCGACAACTACCTGATGGGCAAGAAGATCGGCGAGTACATCAAGAAGGCCAAGCCGAACGGCGGAACGATCTGCACGATCGAGGGTAACCCCGCCGCCGACAACATCCTGCGCCGCGCGCAAGGCATGCGCGATGCGCTGACCGGCAAGGAAGGCCTCGCCGCGCTTGCCGGCGAAGGTGGCTGGACCGAAGTGGCCGGCTGCCCGGTGTTCACCAATGACGACGGCGCCAAGGGCGTTCAGGCGATGACCGACATCCTCGCCGCCAACCCCAAGCTCGACGCGTTCGGCATCATGGGCGGCTGGCCGCTGTTCGGTGCTCCGCAGCCTTACCGCGACCTGATGGGGCCGCTGAAGGACAAGATCGCCAGCAACGATTTCGTCATCGGCGCCGCCGACACGATCGGTGACGAGGTGGCCATCGCCAGGGACGGTCTCGTGACCGCGCTGGTTGGCCAGCGGCCATTCGAAATGGGCTATAAGGCGCCGTCGGTGATGATCGATCTCATCGAAGGCAAGGCCGTCGCCGATCCGGTATTCACCGGCCTTGACGAATGCACCAAGGACACGGTCGACACCTGCATCCAGAAGTAGGTTGGGATCAGGGGCGCCCGGCAACGGGCGCCCTCTTTCCGAAGCGACGCTGTGGCGGGGCGACCGGCTCCGGCCTTGACGCGTCCATAATCTGGAATTTCGGCAACGATATCGGCGCGCCGCACGGGCCCGGAACCATTGCGGACGAAACTGCCGACGCATTGGAACGTGGATGCCGGACGACACATCACAGAAGCGAGCGGATGCGGGCAAGGCAACGCCTGCCGACCGCCCGGCCGGCTTAAGACGCCCCGACGCGGCGCATTTCCCCGGGTCGAGCGTCCATGCTTCGCTGGCCGGCGAGATAGGCCTGCGCATCGTGCGTGGCGACTACCCGCCCGGCACCATCCTCCCCAACGAGGCGAAATGGGCGGAGACCTTCAATGTCAGCCGCTCGGCGGTGCGAGAAGCCATCAAGATGCTCATGGCGAAGAGCCTGCTGGCGTCGCGGCCCAAGATCGGTAGTTGGGTCGAGCCGAAGGAGCGCTGGAACCTGCTCGACCGCGATGTGCTGGCCTGGTACGCGACGTCGCCGGATCGCGAAGCCTTTCTGCGCACAGTCCAGGAGTTCCGGCTCATCATCGAACCGGAAGCGTCCGCCTTCGCCGCCTTGCGGCGGACGGACGAGCAGATGGAAGAGATCAGCAAGGCGTGCCGTGAGATGGGCGAGGCGGCGAGCCTGCAGGATCGCATTCGCGCCGACACTCGCTTCCATCTTGCCATCCTGCGCGCTTCCGGCAACGACCTGCTTGTGCCGCTGGGCGTGCTCATCGAATCGGCGCTCGACCACCTGTTTGCCTACGCCACGCAGCGGGTCGGCGATCAGCAGCACGCGCAGAAACTGCATGAGGCGATCGAGAAGAACATCCGCCTGCAGCGGCCTGCCGCCGCCCGCAATGCCGTGCACAGACTGCTGGCCGACACCGACGCGGCGATCGGACGGGCACGGCGGTAAGGCCGCCCCGTTCGGCTCAGATCGTCTGCTTCACCCCATCCTTGGAAGGCATCAGGTCGATGCCGTTGACCTTGCCGATGTAAGTGGCCAGCATCGGCACGAACTGCTCGGCGGGGCCGGTGGCGTGGGCGCCGGCGAAGGCGTTCTTGGTGGCGTTGCCGAGCGGGTTGGCGATGCCGGCGGCTCCGGCCATGGATTCCAGATAGGTCAGGTCCTTGAAGGCGTTGGCAATCGAGAATTTGTGCGCATCGCGATCGCCCTCCAGCGTCCAGCGCATGAAGGTCTGGTAGAAGCCGCAATCCATGCGGCCGTTGCGGATGACGCTGTCGAAACGCGGCGGCGAGATGCCGACCTTCTGCGCCAGCGCCAGCGCCTCGGAATAGATCGCGGCGTAGCCGAGCGAGATGAAATTGTTGAGCAGCTTCATGCGGTGGCCGTCGCCGGTGTCGCCGATGTGGACGATGCGGCCGGCCCAGGTTTCGATCACCGGCTTGACCCTGGCGAAGACGGCGTCCGGCGCGCCGACCATGGCGTCGAGCGTGCCCTCCCAGGCCTCCTTCGGCGTGCGGCTGAGCGGAGCATCGACATAGTCGACGCCGAGCGCCGCAAGTTCCGCGGCGAGGGCGACGGTCGAGACCGGGTCGGAGGTCGAGCAATCGACGACGACCGAGCCCTTCTTCAATCCTTCCTTCAGGCCGCCGGGACCGCGAATGATGGCCTCGACCTCGCGCGACCCGGTGACGCAGATGAAGACGATGTCGGATGCTGCCGCCACGTCACGCGAGGTGGCGGCTTCCTTGGCGCCCCGTCCGAGAAGGTCTTCCGCCGGCTTGCGGTTCTTGCGGCCGAGAAAGGTCAGCGCATAGCCCTTGTCGACGATGTTCTTGGCGATTCCGTGCCCCATCAGGCCAAGGCCGATGAAGCCGATCGTTTCGCTCGCGGCAGTCGTGTTCATGTCTTCAGGTCCTGTTTGCAATGGTGATGTCGGCGCTGCCAATTTGCAGGCGAGGGTGGTTGCGGAATGGCTTATTGTCTGACAATACACATAAATCTCGAAGGATGTGGAGAGCAAAATGACAAAGCGGATCATGTTCACTGGCGGCAGCGGCAAAGCCGGACGCCACGTCGTGCAGTATCTGGTCGAGCAGGGCTGCCAGGTGCTCAACATCGACACCAAGCCGCTCGACAATCCCAATGTGCGGACGCTGATCACCGACATCACGGACAGCGGCCAGGTCTTCAACGCGCTGTCGAGCTATATGGGCCTGCATGAATTCGATCCGTCGCTGCGCGCCCAGCCGGTCGATGCCGTGGTGCATTTCGCCGCCATCCCGCGCATCATGATCACGCCCGACAA
>NZ_JBAZUD010000122.1:0-16085 GCF_041661565.1 Mesorhizobium sp.
GCCATGATGCTGATCGCCGGTCCGGAAATGATGATCGCCGACGAGCCGACCTCGGCGCTCGACGTGACCGTGCAGCTCGACGTGCTCGGCATCCTCGACAGGCTTGTCAGCGAGCGGGGCATGGGGTTGATCTTCATCTCGCATGATCTGCGGCTGGTCTCGTCTTTTTGCGACCGCGTCATCGTCATGTATGCCGGCAAGGTGGTCGAGCAACTCAAGGCCTCTGAATTGAGCCAGGCGCAGCACCCCTACACGCGCGGCCTCCTCAACTGCATGCCGAGGATCGGCTTCGAACGGCATCCGCTGCCGGTGCTCGACCGCAAGCCGGAGTGGGCGGCATGACGGCCGCAATTGCCATCGACGGGCTGGAAGTGGTCTTCGACCGGTTTCGAGCGCTGAAAGGTGTCAGCCTGGAAGTCAGGTCGGGAGAATCCTTCGGCCTTGTCGGCGAATCCGGCTCCGGCAAGTCGACGCTGCTCAGGGCCATCGCCGGCCTCGCGCCGGTCGCCTCGGGCTCCATCGCCGTCAACGGCAAGACGCTCGGCGCGCGCCGCGACAAGGCGTTCTACCGCGAAGTGCAGATGGTTTTCCAGGATCCCTATGGCTCGCTTCACCCCCGCCAGACCGTCGATCGCCTGCTGCAGGAACCACTGGCCATTCATGGTTTCGCCGATGGCGAAAAGCGCATCCAGCGGGCGCTCGACGAGGTTGGCCTCGGCAACGGCTTTCGCTTCCGCTACTCGCATCAGCTGTCGGGCGGCCAGCGCCAGCGCGTGGCGATCGCGCGCGCTCTTATCCTCGAACCCTCGATCCTGCTGCTCGACGAGCCGACCTCGGCCCTCGATGCCTCGGTTCAGGCGGAAGTGCTCAACCTGCTGGAAGAGGTTCGCCGGCGCCGCAAGCTGACCTTTCTTATGGTCAGCCACGACCTCGCCATCATCACCCACATGTGCGAACGGCTCATGGTCATGCAGAGTGGCGAGGCGGTGGAGCATCTCACGGCGAGCCAGCTCATCGGGCACCGCGTGACCGAGGATTATACGCGCAACCTGTTGCGGGCGTCCGAGGGGTTTGTGAGAACCGCTTGAATCGTCTTCCTATGCGAACCAATCGTCTTTAGGGAACTCCAATGGAGGAATGGAAGTTCGCGGACCCGCCCAATGTCGCGGTGCTGTCGGACAAAGGCATCTTTAGAAGTGGCGAATGGATCGCTTATGTTGTGCATGAGCCGACGACGACGACAGCTTCAACGATGAAGGCGGCGGTTGGCAATTCCACGGCAGCGACGCCAGCAATAAGGACGAACGCGAGATAATGGTCGTCGCCCTGCAAACGGTGGTTAAGCTCGACGAGAGCATCCTGGCGTTGGTGGATTTGCCGAAAGGCTGGCACGCCTGGCGCAGCTCCACCTCGTCGCCTTGGCAGCGAGCCAGGTCGCTCCCTGTGCCGTCCAACGACAACGAATGATCGGCAGGTCTTAAGCTCGACCTTGTAAAGGCTCTCGCTCCCGAAGGCAGGCGGTGCGTCCGTTTTTCGGCTCCCTGGTCCTGAACCAGCACCCATAGAGCCATGGCAAGAACAACGACGTACCGTGCCAACCGGCCCCTGCCGGGACACAGGCCCAATTGCCTGCCAGTGGTGCTGGCTTGAGGAAAATGTAAAATAAGCTCAGAACGATGATCGAAAAAGAACGGGCGCCGGCCCGATGAGGGATATCATGAACAACGCAGCCATTTCCGAACGCAAGAACCACTCGATCTCGCGCGGCGTCGGCATGACCACGCAGATTTACGCCGACCGGGCCGAGAACTCGGAAATCTGGGACGTCGAGGGCCGTCGCTATATCGATTTCTCCTCCGGCATCGCTGTGGTCAACACCGGTCACCGGCATCCCAGGGTGATCGAGGCGGTGAAGGCACAGCTCGACCGCTTCACCCACACCTGCCACCAGGTGGTGCCTTATGAAAGCTATGTGCGGCTGGCCGAGAGGCTGAACGCCATGCTGCCCGGCAAGTTCGAGAAGAAGACGATCTTCGTCACCACCGGCGCCGAGGCGGTCGAGAACGCCGTCAAGATCGCCCGCAACGCCACCGGCCGGCCGGCCGTCATCGCTTTCGCCGGCGGCTTCCACGGCCGTACCTTCATGGGCATGGCGCTGACCGGCAAGGTCGTGCCCTACAAGGTCGGTTTCGGCGCCATGCCGGGTGATGTCTACCATGCGCCGTTCCCGGTGCCGCTGCATGGCGTGACGGTGGCCGATTCGCTGGCTGCGCTCGACCGCCTGTTCAAGGCCGATGTCGATCCCGCCCGCGTCGCCGCCATCATCATCGAGCCGGTCCAGGGCGAGGGCGGCTTCTACGACGCCCCGCGTGAGTTCCTGACGGCACTGCGCAAGCTCTGCGACCAGCACGGAATGCTGCTCATCGCCGACGAGGTGCAGACCGGCTTTGCCCGCACCGGCAAGATGTTCGCGATGGATCACCATGAAGTGGCGGCAGACATAACCACGCTGGCCAAGAGCCTGGCCGGCGGCTTCCCGCTGGCGGCGGTCACCGGCCGCGCCGACATCATGGACGCCCCCGGTCCCGGAGGCCTCGGCGGCACCTATGGCGGCAGCCCGATCGGCGTGGCGGCGGCCCATGCCGTGCTCGACGTGATCGAGGACGAAAGACTGTGCGATCGCGCCAACACGCTGGGCGCGCGGCTGAAGCAGCGGCTGCAGTCGATCCGCGACGACGTGCCTGAGATCGTCGACATCAGGGGCCTCGGCTTCATGAACGCAGTCGAGTTTAACGACGTCAAGAAGGGCCTGCCGTCGGCAGAGATCGCCAATGCGATCCGGCTGAAGGCGCTCGACAAGGGGCTGATCCTGCTGACCTGCGGCGTCTACGGCAACGTCATCCGCTTCCTGGCGCCGATCACCATCCAGGACGAGGTCATGAACGAGGCGCTCGACATCCTGGAAAGCGCGATCCGCGAAGTCTGCGCCGCCTGAGCGCCTACCTTCCCCCTCGTGGGGAGGGTCGCTGCGAGGCAGCGGGGCGGGCGGCGCCATGCCCCACCCGGACCTGCGGTCCGACCTCCCCACAAGGGGGAGGTAAAGCGGCGTCTAGCCCGCAGCCCTTGCCGCCTCATCCTGCTGAAACGCGGCAAGCGCCGCTTTCAGCCCCTCGGGTCCCATGGCCACAGTCTCCGGCCTGGGCGAGAAGCCAGCACCCAGCATCTTGCGGCCGAGCATGTGGTCGCCGGGACGATTGACCGATTCGATGCCGAGCAGGCGGTCTCCAGCAAAGTGATAGATCGAGAACTTGTTGTCGGGCAGGTCGCCCAGCACAACATGGCTGTCACCGCCGGCGGTCAGCCCGACCATCTGCAGCTTCATGTCGCCGATGTCGGACCAGAACCACGGCACCGCCGAATACGCGTCGGCATGGCCCGATATGGTGCGGGCGGCGAGCCGCGCCTGGTCGGTGGCGTTCTGCACCGATTCCAGCCGCACGTCGCCGCCGGTGAACCAGTGCCGGTAGGAGGCCGCGTCGCCTATGGCGAGGATTTCCGGCACTGAACTGCGCATCTGGTGATCAACGCGGATGCCATTGGCGATGGCAAGGCCGGCGTCCTGCGCCAGCTCGACATTGGGCACGGCACCGATGCCGACGATGACCATGCGCGCCGGCAGCCTTTCGCCGGTCGATGTGATTGCAGCAGCGACGTGGCCGTTCTCACCTTCCAGCCTTGCAATCGAGGTGCCGGTGAGAATGCGCACCCCGGTTGCTTCCAGACGCTGGCGGACATGGCTCGCCACCACCGGCGCCACCGCGCGGCCGAGCAGACGGTCGACGGCCTCCACCACTGTGACCGCGCGGCCTGCCGCTCTCAGCGTCGCGGCGATCTCAAGCCCGATGAAACCGCCACCCAGGATAACGACCTCGTCACTCCGCGCGCTGAGCTCGCGGATCCGCCGAGCATCGGTCAGCGAGCGCAGCGACACCACGCCGGACAGATCGAAGCCCGGCAGCGGCAGGACGCGGGGGCGCGATCCTGTCGCCAGGATCAGATGGTCGAAGGCAATTTCGCCGCCGCCGGCGATGTCCAGGAGCCGCCGCCCAGCGTCGATCCGCTCGATCCTGATCCCGGGACGGAAGTCGATGGCGCTGCCGGTGTAGAAGGTTTCGCCCCGCAAGGGTTGTGGCCTGGCCTCCACATCCTTGATGAAGCTCTTCGACAGCGGCGGCTTGTGGTATGGCAGTTCGTTCTCGTCGCTGACGAGGATCACCGGCCCATCATAGCCATCCTCGCGCAGACTGGCGGCCGCCTGCACGCCCGCATGACCCGCGCCGACAATGACCACACCGTTCTTCATCGCATTCAAATCCCGATTCGATCCTAGCATCTTCCGCGACGTGGCAATTGTCTGACGCCGCCGCGACAACGCTTTTGCGGGTCGCACCCGGAATGGCGGCTGTCAATCGCACAGTTGCACGGCAAGGCGGGCCGGACGAGCGCGTAAAGTTGACAGTGGTAGTTTAGAATAATTCTAAACTATTGTTTCAATTGGTTTTTCCTGTCGATTTTCGTTGACTTCCTGCGGCGTCGAAGCTTTATGGAGGCTCGCGCATTGGCGCATCCCTTTGATGTTTGGGCCTTGAACCCTTTCGATTGGAGGCATCTAGGTGTCTTTCTTCAGCGAACCGCGCGACAGCGCGTCACGTCTTGCGCCTCTCGGCACCCCCATGGCCCGGCGCAGCTTCGCGCGTGCGCCGTTTACAGAATTTCCCAGGAATTGGAGAGCGATAATGACAGCACGATATGGCGGCAGGCTTGCGGCGATCGGCGCCACGGCGCTGCTGACGGCAGCGGTATTTGTGCTGCCGGCCAAGGCTGAAACCGATATCAAGGCGGTCATCACGACCTATTCCGACATCGCACTGGCCAAATACGAGGATTCGCTGACCACCGCTCAGGCGCTCGACAAGGCTGTCGACGCCCTGCTCGCCAGTCCGTCGGCCGAGACGCTCGGTGCTGCCCGCGACGCCTGGAAGGCCTCGCGCGTCCCCTACCAGCAGACGGAGGTCTACCGCTTCGGCAACAAGATCGTCGACGACTGGGAAGGCAAGGTGAATTCCTGGCCGCTCGACGAGGGCCTGATTGACTATGTCGCCAAGAGCTATGGCTCCGAATCGGACGCGAACGCGCTCTATACGGCCAATGTCATTGCCAACAAGGAGATCGAGATCAACGGCAAGAAGGTCGATGCGACGAACCTCACGCCGGAATTCCTGTCCGGCACGCTGCAGGAGGCCGGCGGCATCGAAGCCAACGTCGCCACCGGTTATCACGCCATCGAGTTCCTGCTTTGGGGCCAGGACCTGCATGGCACCGGGCCGGGCGCCGGCGAGCGTCCCTACACCGACTATGACCTCAAGCATTGCACCGGCGGCAATTGCGACCGCCGCGCCCAGTACCTGAAGTCGGCCAGCGATCTCCTGGTCTCCGACCTTCAGGAGATGGTCGGCAACTGGAAGCAGGACGGCGCCGCGCGCAAGGCCCTCCTCGACGGCGAGCCGAACACCGCCATCGCGACGATCTTCACCGGAATGGGCTCGCTCTCCTACGGCGAACTGGCCGGTGAGCGCATGAAGCTCGGCCTGCTGCTGCACGATCCTGAAGAGGAGCATGACTGCTTTTCCGACAACACCTACAATTCCCATCTCAACGACGCCGTCGGCATCCGCGCCGCCTACCACGCGAGCTATACCAGGCTCGACAGCACGGTCGTCTCGGGCCCCTCTGTCGCCGATATGGTGAAGGCCGCCGATCCGGCGATCGACAAGGAGCTGTCGGACAAGCTCGACGTCACCGTCGCCAAGATGGAGGCGATCAAGGCCCGGGCCGAGGCCGGCGAGGCTTATGACCAGCAGATCGCGGAAGGCAACACCGAGGGCAACGCAACCGTGCAGGCGGCGATCGACGCGCTGATCGACCAGACCAAGTCCATCGAACGTGCCGTCGGCTCCCTGAAGCTCAACGCCATCGCCTTCGAGGGTTCCGACAGCCTCGACGCGCCGGACAAGGTATTTCAGTGATTACTGAAAACCAGAGGTATTTCAGTAAATGCTGAAAACCTGAGGTATTTCAGAAAGTCGTGATGCTGGAGCCCGATCTGGAGCCGCACAGTCGGTTTCAAAATGGGCTCCAGGAAGAACCAAGCCACACGGCGCGGAGCCGCCGTCAGCCATCCGGACACCAAGATGCTGATCTGCCATTGCAACATCATCACCGAGAAGGAGATCGAGCAGACAATCATCGATCTGCTGGACCAGGACCCCTGGCAACTTATCGTGCCGGCAAAGATCTACCACACGATGCATAAGCGGGGGCGCTGTTGCGGCTGCTTCCCAAATGTGGTCGAAACGATCATTCGGGTTACCGAAAATTACCACGCCCGCTCGCAGACAAGCAGCGTGGATATCGTTTCACACCTGGATCGCGTCAGAAGCCTGCGCGTCCAATACGGGAGCAGAGAGCATGAAAGGCGATCCGCGAATCATAGAGCGGCTTAACGAGGCTCTTTTTCTGGAGCTCGGTGCCGTCAATCAGTATTGGGTGCATTTCCGTCTGCTTGAGGATTGGGGATATGCCAAGCTGGCAAAGAAAGAACGGGCGGAATCGATCGAGGAGATGCACCATGCCGACCGGCTCGTGGCCCGCATCATCTTCCTTGAAGGCCACCCGAACCTGCAGTCCGTGGCGCCGCTGCGCATCGGCCAGAACGTGAAGGAAGTGCTCGAATCCGACCTTGCCGGTGAATATGACGCGCGTACCGCCTACAAGCGTTCGCGCGAGATCTGCAACGAGGCCGGCGACTACGTGACGATGAAGCTGTTCGAGGAATTGCTGGCCGACGAGGAGGGTCACATCGACTTCCTCGAGACGCAGCTCGACCTGCTTGCCTCGATCGGCGAGGAAAAATACGGCCAGCTCAACGCCGCATCGGCGGACGAGGCGGAGTAAGGGCATGCGGGAATGCGGCGCCTGCTAGAATTCATGCGCCGCCTGCGGCGAGCCGATGGCTTGCCGCCCCTTCGGAAAACGCCCGCCGGATTGGTTCGCCGGCGCGGCGCCTTCCTTCTGTTGATGCTCACGTCTTCCGCTATTGCGGGTGATCTCCAGCCCGCCGGCCTTGCCACAACGCGAACCGACCTCAATCCCAAGGATCAGGCCCGCGTCACCGCCATCACCAGGCCGACGTCGGATTTTTCCAAGCCCGAGCAGTTCGAACTGATGCAGGGTGGCGCCGGGACGTCGCAAAAGGACGTCAGCCGCGATTCCTTCTCGCAATCCTCGGCCAACATCAGCTTCGAGGAAGAGGGGACGTTCAAGCTCGGCAATGCCCTCTTTCGCAAGAATTGGGTGTCCTCGCCGTCTTCGACGCAGGCCTCGGACGGGCTCGGCCCGCTGTTCAACGAACGCGCCTGCCAGAACTGTCACCTGAAGGACGGCCGCGGCCGTCCGCCGCAAGGCGACGCCGGCACCACGTCCATGTTCTTGCGCCTGGCGCGCGGAGCGAGCGATGCGGAGGAACGCGCGGCGCTCGCCGACAAGCGGGTACTCAACTACCCCGACCCGGTCTACGGCGCGCAATTGCAGGAACTGGCCGTGCCCGGCCTGCGCGGCGAAGGCAGGATGCGGGTCGATTACCAGGAGCGGAAGGTGACGCTGGCGGACGGCGCGGCGGTTTCGCTGCGCAAACCCGTCTATTCGGTCACCGATCTCGCCTATGGGCCTCTCGATCCGCGCACCACGCTGTCACCGCGCCTGACACCGCCGATGATCGGTCTGGGCCTGATCGAGCAGATCGCGCCGGCGGACATCCTCGCCCATGCCGATCCCGACGACCAGAACGGCGATGGCATCTCGGGCAAGCCCAACATCGTGCGCGACGGCCTGAGCGGGGAGCTGACGCTTGGCCGTTTCGGCTGGAAGGCGCAGACCGCATCGATCCGTCAGCAGGCGGCGGATGCCTTTGCCGGCGACATCGGCATCTCGACGCCGGAAGAGCCGAAACACTGGGGCGACTGCACCGCCGCCGAAGGCAAGTGTCTCTCCATGCCGGACGGCGTGCAGGAGCGCCTTGGCCCGGTCGAGGCGCCGGCGCCGGTGATGGATCTCGTGACTTTCTACTCACGAAACCTGGCCGTACCGGCGCGCCGCGATCTTGACTCGCGGCAGGTGCTCGCCGGCAAGAAAATGTTCTACGAGATCGGCTGCGTCTCCTGTCACACGCCGAAATTCGTCACCCGTCGGGATGCCCCCGACAAGGCGCAGGCCTTCCAGTTGATCTGGCCCTATTCCGACTTCCTGCTACACGACATGGGACCGGACCTGGCGGACGGCCAGGCCGTCGGCGACGCGATGGGCAGCGAGTGGCGCACCCCGCCGCTGTGGGGCATCGGTCTGACCGGGGCGGTCAACGGCAATGTTTTTTTCCTGCATGACGGTCGTGCCCGCACCCTGACGGAGGCCATCCTGTGGCATGGTGGCGAGGCACGCATGGCGCGCGATGGTTTCGCGAACGCCGACGCGACCGATCGCGATGCGCTGGTCAAATTCCTGGAGTCCCTTTGATGCTGAAGCGATCCGCGCTGGTTCTGGTCGTCCCCTTGGCCTTGCTCTGCGCCTTCCCGGCCAGCGCGGCGGTGAAGGCCTCCGAAATCATCCAGCGGTCCATCGATGGCTTTGTCCGTCCGGCCTATGCCAGCCTGCATGACCAGGCCCGAACCTTGACGGTTTCGATGCGCGAGCTCTGCGCCTCGCCTTCGCAAGGGGAGCTTGACGCAGCGCGTACCGCGTTCGACGCCACTGTCGATGCCTGGTCATCGGCCGAAATCATCGCTTTCGGGCCGATCAAGGAGGACAACCGGCTGGAGCGCATGCTGTTCTGGCCGGACCGCAAGAGCATCGGCCTGAAACAGGTGCAGGCGGCCCTGGCGGACAAGGACCCAACCGCCACCGATCCGGCCCGCCTTGCCGGCAAGAGCGTCGGCATGCAGGGGCTGGGCGCGCTGGAGTTCGTGCTCTACGGCGACGGCGCCGATGCGCTGGCGGGCAAAGCCGATCCCTACCGCTGCGCCTACGGTGCGGCGATTGCCGGCAACATCGAAACCATGGCCGGCGAGGTCAGCGACGCCTGGAACAAGCCGGACGGCTTCTCGGCCCTCTGGGCCAATCCGGGACCCCAAAACCCGCTCTACCGCGACGGCAACGAAGCGGTGACCGAACTGGTCGGCGTCTTCATCAAAGAGCTGGAAATGGTGCGCGACGTGCGTCTGAAAGCGTTCTTTGGCGGCAAGCCGGATGCCGACAAGCCGAAACAGGCGATTTACTGGCGCTCGCGAAACACCACCAAGTCGCTGGCCGCAAACCTGTCGGGGATGGATGCGCTGTTCCAGGCGTCGAAACTTGGCGACGCCTTGCCGTCCGACGCGCGCTGGATGGCGGAATCGATCCATATCCAGCTGGTCAATGGCGTCACCACCGCGAAGTCCATCAGCGGTCCGATCGACGAGGCGCTCGCCGACCCGGCATCGCGCGACAAGCTCGACCATTTCGCGCTGATCACCTCAAGCCTCTCGACCCTGATCGGCACCAGGCTAACTGCAGAATTCGGACTGACCGCGGGCTTCTCGTCGCTGGACGGGGACTGAGCATGAGAACACCCCTGATAGACCGACGCGATTTCCTCAAGGCCGCGGGAATCGGCCTCGCTTCGGCAATGACACCGTCCGCATGGGCGGCGACGCTTGCGGCGGATGCAATCTTCGCAACCGCTTTCGTTAAGCGCGACGGCAGTTTCGGCGCCGCTGTCCTCTCCGAGGCCGGCAAGGTCTTGCACGCCATCGACCTGCCCGACCGCGGCCACGACGTCACCTTCGATCCGATATCGAAGCGTTCCGTGGTGTTTGCCCGCCAGCCAGGCACCTTTGCCGTGGTTTTCGATCACTCCGGCCGTGACGCGCCGCTGACCATCGCCAGCATCAGCGGCCGGCATTTCTTCGGCCATGGCGTTTTCTCTCCCGATGGCGCCTTGCTCTATGCCACCGAGAATGATTTCGACAACGCGGCCGGCGTGGTCGGCGTCTACGATGCAAAGGCGAAATTCAGCCGTATCGGCGAATTTCCGACCTACGGCATGGGGCCGCACGAACTGCTGCTGCTGGGCGACGGCAGGACGATCGCCGTTGCCAATGGCGGCATCGAGACCCACCCGGACTATGGTCGCGCCGAGCTGAACATCGCCACCATGAAACCGTCCTATGTGCTGATCGACCGCGTCACCGGCGACCTGATCGAGACGCATGAACTGCCGGCGGCCCTGCACCAATTGTCTATCCGCCACATGGACACGGATCGGTCCGGCACCGTCTGGTTCGGCTGCCAGTACCGGGGGCCGGGCACCGATGGTCCGCCGCTGGTCGGCCGCGCAGCGCGCGGCAAGGAGTTGCAACTGCTCGATATGCCGGGCGACGTTCTTTCGGGCCTGCGCAATTATATCGGCTCGGTCGCCGCCAATCCGGTTGCCGGCACCGTCGCGGTCTCGTCGCCGGAGGGCAATTCGCTTGTCGTCATCGATGCGGCGAGCGGGCGTGTCGTTTCGAACAGCGCGCTGATCGAGGTCTGTGGCATTGCGCCCGACGGAACCGGCTTCATGGCCACCACCGGCGCCGGCGAGATTATCGAGGGAAGCGGTGCGACGCGATCCGAACCGGACTATGTCTGGGACAACCACATGCTGCGCATCGAGCCGGCCGCCTAGGTCGCTGTCCGCCGCGCTGAAACGAAGCCGCTTAACAATTCTGCACTATCCTCTTGCGGTGGCGCGCCATGGCGGGCAGAGGAAACGTGGTTCTTGAGCTGGGCACTTCATGAAATTGCTTGCCATCGACTGTGCCGCCAATCTCTGCGCTGCTTGTGTCTATGACGCGGCGGCGAAGCGGGAGCTTGGCCGCTCGGTGCTCGATCTCGGCAAGGGCCATGCCGAACATCTGATGGCCGTCATCGGCGAAGCGCTCCAGGAGGCCGCAACCGACTATGCCGGTCTCGACGCGATCGCCGTGTCCGTCGGCCCTGGGTCCTTTACCGGCCTGCGCGTCGGTGTCTCGACGGCGCGCGGCCTGGCGCTTGCTCTGAAAATTCCTGCGATCGGCGTGACGACGCTCGAGGCGCTGGCCGCGGATGCGGCATCAGCATTTCGGGGCCGCGCCGTGCTTGCCGCGCTCGATGCCGGTCGCGAGGAAATCCATGCCGCACTGTATGATGAAACGTCAGTCCTGACTTACGGTCCGTCAGTGATCACGTTGGCCGAAGCCGTAGCCGTGGCGACCGAACATTCCGCCGTGCTGGCCGGCACCGCCGCCGCGTCCATCGCCGCGGTGGCCGGGCCTGGGTTTGATCTCGGCCCGCGGACGGCCACGGCCGATATCGTCACCTATGCGCGCCTGGCCGCCGCCAAAGGCGCCGGTGAGAGGCCGAAGCCACTCTATCTGCGCGGCGCCGACGCGAAGCCGCAGGCCGGTTTCATTCTATCGAGGCAACGGGACTAGATGCGTATTCCTTTCCTCCAGGGCCGCCGCCGGGACTACGCGCTCCAGCCGCTGAAGATCGCCGACAGCCCGGCGGTTTCGCTGCTGCATCGCGAGGATTTCGTCCGGCCCTGGACCGACGGCGAATTCGCGGCCCTGCTCGAACAGGATACCGTTTTCGGCTATGCGGCGCGTGAAACCGGGCAGGGCGCCAAGCCGCCTGTCGGCTTCGTGCTGGCGAGGCTGGCGGCCGGCGAGGGCGAAATCCTCACCGTCGCGGTCGCGCGATCGCATCGCAGGCAGGGACTGGGCTGGCAGCTGATGGACGGGGTGCTGCGCGAACTGCACGCGCAACGCGCCGAGGCGTTGTTTCTCGAGGTCGACGAGACCAACGTCGCCGCGATCGCGCTTTACCGGCGGCTTGGCTTCCGCGAGGTGGGCAAGCGCCCGAACTACTACAAATCGCCGGAGCACGGACCGACCGGCGCGCTTGTCATGCGTCGCGATCTTCGCTAGCCAGAGGCCGGGGTAGGTCGATGATCAAGAAAATCAGGATTGTCCTGGCGCTGGGATTTGTCGCCGCCGGCTCGGCGGTGCTCGTGCCGTTGCAGATCCTGTCGATGAAGACCGGCTGGTGGCCTGAAACCTCGATACTCAAGATCTGGCACAGGATGATCATCCGGGCGCTGGGCATGCGCATCCATGTCAGGGGAACGCTGTCCGACCAGCGCCCGCTGCTGGTGGCGGCGAACCATATCTCATGGACCGATATCATGGTTCTCGGCTCTTTTGCCGATGTGAAGTTCATCGCCAGGGCCGATATGGAAGGCTGGCCGCTGATCGGCATGCTGTCGAAGCTGCAGCGCACCGTCTTCATCGAGCGCGAGCGCAAGCGTTCCTCGGGCGACCAGGCAAGCGAGATCGGCAGCCGCATGGCCAAGGGCGACGCCATGGTGCTATTCGCCGAGGGCTCGACCGGCGACGGCAACATGATCCTGCCGTTCAAGAGCACGCTGTTCGGCGCCGCCTCGATGGCGATCACGGAAGGTGCTGCGCAACAAGTGTTCATCCAGCCGGTGGCGATCGTCTATACGCGCCTGCACGGCGTGCCGCTCGGCCGCCGGCACCGGCCGCTTGCCGCCTGGATCGGCGATGAGGACCTGATGCCGCATCTCAAGGTGCTTATGGCGGAGGGCGCCCTCGACGTCGAGGTGCATTTCGGCGACCCGATCACCTTCTCCAAGGGGTCGAACCGCAAGGAAATCGCCAGACAGATGGAGAGCCAGGTGAGCGCGATGGTGCAGGCGGCGCTCGCCGATCCCCTTCCCAGCCGGTAGCGGGGGCCTGGCGTTTGCGGAGCGCATACCGAGAATCGTCTGTTTTTTGTCATCGAAAGGCGTTAGAAGCCGCCGGATGGACTTGAACACGATTGAAAGCGACGGCATCGGCAGCGCGGCCGGAGAGCCCCCGATGCTCTCGACGACAGCGAAAAAGGTCTTCATCAAGACCTATGGCTGCCAGATGAACGTCTATGATTCACAGCGCATGAGCGATGCGCTGGCCGCCGACGGCTACACCGCGACCGACGCCATCGGCGAGGCTGATCTCGTGCTGCTCAACACCTGTCACATCAGGGAGAAAGCGGCCGAAAAGGTCTATTCCGAACTTGGCCGTATCCGCGACATGAAGGCTGAACGCGCCCTGGCCGGCCGTGAGATGCTGGTCGGCGTCGCCGGCTGCGTGGCGCAGGCCGAAGGCGCCGAGATCATCCGCCGCTCGCCTGCGGTCGACCTGGTCATCGGCCCGCAGACCTATCACCGGCTGCCCGGCGTGCTGGCGCGGGTGCGCGGCGGCGAAAAGATCGTCGAGACCGACTACGCCATCGAAGACAAGTTCGACCACCTGCCGCGCCCCGAGCGCGCCGAAATCATCAAGCGCGGCGTCACTGCTTTCCTCACCGTGCAGGAAGGATGCGACAAGTTCTGCACCTTCTGCGTGGTGCCTTACACCAGGGGCTCCGAAGTGTCGCGGCCGGTGTCGCGCATCGTGGCCGAGGCGGAGCGCCTGGCCGAGGCCGGCGTTCGTGAGGTGACCCTGCTTGGCCAGAACGTCAATGCCTGGCATGGACAGGGCCCGGATGGCAAGGAATGGGGTCTTGGCCGGCTGCTGTTCCGGCTGGCCGACATCCCCGGACTGGCGCGCTTGCGTTACACAACCAGCCACCCGCGCGACATGGATGACGAATTGATCGCGGCCCACCGCGACCTGCCGGCGCTGATGCCTTATCTGCATCTGCCGGTGCAATCGGGGTCCGACCGCATCCTCAAGGCGATGAACCGTCGGCATACGGCAAAGGATTATCTGGCGCTGCTCGACCGCATTCGTGCGGCGCGGCCCGATATCGCGCTTTCCGGCGACTTCATCGTTGGTTTCCCCGGCGAGACGGAAGCCGATTTCGAGGCGACCATGGACCTGGTGCGCCACGTGAACTACGCCTCGGCGTTCTCGTTCAAATACTCGCCGCGCCCCGGCACGCCGGGCGCCGAGATGGCCGATCATGTGCCGGAAACCGTCAAGGACGAGCGCCTGCAAAGGCTGCAGGCGCTGCTCCTCAAGCAGCAGCAGGACTTTGGGTCGAGCCTCGTCGGCAGCATCATCGACACGCTGATCGAGAAGCCCGGCCGCCAGGCTGGCCAGAAGGTTGGACGCTCGCCTTGGCTGCAGCCGGTTATTGTTGATGAAAAGGCCGGCGAAATCGGTGACATTATCCAGGTGCGAATCACGAAGACGGGCTACAACAGCCTGTTCGCCGAATTGGCCTGAGGGTCTCGGCAGATGAGGAGAGACGGTTGAGCCCAGCAGAGCTGAAGAACCTGCCCCCGGTACCGGCATCTGGGGCTTCTGACATGGCGCACATCGTTCTGACTTTCGACAACAACAAGCTTGCCAGCGCCCTTTATGGCCAGTTCGACGAGAACCTGGCGAGGCTCGAGCAGAAGCTCGGCGTCGACATTCGTTCGCGCGGCAACCAATTGACCATCAAGGGCTCCGCATCGGCCGCCGAGCAGGCGCGCAGGGCCTTGGACAATCTTTACGGGATCCTGCAGAAGGGCGTCGATATCGGCCAGTCCGACGTCGACGGGGCGGTCCGCATGGCGATCGCCGCCGATGACCAGCTGACGCTGCCGACGCTGGAGCGCAGGGGCAAGGTCTCGGCCGCGCAGATATCCACCCGCAAGAAGACGATCTATGCCCGCTCGTTGAACCAGGACGCCTATATGCGGGCGCTGGAGCGCTCGGAGCTGGTGTTCGGCATCGGCCCGGCCGGCACCGGCAAGACCTACCTGGCGGTGGCGCATGCGGCGATGCTGCTCGAACGCGGCATGGTCGAACGCATCATCCTGTCGCGGCCGGCGGTCGAGGCCGGCGAGCGGCTCGGCTTCCTGCCGGGCGACATGAAGGAAAAGGTCGATCCCTATCTGCGCCCGCTCTACGACGCGCTTTACGACATGATGCCGGCCGACAAGGTCGAACGCGCCATTGCCGCCGAAGTCATCGAGATCGCGCCGCTCGCCTTCATGCGCGGCCGCACGCTGGCGCACGCGGCCGTCATCCTCGACGAGGCGCAAAACACCACCCCGATGCAGATGAAGATGTTCCTGACGCGTCTGGGCGAGAATTCGCGGATGATCGTCACCGGCGATCCGACCCAGATCGACCTGCCGCCAAGCACCAAATCCGGCCTCGTTGAAGCCCTGCGTGTGCTCGACGGCGTGGCGGGCGCGGTGACCGTGCGCTTCAACGATGTCGACGTCGTCCGCCATCCGCTCGTCGCTGAAATCGTCAGGGCCTACGACCGCGACGCCAAGCTGGCGCGCGGCCTCGGTGCCGAGAACTGATCCTGGCGATGCGGCTTCATGCCTGAGGACAAGCTATCCGTCGACGGACATTCCCCCGTCGACATCGACATATCGGTCGAGGCGGGCGACTGGCCCGATGAGGCCAGCCTGACGCGGCTGGTCGATAGGGCGGTTGATGCTGCCTTCGCCGAGACCGGCGTGTCGGGCCAATCCGAACTCAGCATCGTTTTTTCAGACGACGCCCATATCCAGGCCCTCAATGCCGGCTGGCGCGGCAAGGACAAGCCCACCAACGTCTTGTCTTTCCCGGCTTTTCCATATGTGCAAGGCAACCCACTGCCACCGATGCTGGGCGACATCGTGCTCGCCGCCGAGACGGTTTCAAACGAAGCGGCGCTGGAAGACAAGCCTGTCGAGAACCATATCACCCATCTCGTCATCCATGGCCTGCTGCACCTGCTCGGCCGTGATCACGAGACCGATGCCGAGGCCGAGGAGATGGAGGCCATCGAGCGTGCCGCGCTTGCAAGGCTTGCCATTCCCGATCCCTACGCGTAACTACATCTGACAATTGACCGGACGACGATGAACGACAAACCAGAGACTGCCGCCCGCCCCGACGCCGGCAGTGCGACCAAGGCTT
>NZ_JBAZUD010000123.1:0-15708 GCF_041661565.1 Mesorhizobium sp.
ATCGTCCTCGCTGGCGCCGACGCGGCCATAGCGGATGTTGTAGGCGATTGTGTCGTTGAACAGCACGGTGTCCTGCGGCACCATGCCGATCACCGCCCGCAGGCTTTCCTGCGTCACGTCGCGGACATCCTGGCCGTCGATCAGCACCTGACCGGACTGGACATCGTAGAAGCGAAAGAGAAGCCGCGATATGGTCGACTTGCCGGCGCCAGACGGTCCGACGATGGCCACCGTCTTGCCGGCCGGAACTTCGAAGCTGACGCCCTTCAGGATCTTGCGGTTGGGATCATAGGAGAAATGCACGTCGCGGAATTCGACCGTGCCGGCATTGACAACGAGCGGCTTGGCGCCTGGCTTGTCGACGATCTCCGGCGGCACGTCGAGCAGGTCGAACATCTGCTCGATGTCGGTCAGCCCCTGGCGGATTTCCCGGTAGATGAAGCCGATGAAGTTGAGCGGCACGGAAAGCTGGATCAACATGGCGTTGATGAAGACGAAGTCGCCGACTGTCTGGGTGCCCGCCTGCACCTCCAGCGCCGACATGCACATGACGATGACGGTGCCGAGGCCGAAAATGATGCCCTGGCCGAAATTCAGCCAGCCAAGCGAGGTCCAGATCCTCGTCGCCGCGATCTCGTAGCGCGCCATCGAGCGGTCGAAGCGCTCGGCCTCCATGCCTTCATTGTTGAAATACTTGACCGTCTCGTAGTTGAGCAGCGAGTCGATGGCCTTGGTGTTGGCGTCGGTATCGCTGTCGTTCATGTCGCGACGGATCGATATGCGCCAGTCGCTGGCGCGCACGGTGAACCAGACATACAGACAGACGGTAACCGCGACCACGACCACGTATTTCCAGCCATAGGTATAGGCGAAGATGCCCGTGGTCAGGCCGAATTCGAGGATGGTCGGCGCCGTGTTGAGCATGATGAAGCGCACGATCGTCTCGATGCCCTTGGTGCCGCGCTCGATGATGCGCGACAAGCCGCCGGTGCGCCGCTCGAGATGGAAGCGCAGCGACAGTTCGTGCATATGGACGAAGGTGCGGAAGGCGAGCTGACGCACCGCATACTGGCCGACGCGGGCAAACAGGGCGTCGCGCAACTGGTTGAAACCAAGCTGCACCAGGCGGACGACATTGTAGGCGATGACCAGCATGACGGGCGCCAGCAGAAAGGTCGGCAGTGGCGGCACCGACTTGGAATCCCCGGCTAGCGCATCGGTTGCCCATTTGAAGAAATAAGGGCCGGCGACCAGCGTCAGCTTGGCGACGACCAGCAGAAGCGTCGCCCAGGTCACCCGCGCCCTGAGGTCGGCACGATCCGCCGGCCACATGTAGGGCCACAGATTGACCATGGTCTTGAATGTCGAGCTATCGGAGGAGACGGTTTTTTCGGCCATTCTGGTGCTTTCTTCTTATCTTTCAGCGGCCGGAGCAGCAGGAATTGACGAGCGCGGCGAGCGATGCAGAGACCCTGGCGAGGGCGGAGCGATCGACTTCATAGCGCGAGCGTTGGCGGTCGGACGCGAAACGGACCAGACCGGCACCGACCAGTATCTTCAGATGCTGGGAAACGGTCGACTGCGCCAGGTCGAGATGATCAACCACGTCACGGCAACAGCAGGAGCTGCTGGCCGACAGATGTTTTATGATCTCGATCCGCGCCGGATGCGAAAGCGCGGCAAGGCCGACGGCGACGGCGCGGCTGTCGGTAGCTTCCGGGACACGGTGGTGGCTGCCTGACTGGGCGAGGGATTCGATCATCGTCCATCGGCGATAAACGATGACCGGGCCGACAGCAAGCTGCCCTTATGGGCAGCGGTTTGGTGATCGATGCGCCGGATATCGCGGCGCGATAACCGCAACTCACCCCGGATGGTCTCCGATAGTGAGCTTCTGCAACCTATCAATTGGCCTTGGTCGGTGTCGTCGTCGCCTGCTCGCCCATCGCCTTGAGGTCGGCGGCTTCACCTTCCTTCGACTTTTCCGGGACCTTGAAAACCTGACCCGGCCAGATCCGATCGGGGTCGCTGATCTGGTCCTGGTTGGCGAGGTAGATGGTTGAATAACGCACGCCATGGCCGTAGACGCGCCGCGAAATTCGCCACAACGTATCGTGGCGTCGGATGATGACGGCGCCGTCAGCATGTTCGAGCTTGGGCGACACGACCTCGGGCACGTCGCCGGGCGGCGTGGCCGCCGCGACGACGGCCGGAGCCTCCGTAGCGGGTGCCGCAGGAGCCGTTTCGGCCGGAGCGGCGGCAACGGCCGGAGCCGGGGTGGGCGCCGCGCTGCCCGGTGCGGCTGGAGCCGTTGCCGGTTCGGCCGGTGCAGCCGCGACAACGGCGGGGGTGCCCGTAGCCGGAGCGGCGGGCGAGCCGGCGACGGCGGGTGCGGCCGGCTTTGCCTCGGCCGGCTTGGTGCCGGCAGGCGCCACGGCGGCGATCGCCTCACCCGGTTCGCGCTCGAAAGGAACGGCGGCGCGGGCCACCACCTTGACGCCGTTGGCATCGAGACCATCGACATGGATGGTATAGCTGCCGACCGGGATGTCTCGTGTGGCCTCGACCAGGAAATGACCGTCCGGCGACGTCAGCGCGTCACCAAGCAGGATGTCGTTGGCATAGGCGCGCACCTTGCGGCCCGCATCGGCGAGACCGGCGACGAAGATCTTGTTGCCGTCGATCTCGACCGCCTCGACGACGATCTTGGGCTCAGTCACGGGTGCCGCAGGCGGCGTTGCCGGCGCGGCAGGAGCTGGCGCGGCCTCGACCACAGCAGGCGCCGGCGTTGTTGCCGCGGGTGCCGGAGCGGTGGCCGCCGGCGCTGCCGTCGACGGAGCGGCGGGCGCCGGAGCAGCCGCCTGGTCGCCTTCAGCCGGCGCGGCGGGCTTGTTCTCGGGCGCGGGAACGGTGAGCAGTTCGGCTGGCTTGCCCGGTTCCTCGACCATGGCCAGCACCTGACCGGCAGCGTCCTTGGGGACCGAGACGACAGCTGTCTGCGCCGAGGCGGTCACGGCATCGCCGGCGATTGCGCGAAGCGCGATTGTGTAGTCGCCGGGCTTGAGCGGATCGTCCAGCACGATGACGAAGGCGCCATCGGGACCGGCGACCGTCGAACCAAGCACGGCCGTGCCGTTGAGGATCTCGACCTTCGAATTGGGTGCCGCATTGCCGGCGACGACAATCGAGCCATTGCTCTCGACACGCACGACATCGAACGTCGGTGCGATCGGGCCGACCGTGGCGGGTGCGGCGGGAGCCGAGGCCTCGGTTGCCGGCGCGGCCGGAGCCGTCGCTTCCGTGGCTGGCGCGCCCGTAGCGGGCGCCTCGGTTGCTGGCGCTGTCGGTGCGGCGGGAGCCGTCGCCTGGGGGGCCGTGGCTGGAGCAGCCGGCGGCGCTGGCGCAGCAGGCAGCCGACCTTCCGTGCCGGGATCGGCTGGTTTGGGCGCCTCGGGCGCTGGCAACGCGGCCACTTGCGCCGGTGGGGCCTTGTTGAGATACGGGTCCAGTGCGCCCGATACATAGGCGGCACCCGCAACCGCGACGGTCCCACCCGCCGCGAACAGGATCACCCTTAGTGGATTAGTTGCCATTTTCCCCTACCCCTTAGCCACCTAATGCCGGTCTAGCGTGTTTTCCCAAAGCCGACAAGAAAAAGGGGGCCGGCAGAAAAAGCCCGGACTTCCTGACATCTGGGCTTGACCGCACTTTCACACACTATCACCAATCATCGCCATGAACACGATTCGATCCATCTGCGTCTATTGCGGCTCTTCTCCGGGCCGCGATGAAAGTCATGCCAAGGCCGGACACCTGCTTGGGCGCTCGATTGCCAAGGCAGGGCTGCGGCTGGTCTATGGCGGCGGCACCAAGGGCATCATGGGCGCCGTCGCCGAAGGCGCGCTCAAGGCCGGCGGCAAGGTGACGGGCATCATCCCGCGCTTCCTGATCAACATGGAGGCAACGGAAACCGCGCTTGACCGCCTCGACGAGTTGCTGATCACCGACAACATGCATGAGCGCAAACACAGGATGTTCGAGAAATCCGACGCCTTTGTGGCGCTGCCCGGCGGTATCGGCACAGTCGAGGAGAT
The DNA here is from genome assembly GCF_041661565.1 of Mesorhizobium sp. GTDB lineage: Bacteria > Pseudomonadota > Alphaproteobacteria > Rhizobiales > Rhizobiaceae > Mesorhizobium. The sequence continues at coordinate 4,095 of NZ_JBAZUD010000123.1, forward strand.
CGTCGAGATCATGACCTGGGCACAGCTTGGACATCACCGCAAGCCGATCGTCTTCGGCAACGTCAACGGATTTTGGGATCCGATGCTGGCGTTGCTTGATCACATGGCGGCGGAAGGCTTCATCCACACCGCGCAGCGGGTCAAGCCGTTGGTCGTGGAAGACCCCGAAGCCATCGTCGCCGCCATCATGGTGGCGGGCTCGTCGGTCGATGCGCCGACCGAAGGCGTGCAGTCGGTAATCGACAAGATGTAGGAATAGGGAGTACGGCAGGAGGCAGTATGTTTAGAAGGCATCTGCCCTACTGCCCTACCGTCCCGCCAGAGCGACAGACGTGATCGACTGTCAAAAATCCGTCACACGAAACCAGGTCCGCTCGTGCTAGGAATTGGAGACTGCGTGGCTGCCACGCGGCGCCATATCGAAACCCAGTCCCGGCACTCCGCCCATGAATATCGCTCTCGCCCAGGAAGGCACCGACCTGTCGCCTTACCTGCCCGATGAGCACGGGCTGTTCTTCATCTATCATTTCACCGCCGACGGCTTGCGCACCAAGGATCCCACGCAGGCGGCATGGACGTGGCGCAGCTACCAGATCACCGATCTGCATGCCCGCCAGGAGATAAGCGCCGAGAAGGCGTTGCCTGCCCCGGCACGCGATGCGTTCCTGGCGCCCAGCCATGGCTGCCACATCGACTACGAGGACAACTGGCTGTTCGGCGACCTGCCGGACCTGAGGCACGATTTTTCGGAAGCGCGCGGGCTCGTGCATTTCCGTTTCGCCTTCAACGATACGATGCTAATCGGCGCCCGTAAGCAACCGCTGGAATCGGTCGACGCCGTGCGCAAGGCGGTGGAGAACGGATCGCGCAAATTCCGTTCGCCGGCGGAACTGATCGAAGCAGTCATGGGCCAGTCGCTCGACGGCATGGCGCGCGAACTTGGCAAGCTCGGCGACACGCTCGACGGCATCGAGGATCGCGTCGTGCGCGATGCATGGCACAATGAACGCCAGTCCCTGGTCGAGGCGCGGCGGCAGCTGGTGGTGATCCATCGGCAGATGGCGACGCTCACCAACCTGTTCCGGCATCTCGAGCATTCCCATCGCGAAGAACTGTCCGAGCCGCTCACCGCCATGGCGGCGAGGCTCTCGCATCGGGCTCACACGCTTTATCATGACGGCGAACAGCTGCAGGCACGCACAAGGCTGTTGCAGGATGAGCTGATGGCCAAGCTGACCATGCAGTCGAACCAGTTGCTCTATGTCCTTTCCGTCATGACGGCGGTGCTGCTGCCGATGACGATCATTTCCGGCCTGTTCGGCATGAATGTCGGCGGGCTGCCACTGCTCGACACGCCAATGGGCTTCTGGGTGGTGACGGGCGTATCGCTGGTTATCGCGGCAGCCACCTTCATGTTTGTCAGGCGGCTTGGCCGAGGACTTTGACGACGACGCCGCGACCTTAGGCCGTAGCGCGACAATCCTCGGTGACGGTGCCGGCGGACGCGACTTCCGCCTCGTGGCCCGGCTCACGCCATGTCTCGGCAATGGCGTCGGCATACCAGTCGCGCATTGCCGGCAGGGCTAGCAGGTGCGCCGGATAGGCGGCAGCCGCACCCTCGAAAGCAAGCCCATAGGACTGGGCCCGAAACGCCACCGGGGCGAAGAAGGCGTCCACGGCGGTGAAATGAGCTCCGGCCAGGAACGGGCCGCCGAAACGGGCTAGGCCATCATTCCAAAGATCGCCGAGGCGAAAGAGGTCCTGCTTCAGCGCGTCGGACATCGGCATCGGCTCCACACGCACACCGCAATTCATCGGGCAGTCGTTGCGGAGCGCCGTGAAGCTCGAATGCATCTCGGCGGCGGCGGACCGCGCCCAGGCGCGGACCTTGGCCTCAACCGGCCAGACGCCATGGTGGCGTTCCGCCAGATATTCGATGATGGCAAGTGAATCCCAGACCGCCCAGCCATCGTCGATCAGGCACGGCACGCGGCCGCTGGGCGAGAATGGCCGGTAGAGATCCCAGCTCGATCCGGTCGGAAATGGCGTCAGCCGCTCCTCGAACGGGATGTCCAGCGTCCGCATCAGCACCCATGGCCTAAGCGACCACGAAGAGTAGTTCTTGTTGGCGATATGCAGGACATACATCCGAGGCCCCTTAGCTTGCTGCGGGCACTGCAGCCCGAATTTCGCGACCCCGGAACATCGACCAGGAATAGATGGCCAAAGCTGCCCAGATCAGAGCGAAGGCAACGGCCTGGACGGTGTCGAAAGGCTCATTGAATATCAGGACGGCGATCAGGAAGACCATGGTCGGTGCGATGTATTGCATGATGCCGATGGTGGAGAGGCGCAACAGCTTGGCGCCGAACGCGAACAGCAGCAGCGGTATCGACGTGATCGGGCCGCATCCGATCAGCAATGCCGTATCGGTCGTATCGCCGGATACGAGATGGTCCTGCCCGGTCGCGATCAGATAGAAGATGTAGCCGAGGGCCGGCACCGACAGCAGAAGCACTTCGAGCAGGAAGCCCTGGCTCGGGCCGATCGGCAGCGTCTTGCGGAAGAAACCGTAGGCGGCGAAGGAAAACGCCAATGCCAGGGACACCAGGGGCAGCTTGCCGCCCTCGAAGGTCAGCACCGCGACCGCGACCGCCGCCAGCACCACCGCCGCGACCCGCAGCCTGTCGAGCCGCTCGCCAAGCAGCAGCGCGCCGACGACGACGTTGACCAGCGGGTTGATGTAGTAGCCGAGCGCGGTCTCGACCGTGCGGTCGACGGCGATCGCCCAGACATAGATGCCCCAGTTGACCGAGATCAGCGCTGCCGTGAGTGCGGCCATGGCGATGGTGCGCGGCGAACGCAGCGCCACCTTGAAATCCGCGGTGCGTCCTGCCCAGACCAGGACAGCAGCGGCGATCGGCACGGACCAGACGATCCGGTTGGCGATGACTTCGGCGAGCGGCAGATGAGCCACGGCCTTCATGTAGAAAGGCAGCAACCCCCACAGGAGATAGGCGCCCAGCGCAAGCAGGAAGCCCCGCCTGCCCTTTGCATTCGCATTCAGGGTCATTGCTTCAGTGGCCATGGGCCAACGCTATGGCCCAGTCACCTTGGCAAGACCATCGCAAAGTTGTGATGGATCAATGGAGTTTCGCTGATGGTTCAGTTACTCCGCCGCCACCAACCCGGCCATCTCGCGGTTCTTCATCAGCTTGTAGACGATGGAATCCATCAGCGCCTGGAAGGAGGCGTCGATGATGTTTTCGGAAACGCCGACCGTCCACCAGCGGGCCCCGGTCCCGTCATGGGATTCGATGAGCACGCGGGTGATCGCCTCGGTCCCGCCATTGAGGATGCGCACCTTGAAGTCGGCGAGTTCCAGATCGGCGATCTCGCCCTGGAATTTGCCGAGGTCCTTGCGCAGCGCGAGGTCGAGCGCATTCACCGGGCCGTGGCCTTCGGCGACGGACATCTTTTCCTCGCCGTCGACCAACACCTTCACGATCGCTTCCGACACCGTCTTCAGCTGGCCGTTGGCGTCGAAGCGGCGCTCGACCATGCAGCGAAACGAGGTGACGGCAAAGAATTCGGGCAGGCCGTGCAGCATCTTGCGTGCCAGCAGTTCGAAGGAGGCGTCGGCGCCTTCATAGGCGTAGCCTTCGGCTTCACGCTCCTTGACCACGGAAATCAGCGCGTCGAGCCGGTGATCGTCCCTCGGCACGTCGATGCCGCGCCGCTTCAGTTCGGCCAGGAAATTGGCCTTGCCGCCCTGGTCCGAAACCATGACCCGGCGGCGGTTGCCGACCGCTTCCGGAGGCACATGCTCATAGGTCGCCGGCTCCTTGGCCAATGCCGAGGCATGGATACCGGCCTTGGTGGCGAAGGCCGAGGCGCCGACATAGGGCGCCTGTGCTTCGGGGGCGCGGTTCAGCAATTCGTCGAACGCGCGGGAGAGCCTGGAGATGCCGGCGAGGGCCTGCGCCGAGATACCGGTTTCGAAGCGGGTGGAAAAAGCCGGCTTCAGCGCAAGGGTGGGCACGATCGAGATCAGATTGGCATTGCCGCAACGTTCGCCAAGGCCGTTGAGCGTGCCCTGGATCTGGCGCACGCCGGCCTCGACGGCGGCCAGCGAATTGGCGACCGCCTGGCCGGTGTCGTCATGGGCATGGATGCCCAGATTGGCGCCGGGAATGCCCGAGGCGACGACCTTCTCGACGATGGCACGGACTTCCGAGGGCTGAGTGCCGCCGTTGGTATCGCACAGCACCACCCAGCGCGCGCCGCCATCATAGGCGGTCCTGGCACAGGCCAGCGCATATTCGGGGTTGGCCTTGAAGCCGTCGAAGAAGTGCTCGCAATCGACAAGCGCCTCCTTGCCGGAAGCGACAGCTGCCTCGACCGATGCCTTGATCGCCTCGAGATTCTCCTCATTGGTGCAGCCCAAAGCGACGCGGACATGATAGTCCCAGCTCTTGGCGACGAAGCAGATGGCGTCCGACCTGGACTGCACGAGCGCAGCCAGGCCGGGATCGTTCGAAGCCGACACGCCTGCCCGCTTGGTCATGCCGAAGGCGACGAACTTGGCACGCGCCGTGCGCTTCTCCTGGAAGAAGGCGGTGTCGGTCGGGTTGGCGCCGGGATAGCCGCCTTCGACATAATCGATGCCGAACTCGTCGAGCAGTCTTGCGATGGCGATCTTGTCCTCGACGGAAAAGTCGACGCCCGGCGTCTGCTGGCCATCGCGCAGGGTCGTGTCGAAGAGATAGAGCCGCTCGCGGGTCATCATTTGCCCGCGAACTTGTCCGTCGCCCGGACCAGCTGGTCGAGGATGCCGGGTTCGGAGAAGGCGTGGCCGGCGCCTTCAATGAGGTGAAAGTCAGCCTTCGGCCAAGCCTTGTGCAGCGCCCAGGCGTAACGCGCCGGGCACGGCATGTCATAGCGGCCATGAACGATGGTGCCGGGGATGTCGCGCAGCCTGTGCGCATCGCGCAGCAATTGCCCCTCTTCGAGCCAGCCGGCATGAACGAAATAGTGGTTCTCGATACGGGCGAAAGCGACCGCGTAGTCGTCCTCGCCGAACGGACCGCTGGTTTCAGGCTCCGGCAGCAGCGTGATCGTCTCGCCTTCCCAAAGGCTCCAGGCGCGGGCAGCCTCGATCTGCGCCTTGCGATCGTCGCCCACCAGCCGCTTGCGGTAGGCCGCCATCATGTCGCCGCGTTCGGCCTCCGGGATCGGCGCCAGGAACCTCTCCCATTTGTCGGGGAACATTTCCGAGACGCCGAACTGATAGTACCACTCGAGCTCGGCACGCGTCAGCGTGTAGATGCCGCGCACCACCAGTTCGCTGACGCGCTCGGGATGGGTCTCGGCATAGGCCAGCGCCAGCGTCGAGCCCCACGAACCGCCGAACACCAGCCATTTGTCGAAGCCAGCCATCTCGCGCAGGCGCTCGATGTCGGCGACGAGATGCCAGGTCGTGTTGGCCTCGAGCGAGGCGTTGGGGGTCGATTTTCCGCAACCGCGCTGGTCGAACAGGATGACGTCGTAGAGTTTCGGATCGAACAGCCGCCGGTGTTTTGGCGAGATGGTGCCGCCCGGCCCGCCATGCAGGAACACCGCCGGCTTGGCGCCCCTGGTGCCGGAACGCTCCCAGTAGACCTGATGGCCGTCGCCGACATCCAGCACCCCGGAATCGAAGGCCTCGATCTCGGGATAAAGCGTGCGCAATTGACTGCTCATAGTTGCAAACCCTTGGTTGGCCAATCCGCCGTTTCATGGTCGGGATGCTGGAAGGAGATGATGGATTCCTGCCTGTTGTAATAGTCGGGATCCTGATGGACGGGTTGGTCGAAAATGGTTTCCACCCATGGCAGCCGCGCCGCGTAATTGACCTGGATCTGCGGGGAGAGATCGGACCGGTCGTCGAAGGCGCCGATGGCAATCTCCAGTCCGCCGGGCTGCCTGTAGGTCAGCGGCGTGCCGCAACGGGCGCAGAAGCCGCGATCGATGTTGACCGACGACTGGAAATAACTCGGCTCCTCATGGGTCCATTCGACACCGTCCTTCGGCACCGTCACCAGGGCGCCGAAAAACGAGCCGAACTGTTTCTGGCACATCCGGCAGTGGCAGATGGACGGACGGCCGAGCGCCCCATGAATGCGGAAGCGCACCGCTCCACATTGGCAACCTCCGGTTCGTATTGTCTCGGTCATGGCTTTTCCTTTGGCGGCCATTGTTCGGTGTCGTGATCGGGGTGCTGGTAGGAGACGAGGTCGGCCAGATAGGTGGCCGACGACAGATCGGCCATCGTGTCCTCGCCCGGCAATTGAGGGATCGTGTCGACATAGGGCAGCTTTGCCTCGATGCCCCACTGGACCAGCGGCACGATTTCCGCCGGGTTGTCGAAGGCGCCGATGGCGAGGCCGACGCCATCCGGCGCGGTGAAGGTCAGCGGCGTGCCGCAATTGGCGCAAAAGCCACGGTCGACCTTGTTGGACGAGCGGAAGTATTTCGGCTCACCGCGCGTCCAGTCGAGCCTGGCGCCATGCACCGAAACCAGCGGCGCGTAGAACGAACCGAAGGCCTTCTGGCACATGCGGCAATGGCAGACCGAGGCGTCGCCAAGCGCGCCCTCGACGCGAAACCGCACCGCACCGCATTGGCAACCACCAGTGTAGATCGGCCGATTGTCGAGGCTCATCGCAGGTCACTCCGGTTGATGGCAGACGGCTTCGACATTGTTGCCGTCAGGATCGAAGACGAAGGCGCCATAGTAGTTCGCATGATAATGCGGGCGCAGGCCAGGCGCGCCATTGTCCTCGCCGCCGGCGGCGAGCGCCGCGGCATGGAAGGCGTCGACCTTGGCGCGGCTGCGCGCGGTGAAGGCGACGTGCTGATGATCTTTCGGCTTGTCCTTGCCGGCATGCAGCCAGAACACCGGCCGGTCGCGGCCATATCCGCCAACCTTGGCGCCGCCGGTGTATTCCTGTGGCACCATGTAAAGCAAGGACGCGCCCAACGGCGCCATGGCCTTGTCGTAGAAAGCCTTCGACGCATCGAAATCGGCAACGTTGATGCCAAGATGGTCGATCATGGTACAGCCTCCCTCGCCGGTTTGCCCGCCCGCACTTCCGCAACGGCCAGACCGGCCTCGATCACGATGTGCTGGCAGACATTGTCGATATCGCGAATGACGTCGTCATTCCAGAAGCGCAGGATGGTCCAGCCGCTGGCCTTCAAATAGACGCTTCGTGGCTCGTCATATTGCAGATGCTCCGCGTCAGCGTGCTGACTGCCATCGACCTCAACAATGAGGCTATGAGCCGAGCAGGCAAAATCCACGATATAGGGGCCAATCGGCACCTGCCGGCGAAAGCTCATCCCCATCAGCCGATGGGCACGTAACTCATTCCATAGCCTCAACTCTGCTTCGGTCATGACACGACGCATGGTTTTTGCATTCCGGCGGTGGCGTGACGGAACGAGATCGTGACCCATTAGACATCCCCCCGCCGGTCATTAACGAAATCGGCGAGGAGGGCTGATCTCCCCCCTTGCGGGGGAGATGCCCGGCAGGGCAGAGGGGGGTGCTGTCCCGCCAGCCCATCAACTGGTGATCGTTTCCTTCTCAGGAAATGATTGGAGCGAGGGTGGGCAAACGGAGACCTTGGCGTTTCCTCACACCCCCCTCTGCCCTGCCGGGCATCTCCCCCGCAAGGGGGGAGATTGGCTGTCACCAACGCCTCGGCCGACCTTGTTGGGGCGCCTGGCACCAGCCTCACCGCTTGACCTCCCACGTCGTCACACGTTCGCCGGTAACCGGGTCCTTGCCGTCCTTCAACTGCACGCCTTGCGCCAGCAATTCGTCGCGGATGCGATCGGCCTCCGTCCAGTTCTTGGCGGCGATGAGCGCAAGGCGATCGACGATCGCCCTGGAAACGTTGTCCTCATTCACAGTCGCCGAGGCGACGTCGAAGCCGAGGAACAGCAGCGACGCCTTCAGCGATGATGCCGCCTCGTTGTCATCCGCGGCCTCGCCCGCCAACCGCGTCAGCACCTGGAATGCGGCGTAGGTGGCGAGATCATCGGACAACGCGGCGAGAACCTCGGCAGGCAACCGCGCTGCCGCCGAGGTCGCCAGATCCGCCGCCCGCTTCCATTTGCGCAGCGTGTTCTCGGCCTCTTCCAGCTTGCGTACGGAAAAATCGATCGGCTCGCGGTAGTGGGTCATCAGCATCGCCAGACGCAGCACCTCGCCCGGCCATTCGCGGCCGCCAAAGGTCTTGGTCTCGAGCAACTCGTTGATCGAATAGAAATTGCCGAGGCTCTTCGACATCTTCTGGCCTTCGACCTGCAGGAAGCCGTTGTGCATCCAGACGTTGGCCATCACATCGGTGCCGTGAGCACAGCGCGACTGGGCGATTTCGTTCTCGTGATGCGGGAAGATCAGATCGAGGCCGCCGCCATGGATGTCGAAGACCTCGCCGAGATAGGCGGCCGACATGGCGGAGCACTCGATATGCCAGCCCGGCCGGCCCCTGCCCCAAGGCGACTTCCAGCCCGGCTCCTCCGGCGACGACAGCTTCCACAGCACGAAGTCGCCGGGGTTCTTCTTGTGCGCGTCGACCGAGATGCGAACACCGGCCTGCTGCTCATCGAGATTGCGCTTCGACAATTGTCCATAGTCGGGCATCGACGCCGTGTCGAACAAGACTTCTCCTGCGGCGACATAGGCATGCCCGCGTTCGATAAGGCTTTGAATCAAGCTGATCATGTCGGCCTTGCCATCGGCGCGGGGCTCGACGAATTCAGTGGCGCGTGGCTCGAATGTCGGCTCCAGGCATCCGAGCGCCGCCACGTCCTTGTGGAACTGGTCGGCGGTCTTTTCGGTGACCCGCCGGATCGCCTCGTTGAGCGAAAGTGCCCCGGACGCGATCTCGCCGCCGAAATCACGCAGGGCGCGCGCGTTGATCTTGTCGTCGACATCGGTGATGTTGCGCACATAGGTGACATGCGCCTCGCCGTAGACGTGCCGCAGCAGGCGGAACAGGACGTCGAAGACGATCACCGGCCTGGCGTTGCCGATGTGGGCAAAGTCGTAGACCGTCGGGCCGCAGACATAAATGCGCACATTCAGCGGATCGATCGGGACGAAATCCTCCTTGCTCCGCGTCAGCGTGTTGTAGAGGCGCAGGCCCTGCGATGCGTCAGACATTCGTGCCTTCCCGGTCTGTTGTACTTGGAAGTCCACACCGCGCCGAGACGCAAGACGGACTCCAGCCTGCTGGCCGGGGCGTTTGTCCAATCTGGGGAAAGATGAGGCGAAAACGTCCGGACCAGCGCGAAGCTAGCCAATAATGCAAATGCCACAAATGGCGAAAGACGTTTTCATCGGCGGCTTTATCGCCTTGGCCAGTGTTGCCGTCAAGTCGCTAGTGTCCACAAAAGCGTCGCTGGATCACAGGTAATCGCACACTGAAACATTTTATTAAACATGTCGGCACAGTCATGAAACATTCGCCGGCTAGAGGACCAGACGTCACGATTTGGTCGGATTCGGCCATCAGACCATGACACGGAAATGTTACCTGGGAAGAAAACCATGCTCCGAAGCAAGCAAGAGTCCAACCGCTCCAAGCACCCGGCGCTGACCAACCACTATCGCGCAATCGGCCCGGCGGCGATCGTCGCCGCCCTTCTCCACACCGCGAAGAAGAACAAGCCGGCGCAGAAGATCATATCGCCTCGCGCTGGCTGAGACGCGCGGCCGGTGCCCAGGGCGCCGGATATGGGCATCTCATGACTCGAAACCGCGACGGCCGCTAAAGCCGCTAAAACAGCGTCATCTGGCCGTCATCCGCGGCCGGCTTCCGGCCCCTGCCATTTTTGGGCTCCGTCGCCGCGACGCCCCTCTCCTGGATAGCTGGTCCGGTGTTGGCGACCTTGTTGACAAGGTCGGATACTGGAATTGCCTCGAAGAAATTCGGCGGTGCCGGCCGTAGCAGGTCGGCGACATCGCGCGGCTCCTGAGTCCGACAGTCCAGCCAGCGTTCAAAATCCCGCGTATCGATCATGACCGGCATGCGGTCGTGGATATGAGCGATGTCGGCATTGGCTTGCACGGTCAGGATGGCGCCGGTGTCCATCTCCGAACCGCCAGGCTCGGCGTAGGTTTCGATCAGGCCGGCAAAGGCAATCAGCCCGCCCTGCCTGGGCCGGATCCAGTAGGCCTGGCCCTTCCTGCCACCGGTTCGCCGCCATTCATAGAACCCCGATGCCGCAACCAGGGCGCGGCGATGGCGCATGGCGGCTTTGAACGAAGCCTTCTCGATCGCGCTTTCCGATGGCGCGTTGAACAGCAACGGAAAATCCCTGACGTCCCTGACCCAGGCAGGGAGCAGTCCCCATCGCACCAGCAGCGGCTGCCGGTTCGGCAGATTTGAGCCGACAGCCGGCGCGACGCCGGCAATCGTCGTCAGAATCGGCTGAGTCGGCGCGATGTTGTAGCGTGCCGGGAAATCCTCGAGCGCCACCACGTCGAGGAAGGCGGCTGTCTGATCCGGCGTCGCGGTCAAGGCGAAGCGTGCGCACATGATGAATGGATCCTGCCCTTAAAATGGCTACGCACGAAAGTGGCGATGGAACAGCAGCACCGCAACCGCTAAAGCTCTCCGAAGCAAGCCGGCCCACAGCAGCTTGTGCTTTGAGAGGTTGGCCATGAACGAAATCCGCGTCACGCTTCCGGCAGTTTCGGTCGCGGTGGTCCGTGACGACACGGTGCTTCTGGTCAAGCGGGCGCGCCAGCCTTCACGGGGCCTCTACGCCTTTCCCGGCGGCAAGGTCGAGCCGGGCGAAACGCTTGCCGACGCCGTACAGCGTGAACTCCTCGAAGAGACCGGCCTGCACGCCACCGATTACCGGCCACTGCGGGAAATCCATGTCGATGGCAGGGATGACGGCCACCCGGTCGATTATCGGCTGACCGTGTTCGGCGCCACCTATGCCGGCGGCGACGCCGTCGCCAGCGACGACGCCGAGACCGCGGCGTTCTACACCCTCGACGACATGAGCGCCTTGCCGCTGGCCGGTTCGGTCTTCGCCGTCGCCGAGGAACTCCTCGGTGCGCGTCCAGCCCCCCGGACGCGGTCCTGAAAATCGCCTTGCGGGCGACAAATTGTTTCGCCAAAAGGACTTGTGCCGTTTGCCACCACGACGGCCCACGCCGCTCGGCGCCGCTAGCCCAGACATAACGGCTACGCGGTTAGGCGGACCAAAACGGCTACGCCGTTAGCCAGGCCATAACGGCTACGCCGTTAGGCGGAGAAGGACCATGAAACGTCGATCGATGCTCCTCGCAGTCTGCCTTGCCGTCAGCGTGGCCATCTCGACACGAGCCGCTGTCAGTGCGGAGGCGCCGTTCGAACCCGGCTTGATGCGGCTGGCGGAGGTTCTCGGATCGCTGCATTTTCTTCGCAATCTATGCGGTGAGAAAGGCGACCAGTGGCGGGCGGAGATGGGAAAACTGCTTGAGTCGGAAAACCCGGACGCCGACCGGCGCGCCCGCTTCATCGCCAGCTTCAATCGCGGCTACCGTTCCTTCGGTGGAACCTAC
>NZ_JBAZUD010000124.1:0-15352 GCF_041661565.1 Mesorhizobium sp.
CGGATATCATCCGGCGATGTCTTGGCGAGAAAATCGGGATAGAGCGCGGCATCTTCCGGCCGGATCGGCCGCACATGGTAAGTCCGGTCGTCGAGACGCACATCTTTCGCCCATTCCGCCGGATAGGGACGGATGGCGAGATCGGCGTTGGGGCCGGGCAGTTCGACCGCCGCCGGGTCGATCTCGATGCGGGCATCGAGCGCGATGACGCCGTCGCTGTCGGCAAGCAGCGGGTTGATGTCCATCGCGATGATGCACGGGAAATCGACGATCATCCGCGACAGCCCGCAAAGCGCGCGCCTGATGGCCATGTCATCGGCCGGCTGGCGGTCGCGGAAGCCGGCGAGCAACCGGCCGATCCGTGTGCGGGCGATCAGGTCGCCCGCCAGCACATCGTCCAGCGGCGGCAGCGCGATCGCGGTATCGTCCATGATCTCCACCGCCACGCCGCCTGCCCCGAACAGTACGACCGGCCCGAAGACGGGATCGCGGCTGATGCCAAGGATCAGCTCCTGCGCATGCTTGCGATGGATCATCGGCTGCACGGCAAAGCCTTCCATGCCGGCATCGGGCAGGTTCTCGCGGATGCGCCGGCGGATGGCCCCGGCCGCCTCGCGCGCGCCTTGCGCGGTCTCGATGTTCAGCACCACGCCCCCCGCATCCGACTTGTGCGTCACAGTCTTGGAAAGCAGCTTGACGACGACTTTTTGCGAACTCTTCAGCAGGTGTTCCGCCGCGCGCCCGACCTCATCGTCGGTAGCCGCCACCACCGTCTCCGGCACCGGAATGCCGTAGGCGGCAATGGCGGCCTTGGCTTCGGGTTCGGTCAGCATGCGCCGTCCGTCGGCCGCGGCCATCCGGAAGATCGACCGCACCGTCGCATGGTCGCGCGTGGCCCCATCGTCCTGCACGGACGGCACGCGGGAGAGAGCCTTTTGCGCCCGCGACCAGTCGATCAGATAGGAAACGGCGGTGGCCGCGGCGGCCGGCGTCTCGTAGGTCGCAACCCCCGCCTGCCGCAGCAGCCGCCTGGCCTCGCGGGCGGTATGCTCGCCCAGCCAGCAGGTGAGCACGGGTTTCCCGCCAATGGTGCCGTCGCGGACCAGCGAAGCGACCGCGGCCGCGGCATCCGCCGACGAGGCGACGCCGGTGGGGCAATTCATCACCAGCAGCACGTCCGTGCCCGGATCGGCCGCCACCGCCTCGAGCGCGGCGCGGTAGCGTTCGGGCGGAGCATCGCCGATGATGTCGACCGGATTGGCGCGAGACCAGTTCGCCGGCATGGCCAGGTCGAGAGCCGCGATCGTGTCGGCGTCAAGCGTCGCCAACTCGCCGCCGCGATCCATCAGCCTGTCCACGGCCAGCACGCCGGCGCCGCCGCCATTGGTGACGATGCCCACCCTGGCGCGCTCCAGCGGGGCAAAGCGCGCGATCGTTTCGGTTGCGTCGAACAGGTCGGCGAGGTCATCCACGCGCAGGATCCCGGCGCGACGCAAGGCGGCGTCCGCCACCCGATCCGCTCCCGACAGGGCGCCCGTGTGCGTGGCGGCGGCTTTCGCGGCTTCGGCATGCCGGCCCGGCTTGATGGCGATCACCGGTTTCAGCCGGGCGGCGGCGCGTGCCGCCGACATGAACTTGCGCGGGTTGGGGACGGATTCGAGATACATCACGATCGCCCGCGTCCCCGGGTCGTTGGCAAGCATATCGAGGCAATCGCCGACATCGACATCGGCCATGTCGCCAAGCGAGACGATGCGCGAGAAGCCGATGCCGTTGTCGGCCGCCCAGTCGATCAGCGCGGTGGCGATCGCGCCGGACTGCGACAGCAGCGCGATGTCGCCCGGTGCCGCGGCCATATGGGCGAAGCTGGCATTGAGCATCAGGGGTGGAACCATCAGCCCGACCGTGTTGGGGCCGATGACGCGCAACAAATAAGGCTTCGCGGCGTCGAGCATTGCCTGCCTCAGCCCGTTTTCATGCGTCAGCCCGGCGGTGATGACGACCGCGGCGCGGGTTCCCTTCTCGCCAAGCTCGCGGATAAGGCCCGGCACCGTCGCTGCCGGTGTCACGATGATAGCGAGGTCGGGAATGCCGGGAAGGTCGGCGACGCGCGCGTGGCAGGGCAGCCCGTCTATCGCTGCGTATCCCGGGTTCACCGGCCAGATCTCGCCTGCGAACCCGCCCTTGACGATGTTGTCGAGCACGACGCGGCCGACGGAGCCAGGCCGGGTCGACGCGCCGATCACGGCGACGGACTTCGCCGTCATGGCATGGTGAAGGTTGCGAATGGTCATGAGCGGGCTCCGGTTTCTGCTCCCCGATATCGGAAGCGCCGCCGCCAATCCTTGCGATGTATCAAGGCGTCGCGACCGCCGACCAAGCACTTGACGCGGATCAAGGTGCTACTGCCGGCAAGGCGTAATCACGAGCCATGAGCGAAGGAGACGTCATGACCGAGAAGAAGGACCTCACGGCGAAATTCCGCCACGTGCGACTGGAGCTGGCCCGCGAGCGCGGCCATCCGCTGGGCGACAGCAAGGAGGGGTACGATATACTGATGCCGCTCGAGGACGATGGCCGCGTGGATGCGGCAGAATGGAAGCCCCACCAGGCGGCATGCCGCGTGCGACGTTTCAGGGCCGGCGAAGACGACCGGATCGGCCGGCTGCGGCGCAAGCCCGGCGGCCAGTGGTATTTCGACTATGAGCAAGGCGACCAGGACGACGAGCCGGGTTTCCGCTTTGGCGAAGAGCGTTTCCTAACCGGCGAATATGTTTCGCTGACCTCGCAGGGGACCATGCACACCTATCGCGTGACATCGGTCGAAAAGCCCTGAACCTGAACGGAGAGAGACATGATCCTACCAAATGGCGCCACCGTGGCCGTTGTCGACGGCGGCAGGCTGCGGCTTTTCCGCAACAAGGGGCACGAGCCTCATGTTGATCTGGTCAGCCTGCCCGATCCGGAAGTCGGTTCCGGCCATGCGGGGTCCGGCACCCGTCATCGGAGCAGCACGGCCAACCCCGACGACGGGCGGCTGAAAGAGGACGACTTCATCGCGGGCGCGGCCAAGCATCTCAATGCCGAAGTGCTCGCCGGTCGAATCCAGCAACTGCTGGTGATCGCCGATCCGCGGTCCCTGGGCGAGTTGCGCAAGCATTTCCACGGCACGCTGACCGGACGGCTGGTCGGCGAAATCGGCAAGGACCTGAGCGGCCAAACCGACGCGTCGATCCAGTCGGCGATCATGGCGGCTTGAGAAAGTCCGGCGGGATCGGAAAGGCCTGGATTAAGGCACCAGCACCGCCGCGCCGCTGAGGCGGCCGGCGCGCAGGTCGGCAAGCGCCTCGTTGGCACGGTCGAGCGGGTAGGTCGTGGTGTATGTCCTCACCCCGGCCTGCCTCGCCACGGGAAAGAACTCCTCCGCGTCCTGCCGTGTCAGGTTGGCGACAGACATCAGCTGCCACTCCTCCCACAGGATCGAATAGGGCATGGAGGGGATGTCGCTCATGTGGATGCCGCCGCAGACCACCCGCCCGCCCTTGCGGACTGCCCGCAAGGCCGCCGGCACGAGGTCGCCGACCGGCGCGAAGATGATCGCCGCGTCCAGCCCAACAGGCGGCGCCTGATCGGAGCCTCCGGCCCACACGGCGCCCAGGCTCCTGGCGAAGCGCTGCGCCTCGTCATCGCCGGGCCGCGTGAAGGCATAGACGTCGCGCCCCTGCCAGGTGCAGACCTGGGCGATGATATGGGCGGCGGCGCCGAAGCCGTAGAGGCCGATCCGCTTGCCTTCCCCCGCCTTCTTCAGGCAACGCCAGCCAATGAGGCCGGCGCACAGCAAGGGCGCCTGCGCGACCGCGCCGGCGTCCTGGTCGAGATCGAAGGCAAAGGCGGCATCGGCCACGACATGGGTGGCGAAACCCCCGTCCCGCGTGTAGCCGGTAAACAGCGGATCATCGCACAGGTTCTCCGCCTGCGACCGGCAATAGGGACACGCGCCGCATGTATGGCCGAGCCAGGGAACGCCGGCGCGGCGGCCAATCCTTGCCCTGTCGACGCCTTCGCCCGCCAGGTCGATGATGCCGACGATCTCATGGCCCGGCACGAGCGGCAGCTTCGGATGCGCGAGGTCGCCATCCACGACATGAAGGTCGGTCCGGCAGACCGCGCAGGCCTCGACCTTGAGCCGGACCTCGCCCGGCCCGGGCATCGGATCGGCGCGCTCGGTCAAGACCAGGGGGCTGCCGACCCTTTCAAGCACCATTGCCTTCATGACTGCCATCCATGACCGAAATGCCGATGGAAGGCGGAGCAGGTCCGCCCGCCATGATCGGTGCCGTCCCTGCGCGGCTCAGCCAATTGTGAGGCGGTCATCCACCATGTTGACCCCCGGCGCCGCCCAGGCGGCGCGCGCGGCGGCGCTGCGCTCGGACAGGTCATGGACGCGGCCTTCTAGCGTGACCTTGCCGCCGTCGAGGACATGCACCTGGATCGCCTGCGCCTCGACCTCGGCGCTGCGCTTCAGGGCGTCCTCGATGCGCTTCTTGATGTCGAGGACCGAGGCATGCGCCTCGACCGTGATCTCGTTCTGGACGCCGACCACACCCGCCAGGTCGCGGACCGCATCGGCGGCCGCCGTCTTCTGGTAGCGCCACTCGACCTTGCCGGTCAGCGTCACCCAGCCCTTCTGGACCTTGACCTGGACTGACTCGCTCGGAACCGATGTGTTCCAGCTGATCGTGTCGACCGCGCGCCTGGCGATCTCGTCGTCGGCGGTGCGGTTGGCGCCGAACGGACGCACCTCGATCTCCTCGGCGATGGCCTTGACGCCTTTGACGCGGCGAACCGCTTTCTCGATCGTGCTTTTCTGCGCATAGGTCGGCACATGGCCCGTCAGCGTGACCACGCCATTGGCCACCGCCACGCCGATATTGGCCGCATCGATGCTCGGTTCAAAATCGAGCTCGTCGATGATGTCCTGTTTCAAAATGCTGTCCATGATTGCGTCCCTGCTGTTGCGGCAGGGATGTCCCTGCCTTGGCATGAGCGTCCGCCCAACACCGGCAGCGGGCCTTGATGCGCGTCAAAGGGAGATGGGGAATTTGCGGGCCTTGCAGCAAAACCGTTGGCGCGCCGGAAAAGACGAACGTGCGAACTGCTATTATCTGTAAGCGCTATACTGGTATTGGAGAGGTCAATCTTGACGGTTTCCGGTCAGGCAGCTTTTGATCGCGATTCGAGAAAGCTGACAGTCCTTCAATTGCCGGGGAGAGCGTCCCGTTTCGGGTTTGCCGATCTGCTTTCCACCAAAGTCGCTCACCTCCTGGCGTGGAGGGGTCGTTCGCGTCATCTGTGGGAATGCACACTGGCGGACACCGCATGGCGCGGTGCGATCTGGTCAAGCGTGATCTCGCCAAAGCGCGTCGCAAACAGGGTCGCGGCCTCTGCCATTGTATCTGCCATCACAGCGTTGACGTTCTTTTCCACCAGGCACTCGGCCCACTCGCTGCGGTTACCAATCGCGAAAAGATTGGGGCGGCCGAGCGCCTCATAGACATCGAGAAGCGTGATCTCGCATAGCGGACGCGCCAGTTGCCACCCCCCACCGTGCCCCTTTTCAGAACGAACCAGGCCCGCCTCGCGCAGCCCCGCCATTGTCCGCCTGAACACGGCCGGATTGGTTCCCATACTGCGCGCCAGCACATCTGAAGTCAGCAGCGCGTTCGCCTTGTCCATGTGCAGAAGGACGTGAAGGACGTCGGAAAGGCGGGTATCTCGATTCATCGTACAGCCTCATTCTAGCATCGGCATCGCAGACAGCTACGGCGCCGTTGACCCAACTACATTCGTATCTCCTATTGATACATGATGCCAATGGGTTTATGTATCTCTAACTGTTACATGTGTTGGCGCTCCGGGTCCAGCCAGGACGGACGGCCGACTGCACTCATGGAGTTACGCATCATATGACGTTCGACACGATCATCATTGGCGGAAGCTTTGCGGGGCTCTCGGCCGCGCTCTACCTGGCCCGGGCGCGCCGGTCGGTGCTTGTGCTCGACACAGGCACGCCGCGCAATCGCTTTGCTGCCGTCGCCCACGGTTTCTTTGCCCAGGACGGGAGCGATCCTAGGGTCATGCTTGAGATCATGCGGGGACAAGTAATGGCCTATCCAACCGTGCAGTTTCGCGATCTAAAGGCGCTGGACGCTGCTCCCTATGAAGACGGTTTTCGGGTGACGTTGGAGAATGGCGTCACGATGACCGGGGCAAAGCTGGTCCTGGCATTCGGTGTGAGCGACATTCTTCCCGAGCTTCCCGGCCTCGCCGAACGCTGGGGATCAAGCGTTGTTCATTGCCCCTATTGCCACGGCTACGAGTTCGGCGGCGGGCAGCTCGGCGTCCTCAATCTCTCACCAATGTCGGCACATCAAGCCATGCTGGTGACCGAATGGGGGCCGACCACCTTCTTTCTCGATGGTGGCACGATAGAGCCAGACGTTGCGGCGAAACTCGACGCCAGGGGCGTCACAGTCGCAGCTGAGCGCGTGGATTGTCTTATCGGCGAGGGAACAGGTCTGTCGGCGATCCGTCTCCGCAATGGCGTCGAGCGACCGATCGACGCGCTGTTCGTCGGACCACGCAATCGCTTCAACAGTGATATTGCCGAAAGGCTCGGATGCGCTATCGAGGACGGCCCCCTCGGATCGGTGGTCACCGTCGACGACGTGAAGGCCACCAATGTCCCTGGGGTCTATGCCGCGGGTGATATCACGCGGATGGGACACACCGTCACCTTCGCCTGTGCGGACGGCGTCATGGCCGCCCTGGCAATACATCGTTCGCTGGTGTTCGGGGGTTGACCGCCATGGAGTACAATCACTCGCCTTTCGCCAACTCGGCCGCCGTCGCCTCCTATGCGACCGATGCGCCTCGCAAGGTGCCTGGGCTGGCCGATCTTCATCGAATGGTGATGTTGCTTCTTGCCGAACAGGCCCCCGGAGACGCGCACATACTCGTTGTAGGCGCGGGAGGCGGCATGGAAATCAAGGCTATCGCCGGGGCGCAGCCGGCTTGGCGCTTCACCGGCGTTGATCCCTCCCCCGCTATGCTAAACCTTGCACACCAAACTCTCCGGCCTTTTGCGGATCGCGTCGAGTTGATCCCGGGCACCATCGATCAGGCCTCCGAGGGCCCTTTCGACGGCGCGACATGCCTGCTCACGCTCCATCACCTCGATCGGGACGAGCGACTGAGGACGCTGAAGGACATCCGCCGCCGTCTTAGGCCGGGCGCCAAGCTTGTGGTCACGGGGCACTCGGCCCTGGCTCCAACCCTGAACGCTGGATGACGCGTTCGGTCGCCTTCGGCGATCGTGTAGGGCTTGATTGGGCGCGGGCCGCAGCCGCCGGCAGGATGATGATGGAGCGACTGCCAGTGCTTCCTACGGACCAGGAAGAAGCTATGCTGCGCGAGGCCGGTTTCGCGGAGGTAGAGCTCTTTTATGCCGCCTTCTCGTTCCGCGGCTGGGTTGGAACAGCTGCCTAGCTTCAATGAAGCGCAGAACCGACGATCGACCCATGCCGCTTGGCTGCGTGCGGCCAGCTGTGGCCGGTCTTATTCAGGAATGGACCGTGGAGCATTGGCGCACCCGACAGGATTCGAACCTGTGACCTCTGCCTTCGGAGGGCAGCGCTCTATCCAGCTGAGCTACGGGTGCTTCCCGGTAACCGGAAAACGAACCGGCCGGCGAACCGGCAGGTCACGGCTTCTTAGCGGAAGCCGGGGCGGGCTTCAACGGGCAATTGGCGATTGGCCGCGCGAGGGTCACTCCCCCGCTTCGCTCTTCACCGCCCGCCTGCGCCTCGGCGCGCGCTTGGGTTTCCTGGCGCCGGTCAGCTCGTGCATGGCGTCGAGCTGCATCTGCTGCATTTCGGCCAGGCGCGTCCATTGGCGCGAGATGAGGTAGTCGAGCTTTTCGTGCAGGTGGCGCACTTCGAGCTCGGCCTTGAGGTTGACGCGGTAGTCGTTGAAGGAGCGCAGGCGGTCTTTCGATTCCTGGCGCCTCTGGCTCATCATGATGATCGGCGCCTGGACGGCGGCGATGCAGGAGAGCAGCAGATTGAGCAGGATGAAGGGGTAGGGATCGAAGGCGGCGCTCATGCCGGCAATCAAATTGATGCCGATCCACACCAGCAGCACGCTGGCAAACGAGATCAGGAACCACCAGCTGCCGCCGAAGGCCGCCATGTTGTCGGAGACGCGGTCGGCGAAGGTGCGGTGCTCCTCGAACTCCTCCTCCGAGTTTTCCGAAATCGTGTCCTGCCTGGCGATCGATTCCACCACCTGGCGGTCGAGTTCGGAGAATTCGCCGTGCTCCTGCTGCAGCAGCTCCTCCATGTAGCGCATGCGGTAGCGGCCGAGCTCCGCGCGGGTGATGCGGGCGCCGGCCGGCAGGTCGGGATGGTCGGCGCGGATGCGGTCGGCGAGGCTCGGGCGCAGCGTGTCGATGCGCACGAGATCGCGCTTGCGGTATTTGCGGCCGGAGATCGCCGACGGCTTCTTCTTCGGCTTGCCGCGCGACGCGCCCGGCGCGGTCGGCTCCGAATCCGGCACGTCGGGCGTCTCGAAATGCTCGTCCGACGCCGGGTCGGCCTCCGCCTCGCCTGTGGTCGGCGCCTCGAAATACTCGCCGCCGCTGTCGTTCTGGTGGTCCTCGGCCTGCTCGGGCGCCTTGGGGACGGTGCTCATGGTGCTGGCTCCTTGTGTCGGGGCTTCTGCTTTTAGGATACGCCGCGGTGGCGGGGCCTAGCCACTGGCGGATTTCGCAGCCTACGCCACGTCTTCCGCACGATTGCGTGACAATGGCAAGACAATAGCCGGCTGCGGGTCTCTCGCGGGTGGCGGAGGCTTGCCTCGCTCCATCCTCCACGGGCGGAGCAGGAGCGAAGCGGCGTCGCGAAGCCACGAAGGGTGACGAAGTGAGGGGGCGCCGCGCCCTATTGCTGATCGGCGAACATCAGCCTTGTCTTGCTGTCGGCCATTTGAGGCGACAGGCTGCGCTGGATCAGCGCCTCGACATGGTCGTTGCGCTGGCGGGCGCTGTCGGCGCCCATCACCACCACGACCAGTTGGCGGCCGTCGGCATTGTAGGAGGTGACGATGTTGAAGCCGGAGGCCCTGATATAGCCGGTCTTGATGCCGTCGACGCCGCGCACGCGGCCCAGCATGTCGTTGTGGCCGCGCACCAGCCTGCCGCGGAACATGAAATCGCTTTCGGAGAAATAGTGGAAGTGCTGCGGGAAGCGGGAATGCAGCGCGATGCCAAGCACCGCCATGTCGCGCGCGGTCGTGTGCTGGTCGTCGTCCGGCAGGCCCGACGCATTGCGGAACACGGTGCCGGTCATGCCGAGCTGGCGCGCCTTGGCGGTCATCAGCGCGGCGAACTGTTCCTCCGAGCCGCCGAGATATTCGCCCACCGCCACCGCCACGTCATTGGCGGACTTGACGACGATGGCGCGGATCGCCGAATCGACATCGATGGTTTCGCCGCGCCGGAAGCGCATCTTGGTGGGCGGCTGCGAGGCGGCGTGGTCGGAAACCGGGATCTGCGTTTCCTTGCTGACGCGGCCGGACTCCAGCGCTTCGAACAGGAGATAGAGCGTCATCATCTTGGTCAGCGACGCGGGATAGCGCTGCGCGGTGGAGTTGACCTCGAAAAGCTGCTTGCCGGTCCTGGCGTCGACGACGAGGGCGGCGTATTTCTGCTGCGGTGCCGGCACCGCCAGAACGGATTCGGGCGGCGGCATGGCGGTGGTGCAGCCGACAAGCAGCAGCAGGCCAAGGGCTGCGAAAACTCTGTGGATGAGCGGCAAGGAACGCGAATTGGGCAAGGGCAGGTCTGTTCGGGTCAAGCTGTTGCTGAGATGCGGCGAAGCTAACGTAACCCGATTGCCGCGTCCATTTGGTTAATGGTGCTCATACAAAGGGATTATCGGGGATTGTCGGGGGGTTGTCCGGCCACAGCTGCGACGGCCTGATGCGAAATGCCGGTCGCGGCGCTTGCGCAAGCGGCGCCAACAGGGTTCTGCTTGCGGCTTCTGAATCGGTGAGAACGCCATGACCATCAGCACCATCACGGCCAAGGGAATTTCGGTTTCGCTCGACCTCACTGTCGGCCATCTCGCCGACATGGTCGTCGACAGCGGCGGGCGCCAGCTGCGGCCGCTGCATCGCGCGCCCTGGATCGACGAGCCGCGCGAGACGCTGCCCAAGGACCTGCCCGAGGGTACGGTGCGGCTGTCCGGCGACTTCCTCTGCGCGCCGTTCTCGCGCAGCGATGTCGAGGAGGCGCCGCTGCATGGCTGGCCGGCCAACAGCGCCTGGGATGTCGTCGAGAGCGCTGCCACGGCGGATGGCTGGCGCGCGGTCTACCGCCTGCGCCATAAGGTGATGGGCGCGACGGTCGACAAGATCCTGACGCTGCGCGACGGGCATCCCTTCCTTTACCAGGAGCATGTGTTCGCCGGCGGCCGTGGCGCGATCTCGGTCGCCCATCACCCGATGATCGCGATGAAGGGCGGCGGCAGGCTGGCCTTTTCGCCGAAACGGTTCGCCGCGACGCTGGACGAGCCGCTGGAGCCGGATCCGGCGCGCGGGCGCTTCAGGCTGGCCTATCCGGCGCGCTCCGCCGATCTCGGCCATTTCCCGGCCACCGGCGGCGGCACGCTCGACCTGACCGAATACAGGATGGAGGACCGCCGCGAGGACTTCGTCACCCTGGTCGAGGCCGATCATGGCGGGCCGGGCTGGACGGCGCTGGCGCGCAGCGCCGAGGACGACCTGGTTGTGGTGCTGAAGAACCCGGCCGAGCTGCCGATCACCATGCTGTGGCTCAGCAATGGCGGGCGCGACTATTCGCCGTGGAACGGCCGGCACCTCGGCGTGCTCGGCATCGAGGACGGCCGCGCCGCCATCGGCCATGCCGCCTCGATCGGCGACAACTGGCTGAAGCGCGAAGGCGTGGCCACCGCGTTCACGCTGGGCGAAGGCCAGGGCGTTTCCTTCCGCCATGTCATTGGCGCCATGCCGCTGTCCGGTGGCGAGCCGCCGCATGCCGTCACCACCGAGAACGGCCGCATGCGGCTGGCGGGCGCCTCGGCCTGGGAGGTTCCCTTCGACAGCGATTTCCTGCGCATCGGGCCGACCGCGGCCGCCTGAAGCAGAACCGGGCAAAGACATGGTTTGAAATTTCGGCGCAGTGCAGCCAAGATGTCGCCGAAGCATCATGCCGACCAGCCAAGGGAGGCTCCCATGTCCGAAATCGCCCATCTCGCCGCCACCATCTTCAAGCGCGCCGGCAAGGCGCCGCGCTTCATCGTCGCCATCGCCGGGCCGCCGGGGGCGGGCAAGTCGACGCTGTCGGCGGGCCTGCATGACCTGCTGCCGGAAGGTGCCGCGGAAGTTGTTCCGATGGACGGCTTCCACTTCGACGACATCGTGCTCGAACGGCGTGGGCTGCGCGCGCGCAAGGGCGCGCCGGAAACCTTCGACTTCGCCGGCTTCGAGACGCTGCTGAAGCGCATTCGGAGCGGCGAGCCCGACATCGCCATTCCGGTCTTCGACCGCGGCATGGAACTGTCGCGCGCGGCGGCCGCGATCGTCGGCGCCGGGACCAAGTTCATCCTGGTGGAAGGCAATTACCTGCTGCTCGACGAGGAGCCGTGGTCGCGTCTGGCGCCGCTGTTCGACTTCTCGATCTTCGTCGACGTGCCGCGCGAGGAACTCGAGCGACGGCTGCTCGAGCGCTGGCACGGCCACGGCCGCTCGGACGAGGATGCACGAGCCTGGATCGCCTCCAACGACATGCCCAACATCGAACGCGTGCTCGCGCGCCGCCGGGCCGCGGACCTGGAGATCGGCCAGCCGGCCTGATCCTGCGCGCCCTTGAAGGGGAACCTTAAGACTTTCAGCCCGTTATTGCGCATATTCAATTCCGGCAAAGAGGGATTCCGTCCAATGGCAACCAAGGCAAAGAAGGTCGCGCCCGCCAGGAGCAAGACCACGCAGTCAAAGTCCGCTCAGCCGAAGGCCGCCGCCAAGGCCGGCGCGGCCGCGGCTGTCGCCGAACGTTCCAAGGACGCCAAGCCGGCATTCGGCAAGGCGGCGCCGAAGAAGGTTGTCCCGGTGGCCGCCAAGGCTGCGGCGCCGAAAGCCGCGAAGCCCAGAAAGCCGGCAGCCAAGGATGACTCGATCTCCGGTAGCGCGATGCGCACCGTGAAGGCTGCTGCCAACGTCGCCGCCGGCGCCGTCGTCATCGCCGCCAAGGGCACCGCTTCGCTTGCTGCGTCCATGGTTGGCAAGGGCGAGGCTTCGAAAGCCAAGGCGAAGGCCAAGTAGCTTCCAACTCCAGCCTTCAACCTTCCGGGTTTCCCGGGCGGATCGATTCAGGGCTTGGCCGGGATGGTCAGGCCCTGCTGCACAGCCGGTCGGGCCAGGCTGCGTTCCAGCCATGCCGCCACATTGGCGAATTGATCGAAGCCGACCAGCTCGCGCGCGTCGTAAAAGCCGACCAGATTGCGCACCCAGCCGATGAGCGACACATCGGCGATCGTGTAATCATTCCCCATGATCCACCTGCGTCCCTTAAGCCTGCCATCGAGAACGCCGAGCAGCCGCCGCGATTCATCGCGGTAGCGCTCCAGCGGACGCTTGTCGGCGATCTCGCGGCCGGCGAATTTGTGGAAAAAGCCGAGCTGGCCGAACATCGGCCCGACCGCGGCCATCTGGAAGAAAACCCATTGGATCGTCTCATAGCGCCGCGCCGCGTCCGCCGGGATGAGGAGACCGGTCTTCTCGGCGAGATAGAGCAGGATGGCGCCCGATTCGAACAGGCCGATCGGCTTGCCGCCAGGACCATCCGGATCGATGATGGCCGGGATCTTGCCGTTGGGATTGAGCGCCAGGAATTCCGGCGTCCAGCTTTCATCCTTGCCGATGTTGACCAGATGCGGCTCGTAAGGCAGGCCGAGTTCTTCCAGCGCGATAGACACCTTCACGCCGTTCGGCGTCGGTGCCGAATAAAGCTGGATCCGGTCGGGATGGCTGGCCGGCCAGCGCGTTGCGATCGGAAAGGCGGACAGGTCGGCCATGGAAACTCCTGGATCGGGGGATTGACGCCATAGGGCGGCCCGGGCTGGTCGGCCAGACTTAGGGACGCGGCCAGGGATGATCAATATGCGCCGCCGCTTTTGCCCGTCACGGATGTGAGCCGCAGCAATACCAGGAGAACCGCTTAGACGGCCTTGAAGGCCAGCACCGCATTGGTGCCGCCGAAGGCGAAGCCGTTGCTGATCGCGGCTCGCACCTTGCGTTCGCGCGCCACATTCGGCGTCACGTCGAGGTCGCAATCCGGATCGGCTTCGCGGTAATTGGCCGTCGGCGGCACGATGCCTTCACGGATGGCATTGACGCAGGCGATCATCTCCAGCGCGCCCGACGCGCCGAGGCAGTGGGCATGCATCGACTTGGTCGACGACACCGACAGCCTGTAGGCGGCGTCACCGAAGACGCGCTTGATAGCCGCCGTCTCGATCTGGTCATTGGCCTTGGTGCCGGTGCCGTGGGCGTTGAGATAGTCGACATCCTCGGGATTGAGCCCGGCGTCGGCCAGGCAGGCGCGCATGGCGGCCGTCGGTCCTTCGATGGTCGGCGCGACGATATCGGACGCGTCGGCTGAGAGGCCGGCGCCGGCGACTTCGGCCAGGATGGTGGCGCCCCGCGCCATGGCGTGCTCATAGCTCTCCAGCACCGCCATGCCGGCGCCCTCGCCGAGCGACAGGCCCTGGCGATCCGCCGAGAATGGCCGGCAAGTATCGGGCGCCAGCACCCGTAACGCTTCCCAGCCTTTCAGGATACCCCACACCAGCGGCGCATCGGTGCCGCCGGCGACCATGACATCGGCGCGGCCGAGCCTGATCTGGTCGACAGCCGAAGCGATGGCATGGTTGGACGATGAGCATGCGGAGGTGACGCCGAAGACCGGGCCGCGCAGGCCGAGGTTCATGCTGACCTGGCCGGACGCCGCGCTCGGCATCACCTTTGGCACGGTGAAGATGCCAGCGCGATTCTTGCCCTCGAGCAGGATGGCGCGATAATTCTCCTCGATCGCTTCCCAGCCGCAGACGCCGACGCCGACGACGGTGCCCATCCGGTAGGTGGTGGCTTCATCGGACACCACGCCGGACTGCAGCAGCGCCTCCCGCGCCGCGATGACGGCCAGCAGGCTGAAACGATCCATCGATACAAGCTGCTTGCGGTCGATGCCATGATCGGGAAGCGTCTTGATCTCGCATCCGACCTTGACCTTCAGATCATGCAGCAGCGGGCTGCTAATGGCTCCGATGGCCGAACGGCCGGCGCGCATCTCGTTCCAGATTGCGGGCGCGTCGGTACCCAGGCCGCAAATGCCGCCCATACCCGTGATGACGACGCGTGTCCGCATTCAGTTCAGGCTTTTTTCGCGATCAGGGCGCGGACGGCTTCGACCATGTCGCCGACATTCTTCAAATTGCTCCAGGCATCGACCGTGTTCATCTCGATCTCGATGCCATACTCTTCCTCGAGATCGAAGATGATTTCGGTCAGCTCGAGCGAATGGATACCAAGCGAGGTCAGTTCGGTGTTGGCGGTGATCTCCTCGCCGCCCGGCTCGGCATGAGCCTTGATCTTCGCGATGATATCCGTTGCCAGCTGGTCGGCCATTCGGTAGTTCCCCACTGTGTCGCGTTTCCCGACGCCAACTGAGCAGCGCCTTTTTTTCTCCTGGTATCAACCCGCCGGCGTCGCTCCGCACCCCCGCCAAGCGCCGCATGACCGTACCAAGGTGTTTCCCTCTATAGAAACCCAGACCTTGTCAAGCAACAAGCTATATCAGGCCGGATATCGACAAAGCCGCCGGAGTGCTTAACGTGCGAGACATGGATACGATCCTGCATGGGGCGATTTCGACGCAGCGCGTCGCGGGCACGGCGCGGCTTTCCTGCGCCGTCGGCGACGGCCGCACGCGCCTGCGCCGGCTCTACCAGGACGGCGCCGCCAAGATCAGGATGCCGGCTGTGTCAGGCGATCCGCTCGAGGCGGTGCTGATCAACACCGCCGGCGGCATGACCGGCGGCGATCGCCTCGGATGGGCCGTGGAGATCGAAGCGGCGGGCTCCGCGTCCATCACGACCCAGGCCTGCGAGAAAGTCTATCGAGCCGCCTCCGATCGCGCCGAGGTTCGGGTCAGGCTGAGCGTCGCCGAAAACGGCCGCGTCGCCTGGCTGCCGCAGGAAACCATCGTCTTCGACCG
>NZ_JBAZUD010000125.1:0-15187 GCF_041661565.1 Mesorhizobium sp.
TGATGGCATCTACGCCATCGGCGACGTCGTCGCCGGTCCGATGCTGGCGCACAAGGCCGAGGACGAAGGCGTGGCGGTGGCGGAGACCATTGCCGGCCAGGCCGGCCATGTGAATTACGGCGTCATCCCGAGTGTCGTCTACACCAGCCCGGAAATCGCCTCGATCGGCAAGACGGAGGAAGAACTCAAGGCGGCGGGCATCGACTACAAGGCGGGAAAATTTCCGTTCAGCGCCAATGGCCGGGCGCGCGCCATGCTGCACACCGACGGGTTTGTGAAGATCCTGGCCGACAGAGCGAGCGACCGGGTGCTGGGTGTCCACATCGTCGGCCACGGCGCCGGCGAGATGATCCACGAGGCGGCGGTGCTGATGGAGTTCGGCGGCTCATCCGAAGACCTGGCCCGCACCACGCACGCACATCCGACGATGTCGGAAGCAGTCAAGGAAGCGGCGCTGGCCACCTTCTTCAAAGCGATCCATATTTAGGCACGTTCTCGACCTTCGCGTTCCAAGGGCGAAGCAGAGCGAAGCGACGTTGCACCAGCCCAAAACAAAACGGCCCGCTTTTCAGCGGGCCGTTCCTATTCATGTCAAGCCGGTCAGTTGGCCGGCGCGGCTGGGGCCGGCGCTGCCGGTGCCGCCGGAGCGGGCTCGGCTGGTGCGGGGGCCGGTGCCGGTTCGGCGGGCGCGGGTGCCGCAGGAGCAGGCTCGGCCGGCTTCATCGCGTCGGCCGGAGCAGGCGCGGCTGGTGCCGGGGCCGGCGTGCTGGCTGCCGGCGGCTCGGCCGGTGCGGGAGGCTCGCCGCTTCTTCCAAAAACGTAATATGCGACAATCGCCAGAATGACGACGACCAGTGCAATCAGCCAGCCACTGCCGCCGCCTCTCGACTGGACAACCGTGGTGCGATCGACGCGTGGCTCGGTCCCGGTCGGCGGGACAGGATTGAACGGGTCGTTTGGATTCGGTGCGTTCGCCATAAAAGTGTCCTCCGTGGATGAAAAACATCAATCAACAGCCATCAACGCGCTATTGTCGAATGGGTTTCACGTTGGCGGAGGAAAACGCCGAAAACACGGCGCCGGCCTCCACCACCATGCGACTCAGTTGATGGCGGTGACAGTATACCCGGCTTTGCGGAAATCCTCGACCAGCCCATCGGCGCCGGGAAGGTGAAGCGCGCCGACGGCCATGAAGGCATTGCCCCTGGCGAGAATCGGCCTGGCATGGTCGACCATCACCTTGTTGCGGCTGGTGATCATGGCCTCTTCGAATGCCGCGTAGCCGGCGGGGTCTTCCTGGTCTTCAGGCGTCGCCGCACGAAACAGCGGCCAGAACATGCCGATATCACCACGCTGGTAGAGGATGATCATGGTCTCGTTGATGTCGTTGACCTTGTCGCCCAGTTTCAGCGTGTCGACGAGGCCCTTCATGTGGAAGGCCAGCGGCAGCGAGGCCATGGCGCGGAGCTGGTCGGCAACGGTCTCCAGCCCTTCGACCAATTTGCCGGAAGCCTTGGCGTCCTCGGCGAGCTTGACGTCGAGCACCGGCGCGCCGCTAGCCTTGCGGGCAAGCTCGCAGGCCGGGAGCGCAATCATCGCCGACAGCATCCACGGCTTCATCTTCGCAACCGTGGCCGGCGGGATGCCGCGCGAGTCGAGCGCCTTGTTCACCATCGCCGCGTCACCAGGAGACAGCAGCGACGACAGCGTGGTGCCGTCGGTGAACATCATCAGGTCCGGTTCCTTGAACAAGGCCGCCATCATCTTCTGCTGGTCGAGCACCTCGGTGGTTTCGATGACGATCGTGCCGGCGGCGTCGTAGGCCTTGCGGGCGGCCGCCGGCAGCGTGGTGACGCGCGGGTCGCTCATATGCATGGTGCCGAACAGGTAGGATGGCGCCTCGCCCGGCTTCTCCAACTTCCACAACAGGCCCTTGCCGTTCGGCGTGGCGGCGGCTTCCGCCTCGATCTTGCGGTAGGCGGCCGGATCGCTGTCGCGCAGGGCCGACAGCATGTCTGTGCCGGTGCAGGCGGGGATTTCGGCATGCGCCCGGCCTGTCGCTACCAACAGCATGGCGAGGAAGGACAGGAAAAACAGGACATTGAGCGCGACAAGAAGCTTCAGCGAGACGGAAGCTGCGCGGTCGGCGATGGCAATGACGCGTTTCATGGCACCTTGGTAAGCGCAAAAGGCGGCAAAACGGTTAATCGATGTGGGGAAATTGTCCTGACCATGCCGCTGCGATCAGCGAGGGCCTGCCCAATCCAGTGCGTGGCACTCTGCCAGCAGTTACGCCCTCGGATGTGCAGACTCGTAGATCTCCAGCAGCCTTGCCGTGTCGACGCCAGTGTAGATCTGCGTCGTCGACAGGCTAGCGTGGCCGAGCAGTTCCTGGATGGTGCGCAGGTCGCCGCCGCGGCCAAGCAGATGCGTGGCAAAGGAATGGCGCAGCGCGTGCGGCGTCGCGGTGGCGGGCAGGTTGAGCGCCGAGCGCAGCTTGGCCATGTCGCGCTGGATGATGGCGGGGTTGAGCGGGCCGCCGCGCGCGCCGCGAAACAACAGGCCCTTGGGGTCGAGATGATACGGGCAAAGCCGGCGGTATTCGGCGATCGCGCGCAGCGCAACCGGAAGCACCGGCACCAGCCGCGTCTTGCCGCCCTTGCCGGTGACGCGCAGCACGTTGTCGGTTTCCGACGCCAGATCGGCGCCGGCAAGGCCAAGCGCTTCGGAAATGCGCAGGCCCGAACCGTAGAGCAATGTCAGCACCGCAGCATTGCGGGCGGCGATCCAGGGCTCCTCCGCCAGCTGGCCTTCGATGGAAACGACGTGCCTGGCGTCGCTTGCCGTCAGCGGCTTGGGCAGCGATTTGGGCTGGCGCGGCGCCCGCAGCGCGGCGGCGCCGGCGGCATTGGCGAGGCCGCGCCGCTCGAGGAAGCGCAGCAGCGAGCGGATGCCGGCAAGGCCCCGGCCAAGCGTGCGGGCCCCGGCGCCGCCATTGCGGCGGGCGGCGAGGAAGCCGCGCAGATCGGCCGGCCGGAGGTTTGCGATGTCCGAGATGCCCGGCGAGCCGCCGCAATGGCCGGTGAGGAAATGCAGGAACTGGCGGGTATCGCGCTCATAGGCCTCCACGGTCGCGGGTGACAGCCGCCGCTCGCGCGCCAGCATCTTCAGCCAGCTTTCACGCGCCGCCTGGAGATCTGGCTTTGCCGGGATGAGGAATTCCTGCATGGCGGCATTTTCGGACATCGGGGTTAGGAAGCGGTGAAGAAAGCGATCATCTGAAATGGCGGTGGCGATCATTGAAATGACGCTGGGCTGGGGTTAGAGCAGACCAAAGGATATTTCGCCATGAGCAAGCTCCAGAACCCCGTCCAGATGGCCGTGATCGGCGCTGCCCATGGCATCAAGGGCGAACTCAGGGTGAAGACCTTCACCGGCGAGCCGATGGCGCTTGCCGACTACGGCCCCCTCTACGCCCGGGATGGCCGCGCCTTCCAGATCGTCGACATAAGGCCCGCCAACACCGTCGTCGTGGTGCGGTTCAAGGGCATCAGCGACCGCAACGCCGCCGAGGCGCTCGCCGGCACCGAGCTGTTCGTCGACCGCTCGGTGTTGCCCGACGATGCGGAGGAGGACGAATTCTACCATGCCGACCTGGTCGGCCTGGAGGTCCGGGACGACACCGGCGCCGTGCTCGGCAAGGTGGTCGCCGTACATAATTTCGGCGGCGGCGACATACTCGACGTGACGCTTGGCGGCCGCAAGGGCGTGTTGATCCCGTTCACGCAGGCCGCCGTGCCGCAGGTGTCGATCGCCGACGGCTTTGTCCGCGTCGATCCGGTGGCGGCCGGACTTGTCGAGGATGAGGAGGGTGACGCCCCGCGCGACGAGGATTTCGACCCGAAGGGCAGGCCGCGCGGACCGCGCGATGCCGGGGGCAACCGGTGACGTTCAAGGCCTCGGTGCTGACGCTCTATCCCGAGATGTTTCCCGGCGCGCTCGGCCTGTCGCTGGCGGGCCGCGCACTCGAGGCCGGCACATGGGCGCTGGACGCGATCCAGATCCGCGACTTCGCCACCGACAAGCACCGCACCGTGGACGATACGCCGGCCGGCGGCGGCGCCGGCATGGTGATGCGCGCCGATGTTCTGGCCAGGGCCATCGACCATGCCTCGCCGCCGGGCGACGCGCGTCCGCGCCTGCTGATGAGCCCGCGCGGCAGGCCGTTGACGCAGGCGCGTGTGCGCGAACTGGCCGCCGGGCCGGGCGCCGTCATCCTGTGCGGCCGGTTCGAGGGTGTCGACCAGCGGGTGATCGACGCACGGGCGTTGGAGGAAGTGTCGATCGGCGACTTCATCCTGTCGGGCGGCGAGCCGGCGGCGCTCGTCCTGCTCGACGCCGTGGTGCGGCTGTTGCCCGGCGTGATGGGCAATGCGGTGTCCGGCGAGGAAGAGAGCTTTGAGAACGGCCTGCTCGAACATCCGCATTATACGCGGCCGCAGGAGTTCGAGGGCCGCGAGATTCCCGAGGTGCTGATCTCCGGCAATCACAAGAAGATCGCGGCCTGGCGACGGGAGCAGTCTGAGACGCTGACGAAGGAGCGGCGGCCCGATTTGCTGGTCACTCAACCCTTGGCGAAATAGTAAAACGCCAGAAACAGGCCGACGGCGATGACGAAGCCCCGGACCGCGTTCTGCGGCACGCGCTTGGCGATCCAGACGCCGGCATAGCCGCCGAGCGCGCCGCCGGGGATCATGACGATCGCCTGCGGCCAGGCGACGACGCCGCCGGAGACGAAGACCAGGATGGCAACGGCGGCGATGACCACGGCCAGCATGTTCTTCAGCGCATTGAGGCGGTGATAGTCGCCGGCCTGGGTGAGCCCAAGCGTCGCCAGCATCATGACGCCCATGCCGGCGCCGAAGAAGCCGCCATAGATGGCGGTGGCAAACTGCGCCAGCGAGCCGGCGAGCGAGCCGACCGCGGCCTCGTGCTCCGGTTTGCGCGCCGGCTTCAGCCATGGCCCGGCGGCAAAGAGCGCCGTTGCCGCCAGCAGCAGCCACGGCACCAGAGCGCGAAACGACGGATTGGAGAGCGCGAGCAGGATGAGCGCGCCGGCCAGTGCGCCCAAGGCCGAGATCAGGCCGAGCAGCAGCGCGCCGCGCCAGAAATGCTTGATGTCGGTCCAGTAGGCGAGCGTCGAGGTGATGTAGCCGGGAAACTGCGTCACCGAGGAGGTGGCGTTGGCGACGATCGGCGGCAGGCCGGCCAGCGTCATGGCGCCGAAGGTGATGAAGGTGCCGCCGCCGGCAACGGCGTTGACGGCGCCTGACAGGAAGCCCGCGAGGAAGAGCAGGACTGCGTCGAAAAAAGACATTGTGAGGCCGCCAGACAAGTGTGCTGCTCCCGGATTAGGAAGCTTGAGGGGTCGGCGCAACCCCGCGCTGGACAATTGCGTGGTGGCATGCGAGCAAAAAAGACAGGGCCAAGGCGTGACAAAGGCTCGAAATAGCTGTATGTGCCCGCCGAACCGGAAGAACAATCTCCCGGACCCGTCAACAATGACGGTGTAGTCGCCCCTGCCCTAAGTCTGAAAGACAAAATGTCTCGGAGACCAAGGGCATAACCGAGCGGTCATTGGAACTGCAAGGCGAGCGTCGGGCGCTCTGACTGTCGGAAGAACAAGAAGTGGACTATTGAGATGGATATTCTCCGTCAGCTCGAGGCCGAACAGGCCGCCAAGATCGAAGCCAAGCGCAAGCTTCCCGAATTCCAGCCCGGCGATACCGTGCGCGTCCAGGTCCGCGTGACCGAAGGCACCCGCACCCGCGTCCAGGCCTATGAGGGCGTCGTCATCGCCCGCGCCGGCGCCGGCTTCCAGGAGAATTTCACCGTTCGCAAGATTTCCTACGGCGAAGGCGTCGAGCGCGTGTTCCCGGTCTACTCGCCGATGGTCGAAGGCGTCGAGATCGTGCGTCGCGGCAAGGTGCGTCGCGCCAAGCTGTATTATTTGCGCGATCGTCGCGGCAAGTCGGCCCGCATTTCGGAAAACACCGGCGTGCGCGCCCGCAAGCTCAACGATGAAGAGCGCGATGCTCTGAACGCCGAGAAGGCCCGCATCGAGGCCGAGAAGGTCGCCGCCGCGCAGGCACTGGCAGCCGAGAAGGCAGCGCAGGAAGCCGCCGAGAAGAAGGCCGCCGCCGAGGCTGAAGCCGCCGCCGAAGCCGAAGCCGCCGCCAAGGCCGCCGAGGCCACAACCGCCGAATAAGTTTTCGGCGCATGAGTTTTGACAAGGCGGCTTCGGCCGCCTTTTTTCGTTTCACCATACCGTGACCGCTTTCGGCCGGAAAACCGGATCGGCATGTTGACCTCATATTAGTTTGTGCACTAAATAATCGTGCACAATAGAATTGGAGATATTGAAATGGCACACTACACCACGCAAGCTCACGTCACCGGTGGCCGCGCCGGCCATGGCGAGACCAGCGACGGCCTGCTCAAGGTCGATCTGGCGCTGCCGAAGGAACTGGGTGGGCCAGGTGGCGCCACCAATCCGGAGCAGCTTTTCGCGATCGGCTACGCCGCCTGCTTCGAAAGCGCCGTCCGTTTCGTCGCGCGCAAGCAGAAGCTGCCGCTCGAGGATGCCGCGGTAACCTCCACCGTCAGCCTGCTTCCCGATGGTGAAGGCTTCAAGCTCGGCGTCGCGCTTGCGGTGGAAACGAAAGGCCTTGATCAGGCAGCGGCGGAAGCGCTTGTATCGGCGGCGCACCAGGTCTGCCCCTATTCCAATGCCATAAAGGGCAATATCGAGGTGGCGCTTTCGGTAAAGGCGGCATGACGGCAAAAGTCGAAGTAACAGCCAAGGATGTCCCGGCGGAACCCGCCGGGATTTTTGACGTGCCCCGGCTCGATCAGCAACTGTGTTTCGCGCTCTATTCGGCGAGCGGGCTGATGACGAGGCTCTACCGGCCGTTGCTCGACCCGCTCGGCCT
The DNA here is from genome assembly GCF_041661565.1 of Mesorhizobium sp. Lineage (GTDB taxonomy): Bacteria > Pseudomonadota > Alphaproteobacteria > Rhizobiales > Rhizobiaceae > Mesorhizobium. The sequence goes on from NZ_JBAZUD010000125.1 coordinate 6,993, forward strand.
GACCTATCCGCAATATCTGGCCATGCTGGCGCTATGGGAGCGCGCGCCGAGCACGGTGGGCGCACTTGGCGAAGCGTTGGGGCTGGATTCGGCGACGCTGACGCCGCTGCTCAAACGCCTGGAAGCAGGCGGCCTCGTCAGCCGAAGGCGTGACGCCGCCGACGAGCGCCGCGTGCTGGTCGAGCCGACGGCCAAGGGCCTGGCGCTGCGCGGCCGCGTGAAGGCCGTGTCCGCCGCGCTTGCCTGCGGCGTGCCGCTGGAGCCTGGTGAATTGACAACCCTGCACGCGACCCTTACCCGCCTTGTCGCCGGGCTGCGGAACGCGACGGCGGACAACCGACCGGCGGATGCCGGCACATCGGTTGCCGATTGGAGATCGGGCCCAGATGACACGGACATCTCCTGAACATGCTGCCCGCGGCATTCGAATCCACTTTGAGGCCGGACAGGGCAGCGGGCCGTCTTGCAAGGCGCCCGCCGGACGCTAAAGTCGGCGCCGGATCGTCCTGCAAGCCCGGCCTTTGTCCGGGCAATTCAAATTCGGGGAGTGTCATGACCATATCGAAACTGCTGCTGGCCGGCCTGCTTGCTCTTGTCCTGACGCCCCTTGCGGCTTTCGCGCAGGCGTTGCCCGATCTCGGCGGCAAGAAGGTGGTGGTGGTGACCGAAAACGCCTATCCGCCGCTGCAGTTCATCGACGCCAAGACGGGCAAGCAGATCGGCTGGGAATATGACGCGATGAACGAGATCGCCAAGCGGCTGAATTTCAGCGTCGAGTACCAGAACACCTCCTGGGACGCGATGATCCAGGCGGTTTCCGACAACCAGTACAACATCGGCATGACCGGTATCACCATCAAGGACGACCGCAAGGAGAAGGTCGATTTCTCCGACCCCTACATGCGCTCGGAACAGTTCATGCTGGTGCGCGGCGATGAAAGCCGTTTCACCGACGCCAAGACCTTCGCCGATTTCAAGGACGGGCTGATCGGCGCGCAGGCGGGCACGACGCCGTTCTACACCGCCGTCTACAGCGTGCTCGACGGCAATGAGCAGAACCCGCGCATCAAGCTGTTCGAGACGTTCGGCGCCACGGTGCAGGCGCTGAAGTCCGGTGACGTCGACGTCGTGCTGACCGACGGCACCGCCGGCAAGGGCTATGTCGATGCGTCCGAGGGCAAGCTGAAGCTGATCGGCGGACCGCTCGGCACCGAGGATTTCGGCTTCATCTTCCCGAAAGGCTCGGACCTGGTGAAGCCGGTCAACGCGGCGATCGCGGCGCTGAAGGCGGACGGGACGTTCGACGCGCTCAACAAGAAGTGGTTCCTTGATTACAAGATGGGGCAGTAGCTTCATTGGCGCGTGTGCAGGCTGACGATGCTGCGCTGCAGATCGCGCTGACCCTGAGCCAGGTCGCCACCCTCTGTCCTGCCGGACATCTCCCCCTCAAGGGGGGAGATCAGCGGCTTCAGCGGCGATGCCACTTTTACGACGTTGAGGATTGGCGAAAGTCGAGACTATATCCAATCTCCCCCCTTGAGGGGGAGATGCCCGGCAGGGCAGAGGGGGGCGGCCTGGTGCCGTCCTCCGACAAGCCTTGCGCCCCCAAGCTCGCCTGATGGCTACGCCCTCCTCCCCCAAGTCAGAGTTCCCATGGTGGCTTGCGGTTGCCGTCCTGCTTGCCCTGGCGGCGGCCGTCTTCATCGCCAGCAGCAATCTCTATGCCCAGGTCTTCGCCACCGTCGCCAAGGGCATAGGCATCACCATCTTCGTCACGGTGATCGCCTTTGCCTTGGCGTCGGCCATCGGCCTCGGCATTGCGCTGATGGGGATGTCGGGCTCGCGCTGGCCGCGGCAGATCGCGCGGTTCTATGTCGAGATCATCCGCGGCGTGCCGATCCTGGTGCTGTTGTTCTGGATCGCGTTTGCCGGCGCGCCGGCCTTCGTCGCCGCCTGGAACGTCCTGACCGCGCCGCTGCAAAGCGCCGGCTTGCTTGGCGAGTTGCTGGTGCGCGATGTGTCGCTCCTGTGGCGCGCCATCATGGCGCTGACCATCGGCTATTCGGCGTTCATCTCCGAGGTGTTCCGCGCCGGCATCCAGTCGGTCGAGAGGGGCCAGATCGAGGCGGCCAAGGCGCTCGGGCTGACACGGGCACAGCGTTTCCGGCTGATCGTGTTCCCGCAGGCGATCCGCACCATCCTGCCGCCGCTCGGCAATGATTTCGTCGCCCTGGTCAAGGATTCCTCGCTGGTCTCGGTGCTCGGCGTCGCCGACATCACGCAGATGGGCAAGGTCTATGCAGCCGGCTCGTTCCGCTTCTTCGAGACCTATTCGATCGTGGCCTATATCTACCTCATCCTGACCGTCGGCCTGTCGCTGGCGCTCAGGGCGCTGGAGCGGCGCTTGCGGCGCCAGAACGGGGAATAGTCTTTGGGCGCAGACATGGGTACGATCCCCGACATATCTGGTCGAGGAGCCCTCATGATTGTCGATAAAGCCCATGCGGCACTGGAATCCGTCTATGGCGCCGGGACGCCTGAAACACTTGAAGGGGCCTATGCCGCCTGGGCCGCAACCTATGACAGCGAGACCGCCTCGCTGGGCTATCTCCTGCCGTTCCTGATCACCGCCTGGGTGGCGCGCCATGTGCCGACGGGCGATGGGCCGCTGCTCGACGCCGGCTGCGGCACCGGCCTGTCGGGGCCGTCGCTGAAGGCGCTGGGCTATGGCGATGTCACAGGGCTCGACCTGTCGGAGGACATGCTGAAGATCGCCGGCAGCCGCAACGCCTACGGCGAACTGAAGCAGGCGATGCTGGGCGGCCCGCTGCCATGGCCGGACGGCCATTTCCGCGCCTTCTTCTCGACCGGCGTGTTCACCATCAGCCACGCACCGGCGTCGGGCCTGCACGAGCTGGTGCGGATAACCAGGAGAGGCGGCCACGCCATCTTCACAGTGCGCGATCAGGTGTTCGAAAGCGGTAGCTTCCAGGCCGTGTTCGATGAGCTGGAGGCCGCGGGGAGATGGCGGCCCGTCGAACAAAGCCCATGGTTCCGCTGCTATGCGATCGCCGAGCCCGATGCGCTGGTGAAGACGTTTGTGTTCGAGGTGGCTTGAGCGGCTCTTCCCTTATCCTGGCTCCCTTCCTCTCCCTCCGGAGGGGGGAGAGGTGGCGCTGCGAAGCAGCGACGGAGCGGGGGAAGGCGGTGACCAAACGCGCTGCCACAAGACAGCAACAACGTGTACAACAAACAAACCCAGGCTTGATCAGACGAAGCATTGCTTCGAAGCAAGGTCGACCCCCACTCCGTCGAGCTTCGCTCGACACCTCTCCCCCGATCGACGGGGGAGAGGAAAGGCGCGCCAGATCCCACCCCGCACACCGCAATTGCCGAAAACGCAAAACATTGATAAGAGCCACGCCATGGAAGAGCTATTTGGCGATCCGGCCTATAAGGGGTTCGTGCTGCAGGACAGGAAACGCCTGCCGTCGCGCTTTTCCGCACGCGTCAGCGGCGCGCTGACCAGCCGACTTAGCTAGGCCGACCTGTCCAGGTCGTTCGCCGGCCCGTGATTGCCGGCTTCTGCTCTTTCCCATTCTCATATCGACGGATTTACGCACATGAGCGCACCGCGCACCCTCTACGACAAGATCTTCGACGACCATGTCGTCGACCGCCAGGACGACGGCACCTGCCTGCTCTACATCGACCGCCATCTGGTCCATGAAGTGACCAGCCCGCAGGCCTTCGAAGGCCTGCGCCTGAGCGGCCGCAAGGTCCGGCATCCGGAAAAGACGCTGGCCGTGGTCGATCACAATGTCTCGACCTCGCCCGAGCGCAAGTTCGGCATCAAGAACGAGGAAAGCCGGATCCAGGTCGAAGCGCTGGCCACGAACGCAAGGGATTTCGGCATCGAATATTATTCCGAGAACGATATCCGCCAGGGCATCGTCCACATCATCGGCCCGGAGCAGGGCTTCACGCTGCCCGGGATGACGATCGTGTGCGGCGACAGCCACACCTCCACGCATGGTGCGTTCGGCGCGCTCGCGCATGGCATCGGCACGTCGGAAGTCGAGCATGTTCTGGCGACGCAGACGCTGATCCAGCGCAAGGCCAAGAACATGCTGGTGCGCGTCGACGGCCAGTTGCCGGAAGGCGTCACCGCCAAGGACATCATCCTGGCCATCATCGGCGAGATCGGCACCGCCGGCGGCACCGGCTACGTCATCGAATATGCCGGCGAGGCGATCCGCGCGCTGTCGATGGAAGGCCGCATGACGATCTGCAACATGTCGATCGAGGGCGGCGCGCGCGCCGGCCTGATCGCCGCCGACGAGACGACCTTCGCCTATGTCAAGGACAAGCCCCGGGCGCCGAAGGGCGCGGCCTGGGATGCGGCAATGGAATACTGGAAGACGCTGCAGTCCGACGAGGGCGCGCATTTCGACAAGGTGATCGTGCTCGACGCCGCCAAGCTGCCGCCGATCGTCTCCTGGGGCTCCTCGCCCGAGGATGTCGTCTCGGTGCAGGGCATCGTGCCGAACCCCGACGAGATCAGCGACGAGAACAAGCGCACGTCCAAGCAGCGGGCGCTCGACTATATGGGGCTGACGCCCGGAACCAGGATCACCGATATCGCGCTCGACCGGGTGTTCATCGGCTCCTGCACGAATGGCCGCATCGAGGACCTGCGCGCCGTCGCCAAGGTGGTCGAGGGCAAGACGGTCAGCCCGCATGTCGACGCGATGATCGTGCCGGGTTCCGGCCTGGTCAAGGAACAGGCCGAGGCCGAGGGTCTCGACAAGATCTTCATCGCCGCCGGCTTCGACTGGCGCGAGCCGGGCTGCTCGATGTGCCTGGCCATGAACGACGACCGGCTGAAGCCGCATGAGCGCTGCGCCTCGACCTCGAACCGCAATTTCGAGGGGCGGCAGGGCTTCAAGGGCCGCACCCATCTGGTGTCGCCGGCGATGGCGGCGGCGGCTGCGATCGCCGGTCACTTCGTCGACATTCGCGAGTGGAAATAGGTGATCGGCAGGGCCCGAGACCGCGTCGCGGTCGCGGGCCCTGCTGTCAGTCTGCGCGGCGGATCAATTCGTGGAAACTCTCACGACGGCCGGGTTGATCCTCGGCCACCACGAGCGCCATCTTTCGCTCGTCGAACAGCTTGAACCACTCGTCCCATTCGACCAGCTCATAGCCGCCCGCATTGGGCGGCCTGTCCGCCGCCTGATCCTGGTCCTGATAGGCTTGCTGGTCAAAGACGAGCCGCAACATGGCTTGCGTCCCCGGTTCAGGCGACACGTCGACTATTGCAGGAAATCCGGCCCGCGCGGCGGCCCATGAGCGAATAGCGTCGTGATCGGTCAGCGTGATCGTTTCGGCCATGAATTGCTCTCCTTGATTGCTCAGGGGCAGAACGCAGACTGCGGTTGCATGTTCCGGGCAACGCTTTTCAGAGGCTGCAGCTTCGAAATATTCGCTTGCGCTTAACTGCTTGTTTGGGGCTTGTCCCCTAGGGTGTGCCCCGGGGTAAGGGAGGGGAAGTCAAAGTCCTTTGGACACCGGCCTGTTCATAGCGCTGCTCAATCCGACGATCGCGCTGGCACTCGGCGCGGCCTTCTTCCTGCTATGGTTCCATCAACGCCACCGGTCCTATCTGGCAGTGCTGGCATTCAGCTACAGCCTCTCGGCGGGTGGCTTCCTGCTGCAGTATTTTACCCTGCCGATCGGCATGATGCTGACCAAGCTGGCGTCGAATATCTGCTTCACCATTGCCGGCTGCTGCCTGGCGGGCGCCATTGTCGCCCGCAATGACCGGCCGGTGCCTTATGCGGCTATGGGCCTCCTTATGGGGAGCGGCCTTTCGGCGCTGCTGTGGTTCATGTTCGTCTCGCCGGATCTGACCTGGCGTATCCTGTCGATGAACTTCGCCTTTGGCGGGCTCAGTCTCCTGATCGCCGCCGAATTGCGCCCGGTGAGGCACAACGGTCCGATCGAGAACATCCTGTTCATGCTGTCGCTGCTGTCGGGGCTGAACTTCTTCGTGCGCACGCTTGTCGTGGTCATTTTTCACGGTCCGTTCACCGGCTATGACGGGTTCTACGTCTCGACCTACTGGACGACCGCTCTCCTGACGCATGCGCTGCTGTCTTTGCTCATCGCGCTTTGCCTGTTCACCGCGGCCGCCCTCGACGTGATGAAGGCGCTGAGGACTGAGACACACACCGATCCGCTGTCGGGCCTGCTCAACCGCCGTGGTTTCGAGGAGCGTGCCGACGTCCTGCTGCAGCGTTGCGCGGCGGCAAGATTTCCGGTGGCGCTGGTGCTGGCCGACCTCGATCACTTCAAGGCGCTCAACGATCTGCACGGCCATGCGGCGGGCGACCGCGTCATTGCCGATTTCGCCTCCAAGCTTCGGTTCGCCGCCGGCGCGCGCGGCGTCGCCGGACGTATCGGCGGGGAGGAGTTCGCCGTGCTGCTACCATTGAGCGATCTTGGCGCCGCACGGCTTTTCGCGGAGGCCGTGCGCACACTTTATTCGGCCGGCAGCGTCGACGGTCTTCCTCCCGGCACGAAGGTCACCGCCAGCTTCGGCGTCGCGGCCCGCAGTGGCGTAGAGGGGCTGGAGCCGCTGATGCGCCGTGCCGACGAAGCGCTCTACAAGGCCAAGAGGAATGGCCGCGACAGCGTGCGCCTGTCCTATGAGCGGCCCGAAACAGTGTTCACACCGGAGCCGCTCAGCCTCGGCTGATCGGGCACCGACCCCATGCCTGCTCTCTCAGCCTTATCTGCTAGCGGCGGCAGGGGCTGAGTTCGGGCATCTCGCCGTCGGAGAGGCCATACATATAGGAGCGGCCCTTGACGAAAACCGGCGGGCGGTAGCAGTCGCCGGAGCCGGAGATCTCGTCCGATTCGTTCTCGTAGATCACCCTGGGCTGGCCGGCACCGGTGTAGTCCGACAATTGCTTGGCGAGCCTGCCTTCGCCGACCAGGATGCGCTTGTAACCAGCGGCGCTGTCGATGACGAGATTACCGAACGAATCGGCGTAGACGCGGTCCTGATGGCGGGTCCCCGCGAGAGCCGGGGCCGCCAAGGCGACGGCCGATGCCGACAGCGCGAGCACCACAAGGCGCAATCCGACAGAGTTCAAACGCATGGCGTCCTCCGTGTTGACAGGCCAAAGCGTCACGACGCGCTTTCGCCCTTGCTTGGATACATGTCGCTAAACGCTGACGCGCCTTGCGACATACTCATGGCTCCTCGAATCGGAAATTAACCATTTCTTAACCTTTGTTAAGAGGGTGGCGCGCCGCAAGCCGATGTCTTATCAAACATGGTTAATTTCCGACGCCAGGGAAAACCCGGCAGTCATCATTCGGTCATGCTTGGCCGGACCATCGGGCTCGGCTTCGGACAGAAGTGATCCGGCAGGGCCATGGTGGCCTATTTGCCGCGGGAGGACAGCATATGGCGTTACGCCGGACCTTTCTGGTGACGCTCGCCCTGTGGCCGCTGCTACTGGCCGTCGCCTGCGTGTCCCTGGACGATACCCCGAAAGCCGACGGCACCGCCGCCACTTCGGTATCGCTGGCCCCTGTCGCGGCGGGTGGTCCCGCCACGGAGGTGACAGGGCCGCAGCCGCGAACGGCGGCCTATGTCTGCGCCAATGGTGGCAGGATGACCATCGAGAACCTCGGCGCCTCGATCCGGGTCCTCGGCCCCGATGGCGTCGTCGAGGACATGCCAGCCTCGCCCGCCAACCAGAACAGCCGATACGGCCAGGCGCATGACGCGATTGTGATCGACGGCCGTGAGGCCCTTGTGATGAAAGCGGGTTCGACGCCAGTGACCTGCACCCGCTGAGCCGGCACCATGCCGCACCGCGTGCATGCTGCACCGCGGCGATACGGCGCCGGCTTTGGCCACGCAGCCGCTAATCGATTGAAGCGCCGGCTGGCCTTTAATCAGACTAAATTACGTTTCCGAAACGGTTTTCTGGCTTTGACGCGGTGCAAAAAGAGCATTAGAAACCGCCTGTCCGAAGTCGCAACCGGAAGCGGCAATGCCGCATTTCCACCTGCGGCTCGAGCGCCTCGCGCCCCAACGGGGACGCGCTTTGGATTTTTGTTTTATGCATGCCGTTCTTCCAAAATCGAGGTCACTTTTGGGCGACATGCATCAGGGG
>NZ_JBAZUD010000126.1:0-15043 GCF_041661565.1 Mesorhizobium sp.
GGTAGTCGATGGCCCGCTGCGGCGCGCCCGAAGGCGCCAGGATGACGCCGTCCACCCGCCGCTGCTGGAAGGCCCGCACGACCGACAGTTCGCGGTCGGGATCTTCCTGTGTGTCGGAGAGAAATACCATCAGGCCGAGGCGCGCGCATTCGGCCTCCACCGCGCAGATGATGTCTGTGAAATAGGGATTGGAAATCGCCGAGATCGCCAGGCCGACGCTGTTGGTGGATGCCACTTTCAGCGACCGCGCCAGCTCGTTGGTCTGATAGCCCATCGTGGCGATCGCGTCATTGATAAGCCGCGCCTTCTCCGGCGAGACGAAGCGGGTGCGGTTGATGACATGCGAGACGGTCGAAACCGACACGCCGGCGCGGCGCGCGACCTCAGCCATTGTCGGCATGAAGGCTCAAACGGAGTGCTGGCAAAGCGCTCCTCCCTGGTGATGCGTTTCCGGTCCGCTCTCTTTGTATTGGCGGATTTCAGAGAAGTTTAGTGCCATCGAAACGTTTGCGCAATCGCTTCGATGGCTATTCCGGGAAAATTCTCGCAGCGTGCAGGGGAATACGGCATTGGGGGCCGGCCTCGGCCAGCGCGCTGGTCAAGCCATCGGTAATGCCGGCCAACGCTCGACGATCCTGCCGCCGGAGAACACGGCGATCGAACCGAACTGCTGCAGCACGCCCTCGCTCTGCGTCGGCCGCAGGAAGGCGTAGTCGCCGGGTCTCGCCGTTGCGTCGGTCGGCAGGCCCATGAATTGCTGGTTCGAGGACAGGCCGAGAAAGCCGTTGGTCTTCATGCCTTCGGGAAAGACCGGTTTGGCCATCCACTTGCCGCCATAGAGATAGCAGCCCTTGCGCGGAAACCGGCCGAGCGTCCTCAGCAGCCGGGAGACCGCGGGCGGGCCGGGCAGCATCGGCTCGACCACCTTCAGGATCGGGGTCGCGATGAAGGCGGCGGGCTGGAAGCCGTCGAGACCGGGCGTGTCGAAATCGCCCGGCAGCACGAAGGCCGAGCCCATCGACACTTCATTGGCCACCCCGCCATGATGGAGCAGCGCGGTCTTGCTGCCGCCGATGTTCAGGATGCGGCGCTGATCCGGCCCAAGACGGGCGACGAAAGCAGCGGCCAGCGCCGATGCCTTTGCCAGCGCTTTCTCAGGTCCGCCGAACAGGCCGGGGATGTGGGGCGCGTGCGCCTCATAGGCCATGACGCCTTCGCATCTCAGCCTCTTGTGCATCGCCAGCAAGCTCAGTGCCCTCGACAAGGCCTCCGGGTCGGCCAAGCCGCCGCGATGCAGGCCGACATCGATCTCGAAGGCGATGCGCAGGTCGATGCCGAGCTCGTCTGAGAGCGAGCCATAGTCGGCCAGCCTCTCCTCGCTGTCGATCAACCAGCACACGCGCGACCAGGTCGCATCGCCTTTGGAAAGCACCGCCCTTGCCGCTTCCACTGGCATCGGCTTGCCATAGAGAAGATCGGCATCGGGAAATGCCTTCAGGACCGCTTCGGTGATCGGTGGATGGAAGGTCATGAAGCGAATCGTACCGAGCGCCTTGCCGATATGCGAGAGCAGCGGCAGGCAGGCAAGCGACTTGTCGACCAGCCGCACGGCCAGCCCCGGATCGAGCCTTGCCTTCACCGTGGCGATGTTGCGATCCAGGCGGTCAAGATCGAGCAGCAGGCAAGGCTGGAAGATGCCGGCTTGCCTCAGTGCCTGCGAAAGCGTTGCGAAATAGGCGCTCATTGTTCGATGCCGAACAACTCGGCCATGTAGGGCGAGACAAGACGGTTTTGCGGATCAAGGTCGCGGCGCACCGCCATGGCGTCGTCCCAGCGCGGGTAGAGCTTTTTCAGCTCCGCTGCCTTCAGGCTGTGCATCTTGCCCCAGTGCGGCCGCCCGCCATATTTGCGGAAGATCGGTTCGGCCGCGCGCATGAAGGGCAGCGGATCGCTCGCCGCGTCATGGTGGATGGCGATCGAGCAGGTCAGCCTGTCATGAAACGGCGACAGCCAGAAATGGTCGGGCGCGACCGAGCGCACCTCCATCGGGAAATAGACCTCCGGGAAATATTTCTCGGTCAGCTCGATGATCTCGGCCAGTGCTTTCGGCCCGTCCTCGAACGGCAAGTGGTATTCCATCTCGTTGAACCGGGTCTGGCGGTCGCTGGCATAGACATTGAGCCAATCCTGCACATAGTCCTCGGCCGGCACCTTGGCGACGGCGCCGCGGATTAGAAGGCGGCGCAGCGAGGGCAGCCAGGCGAGGCCGGTGCGCAGCCGTCGCAAGGTCCTCAAGCCCGCCTCGTCTTCTTCCGGCGGGCGCGCGGTGGGCTCGTTCTCGCTCACGTCGCTGGCGATGAACTGCACATGGCCGGAAAACGGAATGTAGTAGAATTCGGCCGAGCGATGCGCGCTCATCATCGTTTCGAAGTCGCGCATCATGTCGGCGACCGGCAACACCCATTTGCGCCGGCGCAGCCGGTAGGTCGCGATGTTGTTCAGGGTCACGTCGCTCAAGACGCCAAAGGCGCCTAGCGCGACGCCGATGGCATGAATCGCCTCCTGGTCCCCTGCCCGCTTGAACTCGCGAACCTGGCCGAGCCCGTCGACAAGCCGCACCGCCTCCAATTGCGTGTGATAGGCGCCAAGTGTCGGCCCGGAGCCATGCGTGGCGGTTCCCAGCGCGCCGCCGATCGCCTGGCGGTCTATATCGCCCATGTTGGGCAGGCCCTGGCCGATGCCGTGCAGGATGTGCATCAGCGAGCCGAGGCGCGTGCCGGCCCGCACCCGCGCCTGGCATTTCGCCGCATCATGCGAGACCAGCCCTTCCATCTTCTCAAGGGACAGGATCGTGCCCTGTGTTTTGACCAGCGGCGTGAAGGAGTGGCCGGCGCCGACGACGCGCACCGGGCCGGGCGCGGTCCTGATAAGATGCCCGAGTTCGCCGGCGTCGGCGGGGCTGGCAACCAGCCGGGGCGCGGCGGTGACATAGCCGGACCAGTTGCTCCAGGTGCTGGACATATCGCTTCCGCTCACGCAGTGGCGCCGCGTCGCCGCGTCGCGAGGATGAAGAGGCCAAGCAGCGCCACGCTGGCAACGGCGCTGGCGGCGGCGAATTCCGGCACCGGGCGGAAATCCTTGCCGTCGATGAGCAGCGACGCCGCGATCGGCCCGACCGCCAGGCCGAAAAGCTGCGCGGCCGGCACCAGCAGCACCGCCGTGCGCGTCTCATCGGCGGTGATCGCCAGTCGGATCTGGTAAGGCACGATGAACAGCAGGATGAAGCCCATGACCAGGGCCGCGACCCAGAACGCGGTCAGGCCAGGCCCACTGGCCAGAACGAGACTGCTGACCATCGCGACGACACCAATCGCGGTGATGGCGATGCGATAGTCGATGCGTGCTTCGAACAGGGTCGCCGTCATCGCGCCCATGACCTGAACCGCCAGGCTCGTTGAGACGATCAGGCCGACGGTGCGGCCATCAATGCCGAATTGGCCGCCGATCGGCTCCAGGAATGCCCAGACCGCGCCGAAAAACATGAAATAGCAGAAGACGCATGACAGGGCCGTCATCGAGGCAACCGTCAGCACATTGGCGAAGTTCTCCTCCTTCGGCAGATCAGCATATTCGTCGGGGACGATCCAGGCGACCACCAGCGACGCGACGCACACGATGGCAAGAAGGTTGAAGCCGCCTGCCGATCCCGCGGCCGGGATGACATAGAGTGCCGCCAGAAGCGCCAAGGCGCATTGCGCCAAGGTCTGCATGGTGACGAAATAGCCGCCGATGCGCTCGGCGCGCCGCGACCTTGCGATCAGTTCGGTGGCGATCGCCACCAGACCGCCCTCGGCCAGTCCGGCCGCAGCGCGGGCGGTGATCAGCATGCCGGGGCTCAGGGCATGGGCTGTCCACACATTGGCGATCGCCAGCAGAACGAGAAGGACGGCACTTTTCCAGCGCATGTTGCGCGCCGACAGCAGCATCGCGACAACAGCCGAACCAATCGCGATTGCGACCATTTCGGCAGTGGCGACCAGCGCAAGTTCGTCGCCGCTGACGTGGCCCTCCGTGTAGAGCGCGCCCAGCAACACGGGCTGCAGACCGAGAATGAGCAGGCCGACCGAACCGAGCCAGAGTGCGGCCGCAAGCTCGAGGCCGGTAGGACTGCCGACCAGCCAGTCGCCATTGCCTGGCTGCATGTTTGCCGAAGTCAGAGGCGCCTCCCAACGTCCTTGCCGTTCCGCAGAAAAGCTGACAGTCTATCAGCATTTAAGAAGCTGATACTTGATCATATTTTTTGTCAACCAGATTTTGAACCCGTCCGAAAGATCCATGCATGACGGAAACAAGGCAAACAGCGACCGAGCCCAGGCGCAAGCCCAAGCAGGAACGCAGCCGCGAGCGCATCGACGCCATCTTGTCGACGACCATGCGGCTGATCGGCGAGAAAGGCATCGACGCCGTCACCATGAAGGAGGTCGGCATGCTGGCGGGCGGACCCATCGCCACGGTCTACCATTACTTCCCCAACAAGTCGGCGATCCTGGCGATGCTTTACGAGCGGTATTCCGAGGCCAGCCGGGCGCGGCTCGCTGTGATCATCGCCGGGATTGGCGGGCTGGGCGACGTGATGGCGGCCGCCGACCGCCTGCTCGACGACTACCACGACCGCGTCGCCGGCGATCCCGCGATCCAGGACCTGCTGAACGCCATCCAGGCCGACAAGGCACTGCAGAATCTGGACATTGCCGAAACACGTCGCCAGGCCAGGCTCTTCTGCGATCAGGTCGATCCCTTTCTGAAGCCCAACCAGCGGGAATCCTTCGCGCGTCTTGTGTTCCTGATCTTCCAGCTGGCCAGCGGCGTTGTGCGCCTGGCGCTCACCCAAGGCGAGGCTGAAGGCCGACGAACCATCGAGGACTACCGGTCGATCATCCACACCCAGTTGCGCCTGTTCCTTTAGAGCCTATACCGCCCTGCGGATCAGGCTTTCGAAGCCGTCGGCAAGATTGGCGGTACCGGCCGCGACGACCTTCGACAGGTTCCTGGCGCGGCCGGGCGTCTTGTTGGCATCGAGCAACACCGCCCTGCCCTCATGCACGACAAAATCGAACTTGCCGTAGTCGAAGCCGAGCCGCTGGCGCAAGACGCGAAGTTCCTCGGGTACGGGAACCGACTCGCGGCGGATCGTGTCATCGCCCTTGACCACGCTTTGCGGCGAGACATAGCGGGTGCACCGTTCCCGATCGCCGCAGAATATCCAGAACCGTGCGGCGAAACCGTCGGGCTCCGGTTCAGGAACGAACTTCTCCACGACCAGGTCGGTGCGCGCAAAAGTCTCCGGCGGAACGTCGGCCGGCGAAGCGTAAACCTGGTACTGATCGAATATCCGGGCGCCCGGAAAGGGCGTCGCCTCGCCGGCGCGCTCCGCTTGCCGGTTCAAATGCTGCTCAGGCGCCCCCCAATGATTGAGATTGCTCTTGACGATGACCGGGCCGTCCCAGTCATCACCTTGGTTGAGGACCGCCCCGCTGATCCGGCGCTTGGAAATGTCGGTCGCACCCAGGTTGAGGCAGAACGGAAATCCCCGTGCGTATTCCGCGTAATCGGCAGGGGTGACCGTCGCATCCACGTGCAGGACAGCGACATCGGCGTCATGCCTCGACGACAGGCCACGATGGATTCTTGCGGAATGGCCCCGTCTCTTCAACTCGGCCAGAAGGTCGAACAGCATATATGGGCTGTCCCGGCGCATCAGGATGCCACGCCGGCTCTGGAACCGGTCATATTCATGCGTTATCACGGCAATGCGAGCCACGGCTTCTCCCATGCGCAGGAGGCAATCATCAGCTTGGGACGGAATATGCGCCAACGTCTTCCCGGCTGTTTTGCATGACAGATCACTGGGATGCAATTCGGCGCCATTGGCAGCTTCTCGGGTCGCCGCTCTGCCCGCCGGCGGAAGCGGTCGCGGCCTATGAGCGTGAACTCGGCCTGCGCTCGCTGGATGTGGTGCTTCTGGGGGTCACGCCGGAACTTGCCGGTCTAGGCAGGACGCTGCTGGCGGTCGATGAATCCGCGGCGATGATCTCCGGCATCTGGCCGGGCGACACCGCTTCCCGCAAGGCAGTGGCCGGCAATTGGTTCGAGCTGCCGCTGGCCAACGGAAGCGCGGACGCGGTCATCGGCGACGGCTGTCTTTCGGCCCTGGATTCGTCAGCCGCCCGGCTGACGCTGCTCGCCGAAATAGCGCGTGTCCTGAAGCCCGGCGCACGGGCCGCATTGCGCGCCTATGCAAGCCCTGACGTGGCGGATGACCTGCAGGGGGTGCGCACGCTTGCACTCTCGGGAGGTGTGGCGACCTTCCACGAACTCAAATGGCGGATTGCGATGAGCCGCGCCGCTGGCGATCCGGATCATGCCATTCCGGTGCGGGCGATCCTCGACGCATTCGACGCCCTGTTCCCCGATCGCGAAGAGCTTGTATCGGCAACCGGCTGGGAGCTGCCGGTGATCGGCACGATCGATGCCTACACGAATTCCCAAACCGTCTACAGCTTCGCACCGATCGCCAGGCTGATCGAAGAGGCAAGCCGTTGGTTCGACGACGTTCGCATGGCCTCGACAGGAACTTACGGTCTGGCCGAACGCTGCCCGCTCATTGTGCTCGGGTCTCCGAAGCGTCTGTAGGATTTGCCGCGCGCGGCCGGATTGCCGTCGAATTCATAGCGTCCTGCGCCTTGACTCTCGAGAGCCATACGCCTATTTCAGCGCCACGTTAGCACTCGCCTTTGGTGAGTGCTAACCAAGGTCCGGCGCCGCCGGACGGAGGAACTGTTCTCACCGTTCTCATCGAGGAAGAAAAAATGGCAAAGTCGAAGTTCCGCCCGCTTCATGACCGCGTGGTCGTACGCCGGGTCGAATCCGAATCCAAGACCGCCGGCGGGATCATCATCCCCGATACGGCGAAGGAAAAGCCGCAGGAAGGCGAAATCATCGCCGTCGGCTCCGGCGCCCGTGACGAAGCTGGCAAGCTGGTCCCGCTGGACGTCAAGGCCGGCGACCGCATCCTGTTCGGCAAGTGGTCGGGCACCGAAGTCAAGCTCAATGGCGAAGACCTTCTGATCATGAAGGAATCCGACATCATGGGCATCATCGGCTGATCATCGGCCTTACCGTCAACTGAATTCCGGGCTTGATCGCAAGCCCCTGCCAGGAGCTGAAAATGGCTGCTAAAGACGTAAAATTCTCCCGTGATGCCCGCGAGCGCATGCTGCGCGGCGTCAACATCCTCGCCGACGCGGTGAAGGTCACGCTGGGCCCCAAGGGCCGCAACGTCGTCATCGACAAGTCGTTCGGCGCACCGCGCATCACCAAGGACGGCGTCACCGTCGCCAAGGAAATCGAGCTTGAAGACAAGTTCGAGAACATGGGCGCGCAGATGGTCCGCGAAGTTGCTTCGAAGACCAACGACATCGCCGGCGACGGCACCACGACCGCGACCGTTCTGGCGCAGTCGATCGTCCAGGAAGGCCACAAGGCGGTTGCCGCCGGCATGAACCCGATGGACCTGAAGCGCGGCATCGATCTGGCCGTCACCGAAGTCGTCGCGGCGCTCGGCAAGGCTGCCAAGAAGATCAAGACCTCCGAGGAAGTCGCCCAGGTCGGCACCATCTCCGCCAATGGCGACGAGTCGGTCGGGAAGATGATCGCGGAAGCGATGCAGAAGGTCGGCAACGAAGGCGTCATCACGGTTGAGGAAGCCAAGACCGCCGAGACCGAGCTGGAAGTCGTCGAAGGCATGCAGTTCGACCGCGGCTACCTCTCGCCCTACTTCGTCACCAACGCCGACAAGATGGTTGCTGAGCTCGAGGACGTCTACATCCTCCTGCACGAGAAGAAGCTCTCCAACCTCCAGGCCATGCTGCCGGTTCTCGAAGCCGTCGTGCAGACCTCCAAGCCGCTGCTCATCATCTCGGAAGACGTCGAAGGCGAGGCTCTGGCCACGCTGGTCGTCAACAAGCTGCGTGGCGGCCTGAAGATCGCCGCCGTCAAGGCGCCGGGCTTCGGTGATCGCCGCAAGGCCATGCTGGAAGACATCGCCATCCTGACCGGTGGCCAGGTCATCTCGGAAGACCTCGGCATCAAGCTCGAGAATGTCGGCCTCAACATGCTCGGCCGCGCCAAGAAGGTGTCGATCTCCAAGGAGAACACCACCATCGTCGACGGCGCCGGCAAGAAGGCCGAGATCCAGGGCCGCGTTGCCCAGATCAAGCAGCAGATCGAAGAGACCACGTCGGACTACGACAAGGAGAAGCTGCAGGAACGTCTCGCCAAGCTGGCGGGCGGCGTTGCGGTGATCCGCGTCGGCGGCGCGACGGAAGTCGAAGTCAAGGAAAAGAAGGACCGCGTCGATGACGCCCTCAACGCGACCCGCGCGGCCGTGGAAGAAGGCATTGTCGCTGGCGGCGGCGTCGCCCTGCTGCGCGCTTCGGCCAACATCAAGGTCACCGGCGTCAATGCCGACCAGGCTGCCGGCATCAACATCGTTCGTCGCGCGCTGCAGGCTCCGGCCCGCCAGATCGCCTCGAACGCTGGTGCGGAAGCATCGATCGTTGCCGGCAAGATCCTCGAGAACAAGGGCGCGACCTTCGGCTACAACGCCCAGACCGGTGAGTATGGCGACATGATCGCCATGGGCATCGTCGACCCGGTCAAGGTCGTGCGCACGGCTCTCCAGGACGCGGCCTCGGTCGCCGGCCTGCTGGTCACCACCGAAGCCATGATCGCGGAGGCTCCGAAGAAGGAGTCGGCTGGCGGCGGCGGCATGCCTGGCGGCATGGGCGGCGGCGGCATGGGCGGCATGGGCGGCATGGATTTCTAATCCAGCCACTCTCTGGCTTACGCATACGGAAAGGGCGGCAGCGATGCCGCCCTTTTTCGTTGTTCCAATCAACGTCCAGACCGTTTTCGCCGGCCGATATTCGAACAGGTCCGCGAGCGGCGAGTTTGACGAGGGTTAAGTTGTGAGGGGCCGTGCCTTTGCATGGCTCGCTGACCGCCTGGTCACAAGCAGCGGTCAGGCGCGGAAATGCATTCACACGACCGGATGTTTCAGGCCGAAACTGGTGGCTTGGGAGACTATCGATCGGCCAGCGCCAGCTTGGCGCCGAGCATGACGAAGGCACCAGCAAACGTCCTGCGCATCCAGGTCAATAACATAGGCCGAGAGGCGACGTGGCCGCGGATCGAAGCGGCGAAGATGCCGTAGCCAACGAAAACCACGAAGGTCAAAAGCATGAAGACGCTGCTGAGCTCCAGCATCTTCGACAACGCGTTGGGTTCGCTGGTGCTGACGAATTGCGGCAAGAAGGCGAAGAAGAAGATCGACAGTTTCGGATTGAGCACGTTGACGAGGATGCCGGTGGCAACAACCTTGCCCGCCGAACGTGGCGCGACCGTGTGCTCGATGCTCAGGCCGCCTTTCTCCTTCAGCGTGTTCCAAGCCATGTAGAGCAGATAGGCGACGCCGAGATATTTCAGGGTCTCGAAGGCGACCGCACTTGTATGCAGAAGTGCCGCAAGGCCAGTGATGGCGGCGGCCATGTGCGGGAGGATGCCGAGCGTGCAGCCCAACGCGGCGATGATGCTGGCCCTCGCCCCGCGCGAAAGGCCGGCACTCAGCGTGTAGAGAACGCCGGTGCCCGGCGACGCAACGACAATAAGCGACGTCAACAGGAATTCGATGCTCACGGCTTGTTCCTCCGGCGCCCTGCCCCGTCGCAGCGTAGCCAGCGAGGTGGGTGCGCGCAAGCCACCGGAAAAGGCTAGACGGTCGGCAATCCATGTGCCCGGCGTGCCATCAGGCAATCGTCGTCGCCTGGCATGCAGGCACGGCAAACGTCCGGGCGGACGTCGTAGATGCCGCAAGCGGTCGACTTGCCGACTTCGCCCGAGAGGGCCGAGCAGCGCACGCCATCACAGCGCATGCCGGATTCGTTGACCGCGACATATTTTGCGGGGATGCGGTCGAGCTGCGCGTCATCCTCGGTGGAAAAGCGCGGCCAATCGGCCGAATAGGAACAACAGGCGCCGCAACTTTGGCAGTCGAAAGGGAGCCGGCCCGCCGCAGCCGCTAACGCAAGCAGCCCCGGCTCGCCGGAATTGTCGGCTTCCCGCGGCAAGATGTTATTTCTTCTTGCCTGTCTTGCCCTTCGGCGAATCCGCTGGCGTCTTGAACAGGTCTGTCGCGGTCTCGGTGGCCGCGCCTGCCTTTGGCGCGGCAGCCGGCTTGGCCGTCTTTGCGGCGGCAGCGGGAACGGCCGGCTGGTCCTTCGCGGAGAATTTAATGGCCATGTCAGTCCTCGTCGACAAAGCGCGATGATGGTGCGCGCGGATTGCGCAAGCGGCCGATCAGCGCCGAGACGGCCGTGATGTTCATTTCCTCGGGCGACCAGTTCTTTACCGCCTCGATGTGATGAGGCGCCAGTTCGCGATGCGTGCTGCCGCTGTAGGCGGCGTCCTGGTGGATCACCCGCTCATGGGTCTTGGCGTCTTCGCGGACATATTCGATCAGATAGTTCGGGCATTCGGCTCGACCGCGGACACCGAGCCGCACCTGGGCGTCGCCGTGGGCGCGCTTGCAGCGCTCCAGCTTTTCCAGCACGCGGCGCACATACTCGACCGGCTTGTTGAGGCCTTCGACCACGTCTGCGATCGTCGAGTCGGCGGCGATCATCTTTGGAGGCACGCGCTTGGTGGCCATCAACGTCTTCCGGCACGTTTCGGCAAGGCCGCCAGCGCCGCCGCGGCGACCATCTCGTCAGCCTGCTTTTCCAGGCGTTGTTCGCGCAGGCGCGCGGTCTTGGCTTCCCGCGCCTCGCTGACGGCGTCGCGCTCGGAGATGATCCGGTTGAGCGACATCGACTGGGTCTGCGTCTTGCTGAACAGCGAGACGGGCTGATCGACGGCTGTCTTGGAACTCGTGGTCAAAATCTTTCTCCTGTCAGGAGCCTGGTGCCTACAATGGCCTGCCCGGCTCTTCGGTCAGGACCACACAAAGCAAATACGGCAACTGGAGCGTCCCTTAGCACGTTCATGCCGCCGCGCAGCGCCTTTTTGGCGGGAAAGCCGCGCAAAATGAAAAAGGCCAGGCACCGCCTGACCTCCCATGAGAGCGCCGTGCATCCGTTCGGACGCACGGGAACGCTCGCTTTATGCGCATGACATGCCGTGGAAACTTACGTCTCCGGAGCCATGCGCAGGAATTTAGCCATTCACCGGTGCCAGTACATCCGTGGTCACCGGGAAGGCTGAATTCTTTCTTCAGGCCGCCTTCAACTGATCGGCGGACATCTTGCCCGACTTGTTGTCGCGGACCATCTCGTAGCCGAGCTTCTGGCCTTCGACGATGTCACGCATGCCGGCGCGCTCTACGGCCGAGATGTGGACGAAAACGTCGGCCGAACCGTCGTCAGGCTGAATAAAACCAAAACCCTTGGTAGCGTTGAACCATTTAACTGTGCCGGTGCTCATGACGAACCCTTTCCATGGCAAATATTCGTTCGCCGTCGTGCGAGTGCACAACGCCGTTTGTCTCGATTTTTGATGTGGGAAGTTCGTCAAAGGCGCGCTCGAAAGCGCGGATAACAAAAGTCAGTCAAACAAATATCGACAAAAATCTTCTAGCTGTATTTTGCCTCCGTGTCAAATCTTATGAGACGAACATCAAATATTGTTCCTCAAGCCACCATCCGGTCCAGTCGCAGGATGGCGCGCTGAAGGGCATCGAAGCAATCGGCGTCTCCCTTTTCCCCGCTCGACAATCCCGCGCCGGAAAGCGACTGGCAAAGGCCACGCCGTTTCGGCGTGTGACGTCGGTTATTCGTCCGGGCCGGGCTCCGGCCACGTCTCCTTGGCTGCCTCCGCGTACCAATGCCGCATCGCCGGCGTCGCCAGGACAGCGTCGACATAGGCGCGTGTCACGGGCGCCAAGGGCCCGCCATAGGTGTCGAAGCGGGTGACAACCGGCGCATACATGGCGTCGGCCGCCGTGAAATGGCCAAACAGGAACGGGCCGCCAGCGCCGTATTTCTCGCGGCACTCGGCCCACAACGCCTCGATGCGGGCGCGCTGCGCCTCGCCTTCGGCGTCGAGCCGCACATGGCCCTTCGGCCTGCGCAAATTCATCGGCCAGCCATAACGGACTTCGCGAAAACCCGAGTGCATTTCGGTTGCCGCGCACCGCGCCAGCGCGCGAGCACCAAGATCCGCCGGCCAGAGGTTTTTTTCTGGAAACAGGTCGGCAAGATATTCAAGGATTGCAAGGGTCTCCCAGACAATCCTGCCATTGTGATTCAACACGGGCACCTGCCCTGTAGGCGAGACCCTGGCAAGGTTGGCCGCGGTTTCAGGCGTGCGCAGCCGCACGAAACCTTCCTCGAACGGGATTTCCAGATGTCGCATCGCCACCCAAGGCCGCAACGACCATGACGAAAAGCATTTGTTGCCGATGAAGAGCTTGAATTCCGCCATTTTTTCCCCGTGGGCGCGATTGTTTAGAGTCAGCTTGGCCGGCGCTGATCGCAGCCTGGCCTGCCAGCGTTGCCACCGCGAAACGCGATTGTCCAATCGGAAATGCGGCCGCGAGGATCGCCGTCCTCTTCACAAGCTCCAGCCCTTGCTGAATGCGTTGGTGAAGGCGACTTCGCCATGATCGCCAGTCGCCTCGCCCAACACCACATCCATGCCGTCGCCGGTCACCCTGGCGAGCGCGAAACCACCCATATAGGCAGCCTTCGGCTTGAAAAGATCGAGCCCGTCCCGGCGATAGATCAGCGGGGTTTCATGCTGGTGGCCGTGAAAGATGCCGACGACATTGTAACCCTTCAGCGCCGCCAGCAGCGCCTGGCGGTCAGCTTCTGCCCACCAATGCGAGGCTCCGGTGCCGCTATCGTCGAACGTTGTTTTTGTCGGATCCCAACGTTCCGTCGAAAAACTGTCCCAGCCATAGTGCTGGAACAGGATGACCGGGCGGCCGTCCGCGGCATAGGTGGCCAGATCCTGTTTCAGCCACGGCAGGCCGCCGACGGCGCCGTGGCCGGTGTCACCGGCGAAACGATGGGTCTGGACAAGATGCAGACCGCCCCAGTCCCACGAGTAACAGTCGGTGTCGACATCGTAGTCGGTGGCCGGCACGGGCGGCTTGAAGAACACGCCAGCGCGGTGGTTGACCTCGACATAGTCGCGCAGTTCGCGCCGGTACCAGTCGACATGATGCGGCGGGCCGTTCTGGTCGAGATCGTGATTGCCGAGCCCGACATAGACCGGGACATGCACGCGGTCGGGGCCCATCCCCTGCTGATAGCGCTGGCTGAACTGGAGCAGCTGCGTGCCTTCGCTGGGTTGGGTGATCTGGCCGCCGCCATCGTCGGTCATGTCGCCGCCGACGACAAGACCGAGCGGCGTGCCGATGCGGCGACCGGCAGAGCGCAGGCCGGTGGCGACGCCGTTGATCTGGGCAGGCCAGTCCTTGTCGCCAAGCCCATTGAGCGCGGCGACGTTGCGCAGCAGCGCCGCATCGGTCTTGCCTTCGCTCAGGCAGTTGGGGCTCAATCCGCTCGCCATGCGGCAGGCATGGACATCGGCGACGAACAGGAAGGTCGCGTCTATCGGCTGGACGCGTTGGCCGGTCTGGGCCAGCGCCGGTCGCGAAATCATGCTGGCCGCGAGGCCCGCCGCGCAGGTCAGAAAGCCGCGTCGTGACAACAATGGCTGCGAACAGTGATCGATCATACCCAGAAGTTCAGCACGAGCTGTCCCTCCCCGTCCAGTTCGACGATAGACGACAGCGTTGATCATCGACATCTGGCCGGACCTCTGGCACTTCCACTATAGACTCTTTCAGGGCAAGCAACGGGGGACGTTATGAGGATCGCAGTTTGCGGCGTGGTATTGGCTTTCCTATCGGCTGGCGCTGTGCAGGCCGGTCAGTGCGTCGATGCCAAATCAGCCCGCAACGGGTTCATCCTGGCAAGGCCCGGCATCCAAAGCGAGTTTCGGCCAGCAGCCGGTGGAATGATGGCCGTCGCCAATACTTATGAGTCACAATCGCCACAAACCCAATTCCTGTTCGCCGGATTGATCGAGGTCTTTCGTGACAGCGATACCGGCCGGCTGGCGATGATTCCGTTTACCGATCTGCGAAAACTGTTTCCGCTGAAGACGGGGGCGAAGAGCACGATAGAGTTCGTCGAATTGTCGCCGAAGAAGCAGCCCAAGAGCACCAAGACGCTGACCCTGGTGGTCAAGGGCAAGGAGACGTTCAGCCTTGGCAGCTGCAAATACAATGTGCTGGCGGTCAACGAGACCTTCAAGAACGGCGCCGGCGAGACGTTGGATTCCTTCACCGCGCTTTACGCACCCGACCTGCAAGCCGCGCTGGCCCGCCGCTATGATGAAGGAACGAGTGCGCAATCGGTCAACGGCTACGAGACGATCAAGCCGCTGGCCGAGTAGGAGACGCTTGCCGCCATCGTCGCTCGCCGGTCGGCTGAACTCTCGACCTTCAAAATGCTTCGACAATCGCCTTCGCGACGAGGACCGGATCTTCCCAATGCGGGTTGTGGCCACAATCCGCGGCCCGGAACAGGATGGGTTCGGGAAGAGCCGATAGCAATGCTTGCTGGTGCGCATCGCCAAACAGCGGGTCCAGCGCGCCGGCGACAATCAGCGTTCGGGCCCGTACAGACCGCGCAGCTTCGGTGAGGTCTGTATGATGAATCTCCTCCAGCACTGCCCTCCAGCGCTCCGCTGGCATTGCCGAGGCCTCTTTCGCCAGTTCGGCGAGAAACGCCTTGGGTACGCTGGGCTCGCAGGCATGCCACCAATCGTAAAACGGGTCGGCCGGCGAAATGGGATCTTGCAACCCTTGGACGCCAGCCAGCAATGGATGGTCTGCCGCGAAATCAGGCTTGAGCGTACCGGCCATGATCACCAGCCCGCCGATGAGGTCCCGATACCGCGCCGCCAACGCGATAGA
>NZ_JBAZUD010000127.1:0-15016 GCF_041661565.1 Mesorhizobium sp.
AACGTGGCGTGCATGGCAAGTGGCCAGCCGCTCACCGACCAACTGCGCGAGGGCTGGCTGGATGCGATCGGGGAGCGCATCGCACTATCGGCGGCGCAAGGCCAAGGGGTGGTTGCCGCCTGCTCGGCGCTGAAACGCGCCTATCGCGAGCGCCTGAGCGGCTTTTGCGGCGATATCGTCTTTCTCTATCTGGAGATCGATCCGGTCACGGCCAAACTCCGCGTCGGCAACCGCAAGGGCCATTTCATGCCGGCAAGCCTGGTCGACAGCCAGTTCGCCATACTCGAACCGCCCGAAGCGGAAGAACGGGCATTCACGCTCGACGCGACGCGCCCGATCGGCGACATCGTCTCGGCGGCGCTCGGCCGGATACGCGCCTTATAAGCCGTCACCGGGTCGTGAATCGCTAGATCCGCGATGTCAGTTCGACAGGAAAGTCATCATTGTCGGCATCGCGCATGGCGGCGAGGCTGCGATTGTCCAGCACCTCGGCGATCGCCTGGCGTACCTCCAGCATCATGTGCCTGACCTGGCAGGTCGCCTCGTCGCAGTCCTCGCACCGCTGGTATTGCGTGCGGCTGGCGCAGGGGATCGGCGCCAGCGGCCCGTCAAGCACGCGCACGACATGGCCGATCCTGATTTCCGAGGCAGGGCGGGCGAGGCGATAGCCTCCTTCCTTGCCCTTGCGGCTCTGGACGAAGCCGGCATTGCGCAACTCGCCCAGGATCGCGTCGAGAAACTTCTTCGGGATGTTGTTGGCGATGGCAATGTCGTTGACGAAGGCCAATTGGCCCGCCGGCAGACCGGACAGATGCACGAGGGCCTTGAGGCCGTATTTGCCTTTTTTCGTCAGCATGCCCTGATCAACCCATAAAGCCCCAACCACCCGCATCTGGCGACTGTTTGTGTGCAAATAATGACACTTGTCCGCGATGAGGCGAAGCAAGACCGCCGTCGAAGGGAAATGTTGGACACAAACGCGTTGATTCTTTCTAACGTTTTGTCAGGCGGCCGCCGATATTCCACTGAAAACCGGAACGCCGGTGCAGGAAACGGAAAAAGCCGGCGACGCGCCGGCTCTCTCATTCAACCCGACGAAGGATGTCAGCGGCTGCCGTAGGCCTGGTCGAGCAGGCCGCCGGCGGCGAAATGCTCTTTCTGGATCTTGTCCCAGCCGCCGAAAACGTCTTCCACCGTCAGCAGGCGGACCTCGGGAAACTGGTCCTTGTATTTGGCGGCGACGGCCGCGTCGCGCACCCGGTTGCCGTTCTGGGCGAGGATATCCTGGCCCTCCGGCGTGTAGAGGAAGTCGAGATAGGTCTTGGCGAGGTCGCGCGTGCCATGGTCGTCTGCGACCTTGTCGACGATCGCCACCGGGAATTCGGCCAGCAGGCTGACCGATGGCGTGACCTGCTCGAACTTGTCGTCGCCATATTCCTTGCGGATGCCGCGCGTCTCCGACTCGAAGGTGATCAGCACGTCGCCGATCTCGCGCTGCACGAAAGTGGTGGTCGCGGCACGGCCGCCGGTGTCGAAGATCGGCACATTGGCGAACAGCTTGGTGATGAACTGCTGCACCTTGGCGTCGTCGCCCTTGAAAGCTTCCTTGGCGTAGGCGGTCGCGGCCAGATAGGTGTAGCGCGCATTGCCCGACGTCTTCGGGTTTGGGAAGATCACCTGCACATCGTCGCGGACCAGATCGCTCCAGTCCTTGATATGCTTGGGGTTGCCGGCGCGGACGAGGAACGAGGGCAGCGAATAGAAGGGCGAGGCATTGTCGGGAAAGTCCTTCTGCCAGTCGGCGGAGATCAGCCCTTTCTTGACCAGGAAATCGACGTCGGGGACCTGGTTGAAAGTGACGACATCGGCGCCGAGCCCTTCGGCGATGGCGCGGGCCTGGGCCGAAGTGCCGGCATGCGACTGGTCGATGGTCACGCCCGGATGCGCTGATATGAAGGCCTTGTTGACCTGGACGAACAGTTCGCGGCCGACATCATAGGAGGCGTTCAGCAACTTGTCGGCCGACCAGGCTTGGGAGGATGCGAGGAACAGGCCGGCGACAGTGACGACGCCGAGGAAAAATCGCTTCATGAAAACAGGGCTCCGGATGCAATGCGTCATGGCCCGACAATAGCCGTGGCACAGGGGGCGGGGCGAGGCATGCATGACGGTTCCGCGGCCTTGGCGCGGAAAAGATGTGAGAAACACGGCGTGTCTTTAGAATTCTGTTCCAGATAGGCTTTGCTTCAGCCTGCGATTTTCTGTTGATTGCGTAGTGGCGCCTTTTGGTAAGGGAGACCATTACGCCCCAGCATCGTCATCCAACAACGACTCCATCGAAGGAGGCCAAGCTCCTCCGCAACAACCGCAGCCAGGCTGTTGGAATAGCGCTCGGGATCAAGCGACCGGAAACAGTTTCCAGCGCCCGGGCCGGAATGCCACGCGGCTTTTCTGCGCGGCGGGATGGCCGACCGGCAGTTCGATCTCGACGCGCCGGCGGTCGCCGCCGATTTCGAGTTCGACCCGTCTTGTGCCGGCGACGCGGCGGCTGGCAACGACAGTGCCGGCGATGCAGCCGCTGCAGCCGTCCAGAAGTTCCACATCGTGCGGACGGAAGTAGAGTGTCGCGTCGCCCGCGGTCGCATGCGGCGCCGCCAGTCCGATCGGGCGGTCGGCCAGCCATATTTCGCCATTCTCGACCTTGACGGGAAGAGAGCTCGACTCGCCGATGAAGCCATAGACGAAGGGCGAGTTCGGCGTGTCGTAGATGTCGTCGGCGGTGCCGACCTGCTCGATGCGGCCCTGGCTCATCACCACGACGCGGTCGGCAAGCTCCAGCGCCTCCTCCTGGTCATGGGTGACGAAGACGGTGGTGTGGCCGGTGGTATCATGGATTTCGCGCAGCCAGCGGCGCAGTTCGCGGCGTACCTGCGCGTCGAGCGCGCCGAACGGTTCGTCAAGCAGCAGCACCCTGGGTTCGATCGCCATGGCGCGCGCCAGCGCCACGCGCTGACGCTGGCCGCCGGAGAGCTGCGCCGGATAGCGTTTTTCGAGGCCCGAAAGCTGCACGAGGTCGAGCAGTTCGGAGGCGCGGCGGCGGATTTCCTGTGCCGGCGGGCGCGTCGGCCCATGCCGGACCTTCAGGCCGAAACCGATATTGTCGGCCACCGTCATGTGCCGGAACAAGGCATAGTGCTGGAAGACGAAGCCGACATTTCGCTCCTGGATCGACCGGTGGGAGGCGTCCTCGTCGCCGAAGAAGATTTTTCCGCGCGTCGGCCGTTCCAGCCCGGCGATGAGCCTGAGCAAGGTTGTCTTGCCGGATCCCGACGGGCCCAGCAGTGCGATCAGCTCGCCCGACTTGATATCGAGCGACACGTCGTGCAGGGCCGGAAACCGGTCAAACTCCTTGCGCACGTTGGCAACGCGAACTTCCATCGGCAGAACCTTCTAATGCCCGCGCGTCGCGGCGATCTCGGCGCCGTAGCGCATCTCGAGAAGTGTTTTCAAGACCAGCGTGACGAGCGCCAGGCCCGCCAGCAATGAGGCGACGGCAAAGGCGCCGACGGCATTGTACTCGTTATAGAGGATTTCGACATGCAGCGGCATGGTGTTGGTGAGGCCGCGTATGTGGCCAGACACCACCGACACAGCGCCGAATTCGCCCATGGCACGCGCGTTGCACAGGAGCACGCCGTAGAGCAGGCCCCATTTGACGTTGGGCAGCGTCACATACCAGAAGGTCTGCCAGCCATTGGCGCCGAGCGAGAGCGCCGCCTCCTCGTCGCCATTGCCCTGCTCCTGCATCAGCGGGATCAGTTCGCGCGCGACGAAGGGGAAGGTGACGAAGACTGTGGCAAGCACGATGCCCGGCACCGCAAACAGGATCTGGATGCCATGCGCCTTCAGCCAGCCGCCGAGCAAGCCCTGGGCGCCGAACAGCAGCACATATACAAGGCCCGATATGACCGGGGAGACCGAGAAGGGCAGGTCGATCAGCGTGGTCAGGAAGGCCTTGCCCTTGAACTCGAACTTGGCGATGGCCCAGGCGGCTGAGATGCCGAAGACGACATTGAGCGGCACCGAGATGGCCGCCACCAGCAGCGTCAGCCGGATCGCCGAGCGGGTATCGGAATCGCTCAGCGCCCGGGTGTACGCACCGACGCCCTTTGCGAGGGCTTCATGGAAGACGATGATCAGCGGCAGCAGCAGGAACACACCGAGGAAAGCGAAGGCGATGGCCATCAGGACGGCCTGCGCCGGCCGGCTCTCGGTCACCGCAGCCGAGCGGCTCTCATGGTGTGGTGCCCAGGATTTGATCTCGGGGTCAGCCATAGCGCTTGCGGCTCCATGACTGTGCGAGATTGATGATGAGGAGCATCACGAATGACAGCAGCAACATGATCGCCGCGATCGCGGTCGCCGCGGGGTAATTGTATTCCTCCAGCCGGATGACGATCAAAAGCGGTGCGATTTCAGACTTGTAGGGCAGATTGCCGGCGATGAAGATGACCGAGCCGTATTCGCCGACGCCGCGCGCAAAGGCAAGCGCGAAGCCGGTGGTGATGGCCGGCGCCAGCCCCGGGAACAGGATGCGGGTGATGATCTGGAAGCGGCTGGCGCCAAGCGTGGCGGCGGCCTCCTCGACCTCCCGGTCGATCTCTTCCATGATCGGCTGCACCGTGCGCACGACGAAGGGCAGGCCGATGAAGATCAGGGCGATGACGATGCCCAGCGGCGTGTAGGCAACCTTGATGCCCAGCGGCGCCAGCAACTTGCCGATCCATCCGTTCGGCGCATAGAGCGTGGTCAGCGCGATGCCCGCCACCGCGGTCGGCAGGGCGAAGGGCAGGTCGACCATCGCGTCGACGATGCGGCGGCCGGGAAAGCGGTAGCGCACCAGCACCCAGGCGACAAGCGTGCCGAAGACGACATTGACGGCGGCCGCGATGAAGGCGGTGCCGAAGCTGATTTTAAGCGCGTTGAGGGTGCGACGGTCGGTTACGATTGACCAGAATTCGGGCCAGCCAAGGGCGGCCGAGCGCCAGACCAGCCCCGACAGAGGAATGAGGATTATCAGGGTGAGGTAGGCAAGCGAGAAGCCGAGCGTCAATCCGAAACCCGGAATGACGCTCGGCTGCCTGAACCGCCACCCCGCTTGCGCGGGTGCTGTGGTCATATCGTCCTGATCCGGTTAGCTCACTGGGCCGGCTTGTAGATCTGGTCGAATATACCACCGTCGCCGAAATGGTAAGGCTGTGCTTTCTTCCAGCCGCCAAAAAGCGGATCGTCGATCGAGATCAGCTTGATCTCCGGCGTCTTCGGAATATCCGCCGGCGCCACGAGTTCGGGCTTGGCCGGACGGTAGTGGTTCTTTGCGATGATCGTCTGCGCTTCCTTGGAATAGAGCCAGCCGAGATAGGCTTCCGCCACCTTGCGCGTGCCCTTGGCGTCGACATTGGCATCGACAATCGCCACCGGAGGCTCGGCGAGGATCGAAGTCGGCGGATAGACGATCTCGAAATTGTCGGCGCCGAATTCATCGATCGCCAGATAGGCGTCGTTCTCCCAGCCGATGAGAACGTCGCCAATACCCTTTTGCGCGAACGTCACTGTCGAGCCGCGCGCTCCGGTGTCGAGTACGGGAGCGTTGGCGTAGAGCTTGCCGACGAATTCCTTGTTCTTGGCTTCGTCGCCGCCATCATGGGCGTTGGCATAGGCCCAGGCGGCCAGGTAGTTCCAGCGCGCGCCGCCGGAGGTCTTGGGATTGGGTGTGATCACCTGGACGCCGTCCTTTACCAGATCGCTCCAGTCATGGATGCCCTTGGGGTTGCCCTTGCGGACCAGGAAGATGATCGTAGAGGTGTAAGGGGCTGAATTGTTTTCGAATTTCTTGCGCCAGTCGGGGTTGATCTTCTTCGACTTGGAGACGATGGCGTTGATGTCGCCCTCGAGCGCCAGGGTCACCACATCGGCATCGAGGCCGTCAATCACGGCGCGCGCCTGGGCGCCCGATCCGCCATGCGACTGTTGGACGGTGACCATCTCGCCGGTCTCGGCCTTCCAGTGCGCGATGAATGCCTCGTCATAGGCCTTGTAGAGCTCGCGCGTCGGATCATAGGACACGTTGAGGATGGTGGTGTCGGCAAACGCGAAACCGAGCGTACCAAACTGGACAGACGTTGCGACCAGCGCGCCGAGCAGTTTCCTGAAATGAGGTTGCATTCCCGCCTCCGTTGATTTGAAGCGAACTCTATCGAATTGATAGAATTTAGATGCAATCAATGTTGCCTTTTTCGCCTAACGGAAGAAAATATTCGGCTAGAAATCGCCAGGTTGAGAAATTTCTTCCTCATTCGTGCGCTGTCGCAGCTTCGCGCTCACGCCAATGTCTTGTCAGGCCGCGACTGGTGGACTGCCGACGATGCTCAGCCGTCGCTGTCGATGGTGATCAGCGAGGCCATGTTCGGGCTGTTCAGCGGCACCGACGAGGGGCAACGGCAACCGGGTATCACGGCGACGTCGAACAGCTCGGTGATATGCCCCTTCAACTCGATCCACTCGGCGATGCCGCCTGTGTGCAGGTCGATGATGTAGAGTGCGCAACGCGGCTCGGCGTCGCGCGTCTGGAGATTGGCCTGCAGCGGCAGATCCTTGAACAGGCCGTCGCGCGGCAGCGACGTGGTGACGATGGCAAATCGCCCGTGAAAGCTCAGGCCACGCAGGAAGCCGGGGCAAAAGGCGATGTTCTGCTTTTCATGCGTGACGGGATCGATGCGCACCAGGAATCCGCGGCCGGAATCGAGC
Source organism: Mesorhizobium sp. (assembly GCF_041661565.1). Lineage (GTDB taxonomy): Bacteria > Pseudomonadota > Alphaproteobacteria > Rhizobiales > Rhizobiaceae > Mesorhizobium. The sequence continues at coordinate 6,808 of NZ_JBAZUD010000127.1, forward strand.
ACCCAGAGCGCACCATTGTGGACACGCGGCGAATGCGGCATCGACAGATCGTCGACCACCACCTTGTCCTCGGTGATATCGATGATCATGCCGCCTTCCCAGCGGCGGTCGCGCCAGCCTCCGACCGAGTCCGACCGGCTGATCGCGCTGACATAGCGGGCACGCCCGTCCTGCATGGCGAGACCATTGAGGTGGCACCGATCCTCCGGCACAAGCTTGCTGATGAAGGACGGCTTCCACAGCGGCCGGAAGGAATGGGTTGGGCTGAGCGTCGCCAGGCAGGAGAATTTGGTGTTGATGAACACGACCTGCCCATCGTCGCGCACGGCCAGTTCATGGATGTCGAGGTCGCCGGTGTAGGATGCAGCGCGCGGCATATACATGCGGTCGTAGACGGCGTTGGCGAGCTGGCCCGGGCCGAGGATGTTCTCCAGCCGCCACACCGCCGTGTCGGAGGCAAGGATGATGCGCTGCCCGGCAACCGTCACGCCCATCGCCCTGGTGAAGCTGGTCTGGTGGATCGAGGCTTTCTTGTCGGCTGTCAGGCCGACAAGGAACAATTGTCCTGTCTGGTAGGACGTGAAGGCCAGCGAACATTGCGCTGTCTCCATCCAGTTGATGAAGCCGCGCGACAACGAGACATTGGTCTGCTGCTCTGCAGGGCCGGCTGGCGCGGCTTGTGCCGGTTTCGCCGTGGGCTCCTCGGTGGCGCTGGATTTGCTCACGCTTGCTCCTTGGATGGACCCGTTCATGACTACGCCGGCCACGAGGGCCGGCGCAAGAAGTTCAGATGCGATAGGTGAATTACCAGCCGTAGCGAAGGGCGGCGCTGATGGAGCCGGCGCTGTAATTGTCGCCGAAGCGGACGCTGCCCCGCACCAAGCCAGACCAGTTGCTGGAACTGGCCACGTTCACGCCGACGCCGACTTCGCCGAATGTCCCGTTGCCGGCGCTGTCGGTCGCCGAGAACGCGTTGCCGGGGAAGTCGATGTTGACGGCATTGTCGCTGCCAAAGTGGTTCCACACGCTCAGTGTCAGGTCCGGACTGACGGTCATGCCGTTCATCTGCATGTCGGTGCCGACGCGCACGCCGATCCTGGCGCGGCCGCTGCTGCCATTCTGGAAGTCGATGTCGCCGGCGAAGAGCGAGACCGAGTCCATGTTGGTGTGAACCCATTCCAGGCTGGCCTGCGGCTCGATGAAGCCCCAGCCCATGGCAACGCGGTAGCCTGTGTCCAGCCGCACGCCGAGGTTGGTGGCGTTGGTGCTCGCGCTGTCGCCGATGGCGCCCTGGCCGTCGTGAATATCGACATTGAGGAAGTCAGCCTTGACGAGCCCGTCGAGGTAGAAACCGCCGCTCAGATAGGTTGCGTAGGCGCCGACCGTGCCGCCCTTGTAATCCCAGCTGTCATCGGTCGCCTTGAAGTCGAGCTTTGAGGTGACATAGCCGCCCATGACACCGAACAGCAGGTCGCCACCGGCGACTCCTCCGATGCCCATGTCGACGCCGCCGAGGAAGGCGCCGGTGCGCTGCTTGCGATCGAGATTGAGCGTCTCGGTCTGCAGAGAGATCGGATCGGTGTAGCTGACGTCGCTGTCGCGGCTGGACCAGTCGCCCATCGCCCGCGCCCAGACACCGCCCATGCGCGTGGTGAGGTTCTCCTCCGGCATGTCGGCGTTGTGGGTGCCGCTTTGCTGCGTGCGCAAATCGGCCATGCGGTCTTGCCAGAAGCCGGTGGTGTCCTGCCACACATCCTGCGCGCCGGTGATGCCGGCGGGCAGTTCATAGGCCGCGTTGCCGAGCCCGACATAGCGCAGGCCGTGCTGGTCGCCCTGCAGGAAGAGGTCGTAGGCGAACAGGCCTGCACTGACCGGCGCGGCGACATCGAAATTGCTGTCCGACGTAGCCCCGTTGACGGTGACGACCGGGATGAAGGTGGTGGTCGGCACGCCGGGCGCAATGGCTGTGACATTCACCACGAGATTGGTGTGGCCATAGGAATTGCCGCCGATCGTCAGCGTATCCGACGTGTTGTTCGAGAAATCGGCATCCACACCGAGCCTGGAATTGCCCTGGCCGGTGAAGTTGCCACTGGTGGTCAGGCTGTCGCCGACCACGCCGTCGATCATGGTCGTCAGGCCGGGCCCGGAGCCATAGCTGCCATTGACGAAGTTCTCCAGGCCGGAGAGGGTGACCGTGTCTGGCGACAAGCCGAAATAGCTGCGGGATGCGTTGACGACACCGGCATTGTAGAGCGTGTCGTTGCCGGCGCCGAACGTGCTGTTGGTGATCGCCCGGAAGAGCCCCTTGTCCTGGATGTTCATGATGTTGCCGGCATCGCTCAGCTCGACCCGGCCGGAGATGATGCCGCTGTCGTTGATCTCGACCGTTCCGGCCGTCGATTTGATGGCAAGGAAGTTGTCGGCGCCGACAAAGCCCGACGTGCCGACATTGACGATCGCGCCGCCGGTCGAATTGACACTGATGCCGCCGAGCAAGCCGTAGACCTGGCCATCATTGGTGACCTGGATACCGCTCGCGGTGCCGGTCGTCGCGGCGACGACACCGAAGTCGTCGCCATACAGTGTCGCGTCCTTGCCGTTGGCGATGATGATGTTGCTGTTGGCGCCGACCGTATAGGCGGCGAGCCCGGCAAATCCGCCATAGGCATTGATCGATGCCGTGTTGTTGACGGTAACGCTGCTGTTATCGCCATTCGATTTGGCAAAGAAGCCTTGGCCGGCGGTCGTCGTGATATCGCCGCTGTTGGTCACGAGGACAGTACCATCTGCGCCATAGGTATAGGCGGCGATGCCCTTGCTTCCCGAATTGATCGTGGCAGCATTGGTAACGGTGACCGTGCCGCCATTGTCGGCATTGGCGACCGTTCCAGCCTCGGCGAAGATGCCATAGGCCATGGTGCCTGTCGTGGTGATGGTGCCGCCAGCCTTGTTGTTGACGACGACGCTGCTGTTGTCGCCCTGGCCGCTGTAAAAGTTCGCAATGGCTGAAATGCCCGCCGCGGAGGTGCCCTGCGTGGTGATCGCGCCATTGTTGGTAACGCTGACCTGGCTGTCGTCGCCGCTCACATCGGCGAAAATACCGCTGGCGCCGCCGGACGTCGAACTGCTGGCGCCGGTGCTGATGCTGCCGCTGTTGTCGACCGTCACGATGCCGCGTGCGCCGGCCGAGCGGGCAAAGATGCCGACGGAATTGGTGCCGGTGTCAATGTCGCCGGTATTGGTCACGTAGATATGCAGGTCGGATCCCGTGAAACTTCCGCCGTTGACGGCCTCTATTCCCGCCGACTTGTTGTCGCCCGCCGTGGTGTCGATGGCGCCGCTGTTGGTGATGCGGATCGTCGAGTCCCCGGCACTGGCAACGGCCTTGATGCCGTCGGAATATTTGGCGAGGCCTGTTCCGGCGACGATGTTGCCCTTGTTGTCTATGGTGATGTCGCCGCCGCTGCCATAGGTGAAGGCGCCGATGCCGATATAGCCGGCGCTGATCGTGGCTGCGTTGGTGATCTTGATGGTGCCGTTGTCGTTGGCATTGGGACCGGTCCCGACAGCGTTCAAGCTGCCAGCCGTGGCGGCGATGCCGTAGGCGTCGACCCCCGTAGTGGTGATCGTGCCGCCGGCCTTATTGTCGATGACGATCTTGCCATTATCGCCGTTGTAGTAATTGGCGATCGCGGAGATGCCGGCGGCGCTGTAGCCCGTGGTGCTGATGGCGCCGTTGTTGGTGACGCTGACCAGACTGTTGTCGCCGTCGACGTCGGCGAAGATGCCGCTCGACCCCCCCGAGGTCGAGGCGCTGGCGCCGGTGACGATCCGGCCGCTGTTGTCGACAGTGGTGGAGGCGTTGTCGCCGCCAGCGTTGGCGAAGATGCCGACGGAATTGATGCCGGTGCTGATGTCGCCGGAGTTGGTCACAGATATATGGACGTTGGCGCTGGTGAGTGCGTTGCCGCCCGTGGCCTGGATGCCGACCGACCTTTCACCGCCCGCGGTTGTGTCAATGTCACCGGTGTTGGTCACGGTGATGGTGCCGTCCCCTGCCGGGGATCCGATCAATGCCTTGATGCCGGTGGATTTTTCGCCACCGCCGGTTCCCGAGGTGATGTTGCCCTTGTTGTCTATCGTGATGTTGCCGCCGGTACCGTAGGTGAAGCCGGCTATGCCCATGTAGCCGGCGCTGACGCCAGCCGCGTTGGTGATGGTGACCGTGCCGCCATTGTCGGCATTTGCCGCACCGACTTTGCCGGTCTGGGCAAAGATGCCGTAGGCACCGGCGCCGGTGGTCGTGATCGTGCCGCTCGCCTTGTTGTCGACGATGACGCTGCCATTGTCGCCATTGTAGAAATTGGCGATCGCCGAAATACCCGCGGCGCTGGCGCCGATCGTGCTGATCGTGCCGCTGTTGGTGACTTTGACCTGGGTGTTGTCGCCGTCGACGTCGGCGAAGATGCCGGAAGAGCTGCCGCTTAACGAAGCGCTGCTTCCAGTCTGGATGTTGCCGCTGTTGTCGACCGTGACCGTGCTGCCGGTGCCGCCCGAGCGCGCGAAGATGCCCTCCGAATCCGCGCCGGTGGTGATGTCGCCGGTGTTTTTCACCGAGATCTGGAGATTGGAGCCGGTGAACAGTGGGCCGTTGATGGCCTCGATGCCGATCGAATTCGCACCGCCCGCCGTGGTGTCGATGTTGCCGCTGTTGGTGACGCTGAGCGTCGAGTCGCTACCGTTGGCAACCGCCTTGATGCCGTCGGAGCCATCGTCACCGCCGTTGCCGGAGGTGATTGCGCCGCTGTTCTCGATGGTGATGTCGCCGCCGCTGCCATAGGTGAAGGCGCCGACGCCGATATAGCCGGAATTGATCGTGGCGGCGTTGCTGAGCTGGATAGTGCCGCCATTGTCAGGGTTGGGAAGGCTGTTGCTCGGCGAGATGCTGCCCGCCTGGGCGAATATGCCGTAGGCGCCATTGGTCGTGTTGATCGTACCGCCGGCCTTGTTGTTGATGACGATGCTGCTGTTCGAGCCGTTGTAATAGCTGGCGACCGCGCTGATGCCGCCCGCGCTCAGCCCCGTGGTGGTGATGGCGCCGCTGTTGGTGATATCGACCAGGCCATTGTCGCCGCCGACATTGCCGACGATGCCGGTGGACGTGCCGGATGTCGACGTGCTGTAGCCGGTCTGGATGCTGCCGCTGTTGTCGATCGTCACGACATTGCCGCTGCCGTAGCTGGCGCGGCCGAAGATGCCTTCGGCGTTCGGGCCGGCGGTCAGGTCACCCGAATTGGTGATGGTGATGTGGGTGTCGTTGCTGAAGACGGTGCCGCTGGTCGTGGCGTCGGTCGCCTTGATGCTGTCGCTGAACGAATTGATGGTGCCGCTGTTGTTGATGTTGATGTCGGCGCCAATGCCGTTGGTGCCGGCAAAGATGCCGCGCGCGCCGGTCGACTGCGAGTAGGACGGCCCGGGGATGAGGGATCCTGGATCGGTCGTCAGCGTGCCGCTGTTGGTGATATCGACCGTGTTGCCGTCGCCCGTCGTGACGATGCCGATCGCGTTGTCACCCGCCACGGTTGCCGTGCGGGCATCGGTGTTGGTGCAGGAAATCGGCGTCGCCGCACCGGCGACCGTGATCGGAGCGGGCGAGGGCGGCTGCGCGCAGTTCGCTGCGAATGACGGTGAAGCCGAAATGGCTACGAGCGTCGAGCCGAGCGCTGTTCCCAGAAGGAGCAGGCGGCGACGTCTTGGCGCGGATTGAATCTTGACGCTCGTGAAAGCGACTTCGGAACCGAATGCATGACCCATTTGAGGCCCTCCCGCGGCGATATGGGTTGGTGCGCGGAAAAAATGCAAATGGAGTCTCCGTGAGGTCCTACGAAATCGATAGATCGATAAATGCTGTTGCAATATTGCCACTAGGGCCTTGTTTCTATTGTCCTTAACGTCTGTACAAGTACGATAAGGCAGGCGCCGGTTTGATTAATTCATCCAAGCGACTTTCGTCTTGGCGTCCAGTGTTCCGAGGCGATGGTAACTTTAGCCAGCAAATCGTTGCAAGTCTAAGTGCCACCACTCGCGCGTGCATAGTTGTCGAAGGCGATCCGGGTAGCGGGCAGCCGTGCGGCCTGTCACCGCTAGGGGCCGAGCGGGGGCTGCGATGATCCTCGCGACGTCGTAATGGACGGTCCTGCCACCGATGGTCCGCCCATTCGTTGGACGCGGGTTCGGCCTATTCGACGAACACTTTCACGCTGGCCGCGCGCCCTGCAGCATCGATGACGGTCAAAGTCGAATAACCGGCGCCGTCCGGCATCCAGGTCGCGGTGCGGCGGCGGTCGATGCCGGTCAGCGGCTTGCCGTTGGCCAGCCAGCGGAACGGCGCGCGGCCGCCCTGCAGTTTCAGCACCAGCGGCGAAGCGTCGGCCGAATTGGCGGCGAGGTCGACGCGGGCGCCGTTGGGCGGAAAGATGATGATGGGCGCGGGCTCGGTCGGCGTCGCCTGCACCAGGCCGTCGGCGCCTGCGCCGAAACGGGCGAGCGTCACCGGCAGGTCCTCGCGCTTGGGCGTGAACATGCCGGGCGGCTTACCGGGCAAGGGAACAGTGGCCAGGCCCGAGCGAACGAAACCCTCGAACAGGATGGGGGCGGCCGAGACGTAGCCGGAAAGGCCGGGCACCGCGCCGGCATCGGGGCGCCCGACCCAGACACCCAGGACATAGCGGCCGTCGAAGCCGACCGACCAGGCATCGCGATAGCCGTAGGATGTGCCTGTCTTGTAGGCGATGCCGCGCTGCAAGGCGCCTTCCGGCGGCTTGACCCCCGACAAGATGTCGGTGATCTGCCAGTTGGCCTGGCCATCGAGAATGGTGGTGCTGGCGACCTCGGCGCTGGCCGGCTCGGTGCCGTCATGCAGCGTATGCGTCTTGCCGCCATTGGCGAGCCCTGTGTAGAGCTGGACGAGATCGCGCAGCGTGATGCCGACGCCGCCAAGACCGATGGCCAGGCCCGGCGCTTCGTTGACCGGCAGCACCGGGCTCACGCCGGCCTGACGGAAACGCGCCATCAGCCGCGCGGGCCCGACCGCGTCGAGCACGCGGATGGCCGGCACGTTCAGCGACAATTGCAGCGCCTGGCGGATGCTGACATCACCCTGGTAGCCCATGTCGAAATTCTTTGGGCGGTAGCCGGAGAAATCGACGGGGCTGTCCTCGATCAGCATTTCCTGCGCCACCAGTCCCTGCTCGAACGCAAGGCCATAGATGAACGGCTTCAGCGTCGAGCCGGGCGACCGGACAATCTTGGTCATGTCGATCCAGCCGGAGCGGCTGGCATCGAAGAAATTGGCCGAGCCGACTTCGCCGAGGATGTCGCCGGTGCGGGAATCGGCCAGCACCATGGCGACGGAGAGCCGCGGCCCAAGCCTGGTGGCGGCATCGCGCGCCACCTGCTCCAGCCCTTCCTGGACGCTCTTGCGGATCGTCAGTCGCAGGGGCTGGCCGGGCAGGGCCTTTGGCAGCATCGCATAGGCGGCGTGGGCGGCAAGCGCCGGCAGGGTGCGGCGCAGGCCCGAGACGCCGTCCAGCGCGGCGCGCGCGGCCTCGCGTTCGCCAAGCAGGCCTGAAGACACCATGCGGGCCAGAACCCGGTCGCGGGCGGCATGGGCAATCCCGAGGTTGCGATCTGGCCGTCGCTTTTCCGGCAATTGGGGGAGGGCAACGAGCAGGGCGGCTTCGGAAACGCTGAGCCGCGTCGGTTCCTTGCCGAAATAGGCGAGCGAAGCGGCCCGCACGCCTTCGAGATTGCCGCCATAGGGCGCCAGCGTCAGGTAGCGTTCGAGGATCTCGCGCTTGGACAGCCGGCGCTCGATCTGGATGGCGCGCAGCATCTGCTTGAGCTTGGAGCCGAGGCTGCGGCTTTCGCGTGGCTCGATCAGACGGGCGAGCTGCATCGACAGCGTCGACCCGCCGGAGACGATATGGCCGCTGGTGGCGAACTGGCCGGCGGCGCGCGCCAGCGCCAGCAGGTCGACCCCCTCATGGTCCCAGAAGCGCTTGTCCTCATAGGTGACCAGCATGTCGACGAATTGCTTGTCGACCTGGTCCAGCCGGGTTCCCAGCCGCCAGTAACCATCCGGCGTGGCGAAGGCACGCAACAGCTGGCCGTCGCGGTCCTGGACTTCGGTCGAGACCGTGAGTTC
>NZ_JBAZUD010000128.1:0-14903 GCF_041661565.1 Mesorhizobium sp.
CCGATCTTCAGGTCTATTCCGATGAAGACAGCGGCGTCTGTGGCGAAGCCTGGGTGCTCAACAAGATCACCAGCCGCTTTTCCTATCAGGTGCATCACGTCCCGCATCTGCCGGACGTGCGGATCACCGACTTCCAGCGCATCCACCAGCACCGTTACCTACCGGCCAACGAGACCTGGCCGATCGGCCGCCGCTATTGCGGCGCCACCGTCAGCCTGTCGGACGGCCACGACCGGGCCATCTGGTACCTGATCGAAGAAGGGCAGGGCTTCGCCTCGGTCGGCGACAATGTCGAGTTCTGTGTTTCGGGCTTCGACCGCTGGATGGTCTATAACGGCAGCTGCCGCATCCTGCGCTGAACGCGGCCTCACGCTCGAAGGTCGTGCTGCCGGCGCCTGCGCGGGACGGCGTATGGTCGTTGCCGGCGTCGACGCAATAGCTCCATTTCCGCCTCGGCATGAACCCTTGGCCGCGCGCTCTGGTTCACCTGCACCCATCGATCGGCGCCGGTCAAGCCTCATGGCGAATACTCTGCCAGTAGGAGCGACTTGGCGGTCGAACTGCTTTCGCAATGTAGATCGTCTGATTGCGAAAGATGATCGGGCCGAGGAAGCAGAAGCGCATGATATTCACAACCGACGATCAAGGCGTGAAGCTGCCGGCTGATCTTGCGAACTGGCGGAAAGTTCGGCATGGCCGGATGCGTGGAATGTTGATGGATGACTGATGGCAACGGTCGAAGATCAACGGCGAATTCTGTGAGCGTTGGCATTTAAGGCTGCGGTCCGTAACCGAAATCTAATCAGGGAAAATCATGCCATTGCTTCGCTGGCTAGCAAGCCGCGAGTCAGATATGCATGTGCCCGCCGGGTCATTCACGGCCATCGGCGTAAAGCAAGGGGCATGATATGGCGAAGCAGTCGTCCAAGGCGCCGGCATCCAAGACACCGGCAAAGAAAGCACCTGTGAAAGCGGCTACGGCGAAGGTCGCGGCGGCAGTGAAGAAGGCGGCACCGGCAGCCAAGCCGAAGGCAGCAGCAGCCAAGACCGCGGCGAAGCCGGCGGCAAAGGCGGCCCCGGCCAACAAGCCAGCGGCTAAGGCAGCGGTGAAGCCGGTGGCGAAGGCGGCGGCGAAGCCGGCAGCAAAGGCAGCGCCAGCAAAGGCAGCGCCGGCGAAGGCAGCGGCAAAGGCAGCGCCGGTTAAGGCAGCGGCAAAGGCAGCGCCAGCCAAGGCGGCGGCAAAGCCGGCGGCGAAGGCAGCACCGGCCAAGAAGCCCGCCGCCAAAGCCGCCGCGAAACCCGCTGTCAAGACTGCAACGCCGGCGAAGGCAGCTGCAAAGCCGGTTGCCAAGCCAACACCGGCCAAGAAATCGGCGGCCGCGGCGGCGACGAAGCCCGCAGTGAAGAAAGCCGCGGCACCGAAGGCCAAGGCCGCACCGGCAAAGGCGAAGGCTCCGGCCAAGAAGTAGCACAGGTCTGGTCGGAGCACCGCGTGTCCTGCCGGGGGCGCGCGGACGGCCTTGGCACCTGCAGCGGGCGCTTGCCGTTCCGAAAACCGGATCGTTACCGGTCCATGCGCAAGAACGTGAGGGGACCAAGGTTTACAAAGTGAGGTGCCGGACAGGCTGCCTCGCTTGCCCGCGCGATGCGGGTCCTCTTTCATTCGCCCGCCGCATCAGCGGATGGACTGAAAGGCCGGAACCGAACGCCGCTTGTCTGGCCGTTGGTTTTTTGGTGCCTGGCCGTTGCCCGTCAGCCGTTCCCGGCCGACAATCCGACCGGCAAACAGGAAACCCATCATGCCCAGACTGCTCTACGCCTCGTCCTCTCCCTATAGCTCCAAGGTGCGCATGGCCGCGGCTTATGCCGGAATCGCCATCGAACTGGCTCCGGTCAAGACCGAGGAGAAGCCAACGGTGCTGATGGACGCCAACCCGCTGGGCAAAATCCCGGTGCTGGTGCTTGATGATCGCCGCTCCATCTATGACAGCCGGGTCATCACGCAGTACCTCAACCGCTTGTCGAAGAACGCGCTGTTTCCACGCAATCCCGACAAGCGCCTTGAGGCGGAAGTGCTGGAGGCGATGGCCGACGGCATTTGCGACTGCGCGTTGTCGATGGTTTACGAACGGCGCATGCGGCCGGAGGAAATGGTCTATCAGCCTTGGCTCGATCGCCAGTGGGCAAAGATCACGGCGGCACTCGATCTGCTGAACGCCAATCCGCCAAAGCTGCCCAGCAAGATCACCGCCGGCCAGATAGCGCTTCGCGCCTGTCTCGGTTATCTGGCGCTGCGCTTTGCCGGCAAATGGGAGAAGGGCCGCGCCAGGCTGACCAGATGGATCGCTCGCTTCGACCAGAAGTTTCCAGAGCTGAAAGCCTGTGTTCCGTCCTGATCGCTCCGCAAGCGATTGCCATAAAAAAGCCGGGCACGAGGCCCGGCTTTTTCGTGTCGTGGCTTGAACGACTTAGAATTTCATACCGACGCCGAAGGTGACGCGGTTGTCGGTGGCCTTGACCTTGCCGATGCCATCGAAGCTCTTGCTGCCGAAATCGGTATAACGATATTCGACGCGGCCGAACACATTGTCGGTGAGCTTGATGTCGGTACCGAGACCAGCAGTCCAGCCGATCATGGTAGCGCGGTCCGAGCCGTAGATGCTGTCTTCAACCTTGAGGCTGCGGCCGGCGACACCGCCAGTGCCATAGAGCAGAATTTCCGGGGTCACCGCGTAGCCGAGACGGGCACGCAGCGAACCTTCGAAGCCTGCTTTGGAATTGACGCCGGAATCATCGCCCTTGACGCCGTTGTAGCCGAGTTCGGCTTCACCGCCGTACACGATGTTCTCCTGCTGCCACTGGTAGCCGCCGAAGACGCTGCCGACGAAGCCCTTGGTACCAACATCAACGTTGTCGATACCGAGATCCTTCTCCTTGGTGTGGCCGCTGAAGCCATAACCAACGTTGATACCGGCATAGGGGCCGGCCCAGGATGCGACGGGCAGTTCAGCTATCGGCGCGGGTGCCGGCGGCTCTTCGGAAACGACGTCCGCGGCATAGGCAGTTCCAGTAAGGGCGAAGAGGCCCAGAGCTACGGCCAACGGCCGTGCAAATTTGAGGTCGGCTTGCATTGTTCTTTACTCCTTAAGCCACAGGACACAGGCTTGTTTCTCACGATCGCCATCAACCCGTCCGGGGGGTGAAACGGATCTGGCGTTCGTCGGTTCCAAATGTCGTGTTAAAATGCGGCTGAACCGAACCTGAACTTGGGTCATTCCCCGGCACGAATGAGGCGGAACCTTGACGTTGCATCTTCGCAACAGCGAGATGTCAGTAGCTGCATCATGCTGCGCTGCACACCGCTTGGTGCAAGGACTCCAGCGCCCTATATTCACTCGGTGATGTGCCGGCATGGGGCGACGCTGGAAGCGGAATTGGTCTCTTCGCCACAATCCTGCCCAAGGTGCGAACGCCATTTAACGCATGCGGGGCCATAATTCGTCGGCGTCGTGTTTTCCGGTCCAAAATTGAGGGTTGACAGCGAATGAGCAAAGCCACGGCCACAGCGCTTGTGACGGGCGGCGCGAAACGGATAGGCAGGGCGATTGTGGAGGATCTTGCCAGCCACGGTTTCGCAGTCGCTATTCACTGCAACCGCTCGCGTGACGAGGCCGAGGCGCTGGCTCACGCGATCGTGGTGGCCGGCGGCCACGCGGCGGTGGTCGCCGCAGACCTCACCGATATGGCCGCCGCCGGCGACTTGGTCGGCCAGGCGGAAGCCGCACTCGGACCCGTGTCCCTCCTTGTCAACAACGCATCCCTGTTCGAGAACGATTCGGTGATGGATTTCGACTGGAGGGCTTGGGACCGGCATTTTGCCATCCATGTGAAGGCGCCGGCGCTTCTTGCCCGGACCCTCGCCCGGGCGCTGCCCGACGGGCAGGAGGGCCTGATTGTCAACATCATCGACCAGCGCGTCTGGCGGCCGACGCCACGCTATTTCTCCTATGCGCTGTCGAAATCGACCTTATGGACGGCCACGCAGATGATGGCGCAGGCCCTGGGCCCGCGCATCCGCGTGAACGGCATCGGTCCGGGGCCGACACTGAAGAGCGCTCGCCAGGACGAAAGCGATTTTGCCGCGCAGGTCGATGGCTTGATCCTTGGGCGCGGCCCGCAACTGGCCGAGTTCGGCGCCACCATCCGTTATCTCTGGGAAGCGAGTTCGGTCACGGGCCAGATGATCGCGCTCGATGGCGGCCAGCATCTTGCATGGGAGACGCCCGATGTGACAGGCATGGCGGAATGAGTCCCACGGATCCCAAGAGCAGGCCACGCCAAGGCACCGACGACATGCCCCCCGATGTCGAATTGGACGCCGAGGATGAGGCGCTGGAAGAAATCGTCGAGCCCGTCGGCCCCGACGTCGCCTTCACCGCCATCGACTGGACGCCGCACGCCGGCGATGCCGAAGGCATGGTCGGCGCCGAGGTGATCCAGACGCTGGTCAAGCGGCTGCCCAATGCTCCCGGCGTCTACCGCATGATGAACGCCGCCGGCGACGTGCTCTATGTCGGCAAGGCGCGCAGCCTCAAGAAGCGCGTCACCAATTATGCGCAGGGCCGTTTCCACACCAATCGCATCGGCCGCATGGTGCGCGAGACGTCGACGATGGAGTTCGTCGTCACCCGCACCGAGATCGAAGCGCTGCTGCTCGAAGCCAACCTTATCAAGCGCTTGCGGCCGCGATTCAATGTACTGATGCGCGACGACAAGTCGTTCCCGTATATCCTTTTGACCGGCGATCACGTCTCGCCCGGCATCTACAAGCACCGCGGCGCGCGGTCGCGCAAAGGCGACTATTTCGGTCCCTTTGCTTCGGCCGGCGCGGTTGGCCGCACCATCAACTCGCTGCAGCGCGCATTCCTGCTGCGAAGCTGCACCAACTCCTTCTACGAGAACCGCACGCGCCCCTGCCTGCTGTATCAGATCAAGCGCTGCGCCGGTCCCTGCACCGGCGAGATCTCGCATGTCGAATACGCCGAACTGGTCAGCGAGGCGAAAGATTTTCTCTCCGGCCGCAGCCAGAAGGTGAAGACGGAGATATCGGCGGCGATGCAGCAGGCCTCGCAGGACCTCGATTTCGAACGCGCCGCCATCTATCGCGACCGGCTCGCGGCCCTGTCGCATGTGCAGAGCCATCAGGGCATCAATCCGGCGACCGTCGACGAGGCCGACGTATTCGCCATCCATCAGGAAGGCGGACAGGTCTGCATACAGGTGTTCTTCTTTCGCACCGGCCAGAACTGGGGCAACCGTGCCTACTTCCCCAAGGCTGATCCGGCGCTTGAGGCATCGGAGGTGCTGGGTTCGTTCCTGGCGCAGTTCTATGACGACAAGCCGACTCCGCGCGTCATTCTGCTGTCGCACGGCGTCGAGGATCAGGAATTGCTTGCCGAGGCGCTGTCGACGCGGGCCGGCCGCAAAGTCTCGATCTCGGTGCCGCAACGCGGCGAGAAGAAGGACCTGACCGACAACGCACTGCAAAATGCGCGCGAAGCGCTTGGCAGGCGGCTGGCCGAAACATCCACGCAAGGTCGTCTGCTTGCCGGCTTCGCCGAGACCTTCGGCCTGCCGAAGCCCCCGGTGCGCATCGAGGTCTACGACAACTCGCACATCATGGGCACCAATGCCGTGGGCGCCATGGTCGTCGCGGGGCCGGAAGGCTTCGTCAAGAACCAGTACCGCAAGTTCAACATCCGCTCGACCGAGATCACGCCGGGCGATGATTTCGGCATGATGCGCGAAGTTATGGAGCGGCGGTTTTCCCGGCTTCTCAAGGAGCATGGCGATGTCGCTGTTGCCGACGCCGCGGCCGTGGATGACGCCGAGGATGACATTTCCGGCGGCTTCCCGGCCTGGCCCGACGTTATCCTGATCGACGGCGGCCAAGGCCAGATGACGGCCGTGCGCAAGATCCTCTCGGATCTCGGCATCGAGGATCGCGTCGAGGCGATCGGCATCGCCAAGGGACAGGACCGAGACGCTGGCCGCGAGCGCTTCTTCGTCAGGGGCAGGGACTCGTTTTCGCTGCCGGTCCGCGATCCCGTGCTCTATTTCGTCCAGCGCCTGCGCGACGAGGTGCATCGTTTCGCCATCGGTTCGCATCGGGCGCGCCGCAAGAAGGAGATGGTCAAGAGCCCGCTCGACGAGATCAGTGGAATCGGCCCCGGCCGCAAGCGCGCGCTGCTGATGCATTTCGGCACCGCCAAGGCGGTCAGCCGGGCCGCCATCGAGGATCTCAGGAAGGTCGGCGGTATTTCCGAACAGGTCGCGAAACTGGTTTACAATCATTTTCACGAGAGTTGATGCATATCGCCCAAAAGTGTGTAGCGGTTGTGGGACGACGCCGTGCATCATGCCCTGGACGCGGGCTTACGGTATTTTTGGCTGGCCAATCGATTCTGGCCTGTTGACCCCCCACATTCGCTTCTGATTTGAGTAGGCAGGCAGAAAGAGTTCCCCCGACATGGCCAAGCGCGCATTCAACCTGCCCAACATGCTCACCTACGCCCGCATCGTCGCGGTGCCGCTGGTGGTGCTGTGCTTCTTCCTCGAAGGACATTTGAAGTCCAGCGACTTCGCCCGCTGGTCGGCTCTGATCATATTCCTGCTCGCGAGCGTCACGGACTATTTGGACGGCTATCTGGCGCGCGCCTGGCAGCAGACGTCCAACATCGGCAAGATGCTCGACCCGATCGCCGACAAACTGCTGGTCGCAACCTGCCTGCTGCTGCTGGCCGCCGACACCGACAGCCATGCCGGCATTGCCGGGTGGTCGCTCTGGGCGGCGATCATCATCCTGTGCCGCGAGATCCTGGTCTCGGGCCTGCGCGAATATCTGGCGGCGCTCAAGGTTTCGGTGCCGGTAACGCAGCTGGCCAAGTGGAAGACCGCGATCCAGATGGTCGCCATCGCGTTCCTGCTGGCCGGCCCGGCCGGCGACAAGATATTCCCGCTGACGACACAGACCGGATTGGTCCTGCTGTGGATCGCGGCCCTGGTTACGCTCTACACCGGCTATGACTATTTCCGCGCCGGCCTCAAGCACATCATGGATGAGTGAGATGACCACCCGGCTCATCTACTTTGCCTGGGTGCGCGAGCGGATCGGCGTGCCCGAGGAGGATGTTGAACTGCCCGATGGCATCGACACCGTCGCCGATCTCCTGCGTTGGCTGAGGTCGCGCGGCGAGGAATACGAGCATGCGCTGCAGTATCCCGACGTGATACGCGTCGCCATCAATCAGGAGCATGTCGACCACCGCGAGAAGATATCAGGCGCTCGCGAGATCGCGCTGTTCCCGCCGATGACCGGGGGCTGACCCATGCCGGCCGCCCTGGTGCCGACGGTGCGGATCCAGCGCCCGGATTTCGACGTCGCCGCCGAGATTGCCGGCCTGGCACAAGGACGCGCCGACATCGGCGCCGTGGTGACATTCTCCGGTCTGTGCCGTGACGAGCAAGGCACGCTCTCGGCACTCGAACTGGAACACTATCCCGGCATGGCGGAGGCGGAAATCAAGCGCATCGCGGCGGAGGCGGTCACGCGCTGGCCGTTGCAGGGGCTCACCGTTATCCACCGACACGGCAAAATTCGGCCGGGTGAGAACATCGTTCTCGTGGTCGCCGCTTCGGCCCATCGCCAGGCGGCCTTCGAGGCGGCAGACTTCCTTATGGATTATCTCAAGTCGCGCGCGCCCTTCTGGAAGAAGGAGCATCGTGCCGACGGCTCCGAGGGCGGCTGGGTCGACGCCAAGGATACGGATGCTGACGCCGCGCGCCGCTGGCAATCATCCGAATAGGGCACGGGCGGGCCCGTCGAGGCCGGTCGCCGGCCGACACTCGGCCAGCAGACGGGCCGAGCATAAAGAAAAGGGCCGGCGCGGCGCGGCGGCCCCTCTCTTGTGATCCAGCAACCGTCGGCTCAGCCGACGACTTCGGTGTCCGAGAACCAGTACTTGATTTCCTGCGCGGCGGTCTCCGGTGCATCGGAACCGTGCACCGAGTTCTCGCCGATCGACAGCGCGTGCACCTTGCGGATGGTGCCTTCGGCGGCATTGGCCGGGTTGGTAGCGCCCATCACTTCGCGGTTGCGCGCTATGGCGTTTTCGCCTTCCAGGACCTGTACGACGGTCGGGGCCGACGACATGAACTCGACCAGTTCGCCGAAGAACGGACGATCCTTGTGAACGGCGTAGAACCCTTCGGCCTCGCGGCGGCTCATCCACACCCGGCGCGAAGCGATGACGCGCAGGCCGGCATCCTCGAGCATCTTGGTGATGGCGCCGGTGAGATTGCGCCGGGTCGCGTCCGGCTTGATCATGGAAAAGGTGCGTTCGATCGCCATGGGTCGTCCTTATGATGAGAATGGAATTCAGAGTGGCGGGCTCTATACAAGCCGCCCGGCCCATTGCCAAGGGGCGAGGAGCGCCCGCGAGGCGGACGGAAAGCCGCGTGCGGACGGCTGCACAGCCGTTCTTTGCTTGCTATAGTCGGGTGGTCGGCGCCACGCTGAAGTCGGCCCGAATGGAGACAACACGACCATGACAGACGATCGTCAGGAGCGCATTCGCAAGCGTGCGCACCAAATCTGGCAGGAAGAGGGGCAGCCGGCCGGCCAGCACGAGCGCCATTGGCGCCAGGCGGCGGAAGACGTCGACCGGGATAGTGCCGGGAAGCCGTCGAAAGCCAAGAAGGCACCCGCTGCCGGCAAGGCAAAAGCTGATTCCAAGCAGGAAAAGGCCGCCGCGAAAGCCAGCAAGCCCAAAGCCAGCAAAGCGAAGACTGGCAAGCCCAAGAAAGCCGCCAAATAGTTCCGGCCGCCCGCTCGCGGCCCGCAAGCGGACCGACGGGCCCGGGACTTCCGGGCAAGGCCCGGTCGTCGCGGCGTCACGCCGCGGCGACCTTTCGTCCCAGCCCGCCATGCAGGTCGAGGCAGCGGGCGAACCATTGTGCCACGACGTCATTGTCGTCGAGCAACGTGTAAGGCGTGGCTATGCGTGCCCATTGCAGGGCGCCGAACACGATGTAATCGGCGAACAGCGGCGATACGCCGCCGATGAACGGCTGCTGGACGAGCAGAGAACGCAGCGGCTCCAGGGCGGTCCGAAACGCTGTCAGACCGGCGTCTCGCGCGCTGGCGACGTCCTCCAGCCTCCTGCCAAAGCGCTGCTCCCGGCTTTGCCGGAAATACGCGGCGTTCTCCTCGTCCTGCATAGCGTAAAGGTCCAGGATCGCCGCGGTCGTCACATAGGGATGAATGGTCAGTTGTGACCACCGTTCGACGAAGCGCGCCATCGCCTTGCCGCCTTCGCCGCCAAACAGCGTCGGCAGGTCCGGATAGGCTTCGTCCAGATAGAGCGCGATGGCGAAGGAATCAGCGACCACCCTGTCGCCGTCGCGGATCACCGGAATGGTCTTCGAGACGCCGCCTTCGACGGCCGGAACCTCGAGAAAGCGGGTCGGAACGGTCGCCTGGTCGAGCCCCTTGTGGGCGAGCGACATCGCCACCTTCCAGCAATGCGGGCTGAACGGACGGTTGGCGTCGTGTCCGACGAGATCGTAGAGCAGAATGGTCATTGGCGTGCGCGTCCTCGCAGGTTAGTTAGCCCCATGTCGACGCGTGCCGAAGGGAAGCCATGAGACAGCATTTCATGATGTTCGCGGCCTATAATCAATGGGCCAACACTCGCATCTACGATGCCGCTGCCATGCTCGACGACGAGGAATACAACCGTGACGTCGGGGCTTTTTTCCGCTCGATGCTCGGCACGCTCAATCATCTGCTCGTGACCGATCGCATCTGGATGAAGCGCTTTACCGGAGAGGGCGACGCGCCGACGGCGCTGGATGCGGTCATGCATCGGGCTTTGCCAGTCCTGCGCATGACGCGAGAAGCCGAGGACCAGAGGATCATCGATTGGGTCGGCGGCCTGAGCGACAAGGCGCTGGCCGGCCGGTTCGCCTACATGACGGTCTCGGACATGCGCACCGTATCGCAAAGGCTGGCGCCCGCGCTCGCCCACCTTTTCAACCACCAGACGCATCACCGTGGCCAGGCGCATGCGATCCTGACGATGCTCGGCAAGCCAAGCGTGGGGCTGGACTTGGTAAGCTTCCAACGAACGCCCGAGGGCAGGCAGTACGCCTAGAGCAACCCGGGAAAAAGCGCGCCGGAGGCCACCGGTCCACGGACAGTCAGCCGCAGACCTCCTTGTTGAGTTGGGTCTGCGTCAAGGCCGCCTCCGCCATCACCCATTGCTTGAACAACTGCACCTTGCGTGCGCCGAGAGTCTTTGGCGGACAAACAAAATACCAGCCGGCCGTGTTCGGATGGTGGACGGCGAAAGGAGCCACCAGCCTTTCGGCGCGGATGTCGTTCGACATATAGGCGCGATTGGCGACGGCAAAACCCATTCCGGCATTGGCCGCCTCGTAGGACATCATGCACGAGTCGAAATAGATGCTCTTGGTTTCGCTGAGCACGAAGGTGGCGCCGGCGAAGCCAAGCCATGATTGCCAATTCTGGGTGCAGGTGTCGGAATGCAGCAGCGTGAAGTGCTTGAGGTCGTCGGGTGTCACCGTCGACAGCGGCTTGTCTCCGAGAACCTCATGGAACAGCTTCCGGCTGCACACCGGCGTCAGGTCCTCCCGAAACAGCAGGTCGGATGGCAGCCCATGAAAGTGGCCGTCGCCATAGCGGATCTCGAGATCGAAGTCGGATGTCGTGAACTCATGCGTCGCGTAGGAGGTCGAGACCCGCATCACGATATCGGGATATTGCTGCTGGAACAGCGGCAGCCGCGGAAACAGCCAGCGCGCCGCGAAGGTCGGCAGCACCGAAATCTTCAGCACATGCTCCTGCGACTGGCCGGTGGCCTCCATGCTGGCGGCGACGATCCGTTCCAGCGCTTCGCGAACGCGCGAGACGTAGGTCTCGCCTTCCGGGGTCAGTGAAACCGCGTTGCCACCACGCAGAAAGATCTTGAATCGAAGCTGATCCTCAAGGCTTTTCACGCGCTGGCTGACCGCCGAAGCGGTAATGAACTGTTCTTCGCCGGCACGCGTGAAATTACCGTGCCTGGCAGCACTTTCCACGATCTTCAGCGAATTGAGATTGACCTGACTGAGCAGACGCACGGTTTCGACCTTAAGCTGGGCTTACTCTAGCACCAGCATTCCTAATTTTACAGGGGTGGGTGAACTAATCGACTGTTAACCAAGTGTTGCCCCCGTCCTGGAGAAGTACAATGAACGCCCATACCATTCCCGAACTGCGCTATGCGATGAGCCGTGAAGCGATTATCGGCCACGAGACGGCTTGGAAAGTGTCGAGCTTCGGCGTCGCGCAGTTTCTTCATGGCTATGACGAGGCCCTGCTGGCCGCGATCGAGGAGGCCGCTCTCAAACTCAAGGCCAGCCATGCCGTGCACAAGCACCTCGATCTGACCTTCATCACCGGCGCCGACCGATTCATTCCCGAAATCAAGGAGCTGTTGCACGACAAGCTTCGCCTTGAGCGGCTGTCCGACATGATGGGCACCAAGCTGGAGCCGTATCCGCTCTCGATCGTCGGCTCGACCGTCACCTTCATGAATCCCAGGGACGGCGCCGTCGAATGGCATTGCGATGGCGTTCCGGTCACCGAACTCATTCCCCTGTCGATCAGCAACCCGCTGGTTGGCGGCCATCTTGAGATCTATTGCGATGATTCGGAGACCGGGCGCGCGATCCTCGAGTCCGGCCGTCAGATCCCGCGCAACCGGGTGATGCGCATCGACCACAAGATGAACTATGCCACGCTCGGCCAATTCCTTGGCGTGCTTCATCGCACGGCCCCGATCCAGTTCGGCGAGCGTGTCACGCTGGTGCTCAACCAGCGCTCCGTGGCGAAACCCTATGTCGACGACAACCGCATGTTCTATCTCGCCGCGGACAACGACCATGACCGCGAATGGGTCAACGAACTTGCCGAGGATGTCTGGACCAACCAGCTGCCGGCGTATCGACGGTACGAGACAGACCGTCCCATGCCGGCTGCTGTCGACGCGCCGGTCACTGGCATGGCCAGGGACACATGGTAAGCGACCCTACAGTCCAAAAAGGGGGAGCCGGTTTCCGGCCCGGTCATGGTCAAGCGCGGGGGTAGGGCCCTGAGCCGAATCTGCCGGCTCGGACCGCGTGGCCCGATATCGGCGCTGGGCTTCGCCGCCGGCGCGGTCGCCTTGTGGTCGAGCAATGCGCTGGTCGCCAAGGCCTTGTTGGCGAACCATCCGGTGTCGCAAGTTCAGTTCCTGCAATTCGCGGGAGCAGCGCTGGTTTTCGCCGTCATCCGTTTGGTCAGCCGCGATAGGGCGGCGGCGCCGATGGCAACCGGTGTCATGCTCGCCGCGACCGCGGTCGGCTTTGTCGGTCTGGTCGGCACCATGGTGCTGCAATATGTCGCCTTCGCTTCGATGCCGGTGATCGAAGCCAATCTGGTGGCTTACACCTGGCCCTTGATGATCGCCGCCGCGGTCATCGTCTTGGAACATCCGCGGCGCCCGGCACTGCTGGGACTGGCCGCCGTCTCGGGACTGGTCGGCGTCGCGCTGGTGATTTCAGGCGGGCGAGACCATCCCTGGTTCCAGGGGCATCCCTCCGGCTATCTCGCAGCGTTCGGCTCCGCGCTTTGCATGGCCTTCTACTCGGTCGTGGTCGGCAGGGTCGCCGTCTCGCCGGACCGGCTGTTGCTGCCGTCATCGCTGATAGGCGTCGCCTTGACGTTTCTTTGGTGCGCCTGGGATGGAGTCCCCTGGCCCACTGGCTGGGACCTGGCGCTCGCCCTCTATCTCGGCGCCGGTCCAATGGGGCTCGGTTACTATTTCTGGTCGCGCGCCCTGAAACTCGGAGGCGGCGGCAGGGTGGCGGTCGTCGCCTATCTCACGCCGATCGCCTCGACGCTGCTGCTGACCTTGTCGGGTGAACGGCTGACGATGACGGCGATCGCCGGAGCCGTCCTCGTCATCGGCAGCTGCATAGCGGTTGGTGTGGAACGTTCGGAGGCTGGAACTCATGTTTGACGACCATGACGACCTTGCCACGCGCGAAGCCCATTGGCTGATCAGGGAGTTCGGCGCCGAGGCGACGCTTCACGCCGCGATGAAGGCGCAAAAGGCAATACAGCAAAAGGATTTCGCCCGTTGCGCCCGGTGGAAACGTATTCTTGAGATACTGGCGGAGGGAAGGGCAGCCAACTCTGCTATTGCGAAGTATTAGATTTTCTAATTTGCATGAGCCCGATTTCCCGTCAAAACACTTCTGCCGAGTCTCGATTCCTTATTCAGGCTTGGCTGTCCGTTGGGGGACAAGGCCAAAAAGATACACCGACACAAGTCGTCTCAAAGTTAGATGACTTTGTCATAATCAAGGTGAAGTAATTGTCAAATATCGATGATAAAACTGTTATCGAGCTGACGGCGGATATTGTCTCTGCCTACGTCGGCAACAATCCGCTGCCGGCCTCCGGGCTGCCCGACTTGATCGCCAGCGTCAGCGCGTCGGTTAGAAAACTGGCCGGCACGGCCGTCACGGAAAGCCCTAGCCTGGTGCCTGCCGTGAACCCGAAAAAGTCGGTGTTTCCAGACTACATCATCTGTCTGGAGGACGGGAAGAAGTTCAAGTCGCTCAAGCGGCACCTGAGGACCGACTATGGCCTGAGCCCCGACGACTATCGGGCGAAATGGAGCCTGCCGCCGGACTATCCGATGGTAGCGCCGAACTATTCGGCGACACGATCGGCATTGGCAAAATCCACGGGACTGGGGCGCAAGCCGGCCGCGGAGCCGCTCGCCATTGCCAAGCCCACCAAGCGGGGCAAGGCAACTGCCTGACCGATTGCCCGGCCGATAGGGCAATCCCCTGAGCAACAAACTGACGGCGCCCTTGCGGGCGCCGTTTTCATGCCTTGCGCGGCCAACTGGCCAGCAAGGTCTTGCGAAGCGTCGGTGTCCGGTGCAAAAGCGCCACCATGCTAGTTATCTCTGACCTTTCGCTCCGCATGGCGGGACGCCTGCTTCTCGACCATGCCTCGCTGACCCTGCCGGCCGGCACCAAGGCTGGCCTGGTCGGCCGCAACGGCACCGGCAAGACGACGCTGTTCAAGGCCATCACCGGCGACCTCGCCTCCGAGACTGGCTCGATCAGCCTGCCCAAGAACACGCGCATCGGCCAGGTGGCGCAGGAAGCGCCGGGCACCGAGGACCCGCTGATCGAGATCGTGCTCAAGGCGGACCTTGAGCGCACGGCGCTTCTCGAAGAGGAGAAGACGGCGACCGACCCAAACCGCATCGCCGACATCCATATGCGGCTGGCCGACATCGACGCCCATTCGGCCGAGTCGCGCGCCGCCACAATCCTTGCCGGCCTTGGCTTCGATGATGCCGCGCAACGGCGCCCGGCCTCGTCCTTTTCCGGTGGCTGGCGCATGCGCGTAGCGCTTGCCGCCGTGCTGTTTTCCGAGCCCGATCTGCTGCTTCTCGACGAACCGACCAACTATCTCGATCTCGAAGGCACGTTGTGGCTGGAAAACTACGTGTCGAAATATCCGCACACCGTGCTTCTGATCTCGCACGATCGCGACCTGCTCAACCGCGCCGTCAACTCGATCGTCCATCTCGACCAGAAGAAGCTGACTTTCTGGCGTGGCGGCTATGACCAGTTCGCGCGCCAGTACGCCGAGCAGAAGGAATTGCAGGAGAAGGGCCGCGTCAAGCAGGAGGCCGCCCGCAAGCATATGGAATCCTTCGTCGAACGCTTCCGCGCCAAGGCCTCGAAGGCCAGGCAGGCGCAGTCGCGCATCA
>NZ_JBAZUD010000129.1:0-13507 GCF_041661565.1 Mesorhizobium sp.
CGCGCGTCGCGTCAGGCAGGGCCACGATGTCCTGGATCGAGCGCCAGAGCCGCGCGGCACTGCCGCCCGGAAAGTCAGTCCGGGCACTGCCGCTGTCGGGCATGAACAGCGTGTCGTGCACGAAGGCTGCGTCGCCGACAACATAGGTGATCGAGGCCAGCGTGTGTCCGGGCGAGAAAAGCACCGTGACCGGAAGGGTGCCGATGCTGAAGGTCTCGCCTGCGCCGAAAAGCCTGTCCCACTGTGAACCGTCGGCAGGGAAATCCGGCCAATTGTAGATCGCCTTCCACAGTTTCTGGACCTCGACGATCCTGTCGCCGATCGCGGTCGGCGCCCCGGTCTTCTGTTTCAGGTAATGCGCCGCCGAGAAATGGTCGGCATGCGGATGGGTGTCGAGGATCCACTCGACGTTCAGCCCGTGCTCCTCGACAAAATCGAGCAAGGCATCGGCATTCTTCGTCGCGATGGCGCCGGACTTCTCATCGAAATCGAGGAGCGGGTCGATGATGGCGCATTGCTTTGTCGCCGGGTCGGCAACGACATACTGGATGGATCCGGTCGGCTTGTCGTAGAAGCCGCTGACCTGCGGCCTCGCCACGGCTGCGTCCAATTTCGGTTCCCCAACCTGGAGCAGTTCGCCGTTTCACGGAAACGGCAAACCGCTTTAAACTCTTCGTCTTGACGCAATTCCGGACGGAAAACCGTTTCACACTTTTCCTGGAATTGCTCTGGGGCCGCAGGAATGGTTTTTCCTGAGGCCGTCCGAGTGGAGCATGGTTATCCACCCGATAGCCTTAGTCAAGCATGACTTGGCGCAGGAAGGCGCAGACGCCGAAAACCGTTTCGAACCTATCTCAGGCCGATGGCTGCTTGGTCTTCCTGAGATAGGGCAGGATCGTTTCATAGGCGCCGAAGCGCTTGATGGCATCCTCGTTGGACACCGCCGCGGTGATGATCACGTCGTCGCCTTGCTTCCAGTTCGCCGGGGTCGCCACCTGGTGCTTGGCGGTCAGCTGCATGGAATCGACCGCGCGCAGAATCTCGTCGAAGTTGCGGCCCGTGGTCATCGGGTAGGTGAGCACAAGCTTGACCTTCTTGTCCGGCCCGATGACGTAGACCGAGCGCACCGTGGCGTTGTCGGCGGGCGTGCGCCCCTCGGACGTCTCGCCGGCACCGGCCGGGAGCATGTCGTAGAGCTTGGCCACGTTGAGGTCCTTGTCGCCGATCAGCGGATAAGCCACGGAATGACCAGTGGCGGTCTTGATGTCGTCCTGCCACTTGCCATGGCTTTCGACGGGATCGACCGAAATGCCGATGATCTTGACGTTGCGCTTCTTGAACTCGCCTTCCAGGCCGGCCATCGTGCCGAGTTCTGTCGTGCAGACCGGCGTGAAGTTCTTGGGGTGGCTGAACAGGATCGCCCAGCCGTCGCCGATCCATTCGTGGAATTTGATCGTCCCTTGCGTCGTCTCGGCGGTGAAGTCCGGCGCGATGTCGTTGATGCGAAGGCTCATTGTGCGTCCCTACCTACCCTGTAAAAGCCGCCAAAAGGGCGGACCCGTTCCCTTTTACCACTCCCGCGGCAACCTTGAAAATGCCCCGGCCGTCGGCAACGGAACACCAGCGAAAAATTTTCGCGCTTTTGGGAAAGAATGCAGAAAATTTACCGCGCGCGGCGCTGAGGTCTAGGATTTCACGGCCAGCGTTGCCGTCAGGTCTTCCATGCGCTGCGCCAACGCGCCAAGCGCATTGGTCAGGACGCTGTCGTTCTTGTCGGCCTTGGTAAGCGCTTCGTCGCGCGTCTTGCGCAAGGTCAGCACTTCGCTTTCCATGCCCTTGACCCGCTTCTGCAGTTCCGAGAGCTCGTCCATCACCATGATACCGGCCATGACGGTCAGCCGCTGGTCGCCGATTTCGCCGAAAGAGTCCTTCAGATGCGAGACATAGCGGTCGAAACGCTCGGCCAGGTCGATCAGATGCTCTTCCTGGCCCTCGTCGCAGGCCATCCGATACTGCTTGCCATCGATTGAAACCGTGACCTGTGCCATTGGCCTACCTGTCCAGCCCCTTACCTGTCCAACACGGCACGAATGGTTTCCATGGCGGTCACCAAACGGCGCGACACTTCCTTGTTGGCGTCTTCCAGGCGTTCCGCGCGTGCTTCGGAATTGTCGAGTTCCTGCGCCAGACGGGAGCGATCGGCGTTCATCCGCTGCACCTCGGCCTCGGCTTCCGAATAGTCGCGCTCGTGCTCGAGCTTGGCCGCGACGGCGCTTTCCAGCCCCTCGATGGCCTTGCCCAGCCTGGCGATTACTTCCTTGAGCGTGGTTTCCCCGGTCATGGCCTTCGTCCTGTGCCCTGCCCATCACCGAATCGTTCGCGTTCAGAACGCGTTATTCCCGAAACATTAGGCGCCGGGTGAAGGCTGCGTCAACAAAGGTCTCGCGGCTGTCCCCCGCTAACGCTAATGTGGGCCCGCCGCCGGCATCACAAGGCCGGCAAATGCGCACCGATTTGTTGACTAAAAGCGCGTGCCTGCTATGTGTCGCGCACCTTTTTCAGGGGCTCTCCCCAGCCCCCAAACCCCCACCTTGGAGGAACCATGACGTCGCGTGAACAACATGACCGGATGGCCAATGCGATCCGTTTTCTCTCCATGGACGCCGTTGAAAAGGCACAGTCCGGACATCCCGGCCTGCCGATGGGCTGCGCCGACATCGCCACGGTGCTGTTCACGCAATTCCTGAAATACGATCCCAAGACGCCGCACTGGCCTGACCGCGACCGTTTCATCCTCTCGGCCGGCCACGGCTCGATGCTGCTCTATTCGCTGCTGCACCTGACCGGCTACGAAGACATGACGATCGGCCAGATCAAGCATTTCCGCCAGCTGGGCTCCAAGACCGCCGGCCATCCCGAATATGGCCACGCCACGGGCATCGAGACGACGACCGGCCCGCTTGGCCAGGGCCTCGCCAATTCGGTCGGTTTCGCGCTCGGCGAGCGCATCATGAACGCCGCCTTCGGCAAGGACCTCGTCGATCACTACACCTATGTGCTGGCTGGCGACGGCTGCCTGATGGAAGGTGTCAGCCAAGAAGCCATCGCGCTTGCCGGTCACCTCAAGCTCAACAAGCTGATCGTCTTCTGGGACAACAACGACATCTCGATCGACGGTCCGGTCTCGCTGTCGGACAACACCGACCAGGTTGCGCGTTTCCAGGCCTCGGGCTGGAACGCCAGCCATATCGACGGCACGGATCCGGAAGCGATCGCCTACGCCATCGAAGCCGCCCGCCACTCCGACAAGCCGACGATGATCGCCTGCAAGACCACCATCGGTTTCGGCGCCCCGACCAAGGCCGGCACCAACAAGGCGCACGGCTCGCCGCTCGGCGCCGAAGAGATCGCCGGAGCCCGCAAGTTCTTCAACTGGGAGTCCCCTCCCTTCGAGATTCCGGCCGATATCCTCGACGCCTGGCGCACCGCCGGCAAGGCTGGCGTCAAGGCGCGAACCGATTGGGAAGGCCGCCTCGCCAAGGCCGAGCCGGAGCTGAAGGCCGAGTTCGAGCGACGCATCGCCGGCAAGCTGCCATCCAATTTCGACGCCGTCATCGCCGACTACAAGAAGAAGCTTTCGGCCGACAAGCCGAAGGTCGCCACCCGCAAATCCTCGGAAATGGCGCTGGAAGTCATCAATGGCGCCGTGCCGGAAACCATCGGCGGCTCGGCCGACCTGACCGGCTCCAACAACACCAAGACCAGCCAGACCAAGAACATCACGTCCGACGATTACGGTCAGCGCTACATCCATTACGGCATCCGCGAGCATGGCATGGCCGCCGCCATCAACGGCCTGACGCTGCATGGCGGCCTGATCGCCTATGGCGGCACTTTCATGTGCTTCTCCGACTATGCCCGCCCCTCGATGCGGCTTTCCTCGCTGATGGGCATCCGCTCGATCTTCGTCATGACCCATGATTCCATCGGCCTTGGCGAAGACGGCCCGACCCACCAGCCGGTCGAACATCTGGCGGCATTGCGTGCCATTCCCAACCACAACGTCTTCCGTCCGGCCGACGCGGTGGAAACCGCCGAATGCTGGCAGATCGCCATCGAATCGGAAAAGACGCCTTCGACATTGGCCCTGACCCGCCAGAATCTGCCGACAGTGCGCACCGAGCATTCGGCCAAGAACCTGAGCAGCCAGGGCGCCTATGAACTGGCCGCGGCCAGCGGCGAGGCGGCGGTGACCATCTTTGCCACCGGCTCCGAGGTCGAGATCGCGCTTGGCGCCCGCGACCTGCTGGAGAAGCATGGCCACCCGACCCGCGTCGTGTCGGTGCCCTGCTTCGAACTGTTCGACAAGCAGAGCGACGACTACCGCGGGAAGACCATCGGTAGCGCGCCGGTCAAGATGGCGATCGAGGCCGGCATCCGCCAGGGCTGGGATCACCTCATCGGCACTGATGGCATCTTCATCGGCATGACCGGCTTCGGCGCCTCGGGCACGATCGAGCAGCTCTATCCGCATTTCGGCATCACTGCCGAGGCCGCGGCCAAGGCGGCGGAAGCCCGTCTCCACACCAAGTAGGCCAGGCGCGGTCGCGCAGGAACGCCTCGCGGTGTGGGACGATGACATGCACAAGGACAACAACGTCCGGCGGAATCGCGCAAAACGATTTCGCCGGACTGGTCTAACCTAATCGATTTAAAACTGCGTCGCCGCGACTGGATTCTTTCTGCTCGCGCCGCTATGAAGCTGCGGACGAATTGTCTGCTCCAGCTCCCAGGGAGAGAAAAATGACCGTTAGAGTTGCCATCAACGGATTCGGCCGCATCGGCCGCAACATCCTTCGTGCCATCCATGAATCCGGCCGCAAGGACATCGAAGTCGTCGCCGTCAACGATCTCGGCCCGGTCGAGACCAACGCCCATCTGCTGCGCTTCGACAGCGTGCATGGCCGCTTCCCGCATGAGGTGTCGGTGTCCGGCGACCAGATCACCGTCGGCAAGGAAACGTTCAAGGTCACCGCGATCAAGGACCCGGCACAGCTGCCATGGAAGGAACTGGGCGTCGACATCGCGCTCGAATGCACCGGCATCTTTACGGCCCGCGACAAGGCAGCCGCGCACCTGACCGCCGGCGCAAAGCGCGTCCTCGTCTCGGCTCCGGCCGAAGGCGCCGACCTCACGGTGGTCTACGGCATCAACCACGACAAGCTGGGCAAGGACCATATCGTCATCTCGAACGCGTCGTGCACCACCAACTGCTTGGCACCGCTGGCGGCCGTGCTGCACGAGACGGTCGGCATCGAAAAAGGCATGATGACGACCATCCATTCCTACACCGGCGACCAGCCGACGCTGGACACCATGCACAAGGACCTCTACCGCGCCCGCGCGGCGGCGCTGTCGCAGATCCCGACCTCGACCGGCGCGGCCAAGGCGATCGGCCTTGTTCTGCCCGACCTCAAGGGCAAGCTCGACGGCATCTCGATCCGCGTGCCGACGCCGAATGTCTCGGTTGTCGATTTCAAGTTCATCGCCAAGCGGGCGACCACCGTCCAGGAAATCAATGAGGCGGTGATCGCCGCTTCAAACGGCAAGCTGAAGGGCATCCTCGGCGTCACCCATCATCCGAACGTCTCGATCGACTTCAACCATGATCCCCGCTCCTCGATCATGGCGCTTGACCAGACCAAGGTCATGGATGGCAACTTCGTTTCGGTGCTGTCCTGGTACGACAATGAATGGGGCTTCTCGAACCGAATGTCCGACACCGCGGTAGCCTTCGGCAAGACGATCGCCTGATCATCGCTGCCGACCAAAGCAGGGCCCGGGGACAACACCCCGGGCTTTCTTTTTCAGGCAGGCAACTGGCGCTATTTGACGTCGATCGTCTGCCACATGCCATTCATGTAGTGTGCGGGCACGTTGCAGAAAACGACGTACCGCCCGGGCTTTAGATCGAGGGTCAGCGTCCCCGACTTGCCGGGATCCAGCTCCGAGACTTCGCCTAGCGAGCCGGCGGCATCTTCGTTGATGCGATTTTCATTGTCGGAATAGGGCAGGCTGGACTTGGTATCCTTCAACGCCACGACAATCATCTCATGCGTTGTCTCCTTGGACGTATTCACGACCTCGAACACCACCTTGCCGGAGGGAATGGTGGTCTTGTCCACTTTCAGCCCCATGGTCGCATCCGAGATTTTGCCGCCCATATCCATGCCGAGCTTCATGTCGGGGTTGGGGTCGATGCCCTTGTCCCAAAGCCGGACGTGAATGGTGGTCGTTGCTGCAATCGCAGGCAATGGGGCCAAACCGATAAGGGCGGCCGCGGCATATGCACTGAACTTCATGGCGTGTCTTTCCTTGCTAGTCGCGGAGGATTGTCCGCTTTCCTCGGGCTAGCCGCCGAACCTGACAGGGGCCTGAACGTGCCATCGCGTGTCGACAGCAGAAAAGTCGTGCCCGCGACTTGCACACGCCATGTCTTCGCCCCACTCTCCGGCGATTGCGGACTGAAACATTTTAGCGGGGCCTTTACTGCATGGAGCATGCGATCTATCTCGTCACGCTGGTCGGCACCGCGCTTGTCGTCGCCGCCGCGTTCTCGAGCCTGATCGCCTTTCGCTTCGGCGCCCCGCTGCTGCTTCTGTTTCTTTGTATCGGATTGGCCACCGGAACCGACGGCCTCGGCATCCAGTTCGACAACGCCCGCATCGCTTATTTTGCCGGCTCACTGGCGCTCGCCGTCATCCTTTTCGATTCCGGTTTCGGCACGCCGCTCAACGCGCTCCGGCAGGCCGCCGGGCCGGCGCTGTCGCTTGCCACTTTCGGCGTGCTGCTGACCACGGGCCTGTTCGGTGCAGCCGCCCACTATCTCATCGACCTTAGCTGGCTGGAATCCTTTCTGCTCGGCGCGGCCGTAGCCTCGACCGACGCCGCCGCCGTGTTCTTCCTGCTGCGCGCCGGCGAGATCAACCTGCGCGAGCGGGTGCGCTCCACCCTCGAGGTGGAATCCGGGACCAACGATCCGATCGCCATCTTCCTGACCATCACGCTGGTCGAGATCATCGCCGCCCATGCCAGCCCCGAGACCAATGTGCTTGTCACGGGCCTTGTGCTCGGTTTCCTCCTCAATATGGGCCTCGGCGCCGTCGTCGGCGTGCTCGGCGGCCTCGCCATCGTGCGCCTCGTCGACCGGCTCAATCTCGACCATGGCCTGCTGCCGATCTTCGTGCTCACTCTGTCGCTGATGGTGTTCGCCGCCGCCGGCGCCATTGGCGGCTCGGGCTTCCTGGCGGTGTATATCGCCGGCCTCATCGCCGGCAATTCCGACATCCGCGCCGTCACCATCCTCAAGCGCTTCCAGGACGGCATGTCGTGGCTGGCGCAGATCATCATGTTCCTGATCCTCGGCCTGTTTGCGACCCCTTCGCAATTCCCGGCGATCCTGGTGCCGGCGGTCTTGCTCGGCCTGTTCCTGATGTTCGTCGCCAGGCCGATCGCGGTCTGGCTTTGCCTGGTCCCGTTCCGCTTGCCGCGTCCCGAAGTCGCGTTCGTCTCCTGGGTGGGCCTGCGCGGCGCCGTGTCCATCCTGCTCGCCATCACCCCGCTGCTTGGCGGGCTGGAGAACGGCCGGCTCATCTTCAACACCGCCTTCATCATCGTGCTGGTGTCGCTGGTCATCCAGGGCTGGACGGTTGGACCGCTGGCGCGCCGCCTTGGCCTGATCGTGCCGGCGCGGCTGGGGCCGCTGGACAAGGTCGAACTCGAATTGCCGGGCTCCGCCCACCATGAACTGCTTGCCTATCGCGTGGCATCGGGCAGTCCCGTGGCGCGCGGCGAGCGCATCCCGCGCTGGGCCAGGCCCTCGCTGGTGCTGCGCGACGGGCGCTCGATGCGCTTCCAGGACATGGGCCGGCTCGCTGCCGGCGACCAGGTCTACATTTTCGTTCCGGACCGCTATCCGCGCCTGCTGGACAAGCTGTTCGCCAGCCGTGCCGTGGTCGACCCCGAGGATGCCGATTTCTTTGGCGCCTTCGCCGTCGATCCGGCCCGATCTGCCGCGGAACTGGAAGCGGCTTACGCCGTCGGCCTGACCGAGGCGGAAAAGAAGCTCACCGTCGGTGCGCTGGTCACGGCCCGGCTCGGCGGCCATGCCGAATATGCCGACCGCGTGCTGCTCGGCCCGATCGAACTGATCGTCCGCGACGTCGATGAAAAGGGCAAGATCACGGGCCTTGGTCTTTCCTTCGAGCCGACCGCGCCGGTGGCAAGGGTGCCGGTTTTCCTGAGCGCCGGCGAAATCGGCGATCGTCTCCGGGCTTTCCTGCGCAACTGGCGCCAGCCGCTGGACATGCAACCAGCCGACAAGGCGGCGGACGCGTTGCCGGCCGCCGAGCCGGAGGCACAAAAGGCCGCGACCGAAGGCTGACCGGCTGGACACATGACGGCCGGATGATTTTTCCGCGCACGCGTCTCCCGGGCCTTGCATCATCGTTGGCGCGGGGTATGGTCCGGCGTTTTTCCGAGGAAAGGATCCAGCATGGCCGCCTTCAAGACACTCGACGATATCGGCGACATCAGCGGCAAGCGCGTGCTGGTGCGCGTCGACCTCAACGTTCCCGTCGCCGATGGCAAGGTCACCGACGCCACCCGGATCGAACGCATCGCCCCGACTATCGCCGAACTGTCGGGCAAGGGCGCGAAGGTTGTGCTGCTCGCGCATTTCGGCCGACCCAAGGACGGCCCCTCGCCTGAATTCTCGCTGGAGCCGATCGCCAAGGCGACAGCCGAAGTGCTTGGCCGGCCCGTGGGCTTTGCCAGCGATTGTGTCGGCGACACGGCGGCAAGCGCCGTCGCCGCCATGAAAAACGGCGACGTGCTGCTGCTCGAGAACACCCGCTTCTACAAGGCCGAGGAGAAGAACGATCCGGCCTTCGCCGAAAAACTCGCCGCCAATGGCGACATCTTCGTCAACGACGCCTTCTCCGCCGCGCATCGCGCGCATTCATCGACCGAAGGGCTGGCGCATCTGTTGCCGGCCTTTGCCGGCCGTACCATGCAGGCTGAGCTCGAAGCGCTGGAAAAGGGTCTGGGCAATCCGGTCCGTCCGGTGGTCGCCATCGTCGGCGGCGCCAAGGTCTCGACCAAGATCGACCTGCTGATGAACCTGGTGAAGAAGGTCGACGCGCTGGTCATCGGCGGCGGCATGGCCAACACCTTCCTTGCCGCGCGCGGGACCAATGTCGGCAAATCGCTGTGCGAGCATGACCTGGCCGCGACCGCCAAGCAGATCATGATCGAGGCGGCGGAAGCCGGCTGCGCCATCATCCTGCCGGTCGACGGCGTGGTCGCCAGGGAATTCAAGGCCGGCGCGGCCAGCGAAACCGTCGCCATATCCGACGTGCCCGCCGACGCCATGATCCTCGATGTCGGCGCCAGGACCGTGACAACCATTGGCGAATGGATCGATCGCGCCGCGACACTGGTCTGGAACGGTCCGCTCGGCGCCTTCGAGATCGCGCCCTTCGACCAGGCGACGGTGGCGGCGGCCAAGCACGCGGCGGCGCGCACCAAGGAAGGCAAGCTGGTCTCGGTCGCCGGTGGCGGCGACACCGTTGCAGCCCTCAACCACGCCGGCGTCGCCGACGACTTCACCTATGTCTCGACCGCCGGCGGCGCTTTCCTGGAGTGGATGGAAGGCAAGCCGCTGCCGGGCGTCGACGTGCTGAAGAAGTAGGTCCGGCCTGATCTGGCGGCCGGCGCCTTCACTCGATTCGAGCTTTCCGATGCCATTCCTTTGGCGCTAGACTTCCGTTGGGCGCGGAACAGACCTGGAGGAGAGCAGAATGAGCGACCGTCTCGAAGACATTGCCGCCGCGATCGTGGGAGGCGGCAAGGGCCTGCTGGCCGCGGACGAAAGCTCCGGCACGATCAAGAAGCGCTTCGATGTCATCGGCGTGGAATCGACCGCCGACAGCCGCCGCGACTACCGCGAGATGATGTTCCGCGCCACGGAGGCGATGACCAAATATATCTCCGGCGTGATCCTCTATGACGAAACGATCCGCCAGAAGGCGGCCGACGGCACGCCGTTGGTCGATCTCATCAAAGCGGCTGGCTCGATCCCCGGCATTAAGGTCGACGCCGGCGCCAAGCCCCTGGCCGGCTTTCCCGGCGACACCATTACCGAGGGCCTCGACAGGCTGCGGGAGCGTCTTGCCGACTATTACAAGCTCGGCGCCCGTTTCGCCAAATGGCGCGCGGTGATCGACATCGACACCGGCAGCGGCGTGCCTTCGGCAACCGCTATCGCCTCGAACACCCATGCGCTCGCCCGCTATGCGGCACTTTGCCAGGAGGCCGGCATCGTGCCGATCGTCGAGCCGGAAGTGCTGATGGACGGGGCTCACGATATCGACACCTGCTACGAGGTTTCGAAGGCAACGCTGATCAAGCTCTATGACGAACTGCATGCGGCGCGGGTCGTGCTGGAGGGCACGATCCTGAAGCCGAACATGGTCATAGCAGGCAGGAAATCAGGCAAGACCAACAGTCCAGACGAGATCGCCGAGAAGACCATAAAGCTGTTCCGCCAGACCGTGCCGGTCGCGGTTCCCGGCATCGCCTTTCTTTCGGGCGGCCAGGAGGACGAGGAGGCGACAGCCAACCTCAACGCCATCAACGCCATCGGGCCGCATCCCTGGAAGCTGACCTTTTCCTATGGCCGCGCGCTGCAGGCCGCCCCGCAGAAAGCATGGAGCGGCAAGGCGTCGAACGTCGCCGCTGGCCAGGCGGCCTTCACCCATCGCGCCCATATGAACCATCTGGCGGCGCTTGGAGAATGGAAGGCGAGCCTGGAACAGGCCGCCTGATCACGGCTCTTTCGGCTTCCTTCGAACCGGGCCGCGTGGCCCGGTCATTCTTTCAGCCTATCCGGCTTGGTGTGGCGCCCTCCCCATCCTATCCATGTCTTCCTTTCAGCGAAAACCGCCGCCAATGTCGGTTCGCTCCCGTCCCGACCGTCCTTGGTGTGTCTGAAAGGGAGAAATTCATGCCTCGCAACAAGGTGGTTTCACGCGAAGACTGGTTCCAGGCGCACAAGGCGCATCTCGCGCGCGAGAAGGAACTGACGCGGCTTCGCGAGCGCATCGCGGCCGAGCGGCGTGAACTGCCGTGGCTCAAGATCAGGAAGGATTACGTCTTCGAGACCGAGCAAGGGCCCAAGAACCTCGCCGGCCTGTTTGGCGCCAACAGCCAGTTGATCGTCTATCACTTCATGTTCGGACCGGGATCCACCCATCATTGCGAAGGCTGTTCGTTCCTGGCCGACCATATCGACGGCGCCGACCAGCATCTGCGCCACCACGACGTGTCGCTGGTGGTGATCTCGCGCGCGCCGCTGGCAGAGCTTCTGCCCTACAGGCGGCGCATGGGCTGGAAATTCGACTGGGCGTCGTCCTATGCCTCGGATTTCAATTTCGACATGCAGGTCTCCTTCACCGACAGGCAGATCGCGGCCGGCGACACGACCTACAATTTCGACATCCGCCCCCGGACGTCGAAGGAGCTTCCAGGCACAAGCGTCTTCTTCAGGGACGAAAACGGCGACATCTTCCTTACCTTCATATCGCGCGCCCGCGGTGGCGAGGCGCAGATCGGCGCTTATGATTATCTCGACATGACGCCGAAGGGCCGCAACGAGAACGGTCCTTATCATGGCCTCATGGACTGGGTGCGGCTGCACGACGACTATCAGGACGGACAATCGGTTCAACCGAGCTGCTGCGATTGAAGATCGTTCACGCCGGCCCGAACATGCGCTAAGCCTGCCCTGACCATTTCAGGGAGTGCCATGCGTTTCCCAACCTTCCTCACCTGGCTCGCCTTCCCCGTCTACATGTGGCAGGGATTGGGCGTGCGCCGCCGCACCACGCGCATGCTGCCGGCGCAGGGACCGGTCATGCACGAGATATCAGGAGACGCGCCGGCGATCTCGCTCTTGGTGCTGGGCGATTCCTCGGCCGCTTCGGTCGGCATCGGCAATTCCGAAGACGGCCTGGCCGCGCAACTCGCCATGCTGATCTCCCGGCGCACCGGCCGCGCGGTGCGATGGCGGGCCGCCGGCTTCAACTCGGCGACGTCCGGCCAGATCCGGGACCATGTGCTGCCCAACCTGTCGGCCGATCCGTGGACGCATATCGTGCTGGCCTTAGGCACCAACGACACCAAGAACTTCCACTCGGTGCCGCGCTTCAAGAAGGAGTTCGGCGGCCTGCTCTATGCGTTGCGCGCCAAGTGGCCGGAAGCGCGCGTGATATGGTCGCCGGTGCTTGAGTTCACGCGCGCGCCGGCCATGCCGGCGCTGCTCGGCGAGATCCTCGAAATCCGCGCCACCGCGATGAACCGGATGGGCGAGCGCCTTTGCCTGGAGCGCGGCGCGGTCCCCGCCCCCCGACTGCCCATCACCAACCCCGAAGCCGGCTTTGCCTCCGACGGCTTTCATGCCTCGGAAGCCGGCTATCGGGCATGGGCCGAGCACCTCCTGGATACGGTGATCGCCGGCTGAAACCGACGCGGTGGCGTCGCATGGTCTGGTCTACGTCAAATGCCCCAGCGCCGCCGCCAGCGAGATCGCGGCCATGGCCAGCAGCGCCAGCTTCCAGAAGTCGCCACGGCGTTTCAGCCCCGGCCAGCCCAGCGGCTTGATCAACTGGATGATCATGAAACCGACAATGACCAGGGCGAGGATTTTCGTCATGTCGCCTTTGACCAGCAAGATTGGCGCCTGTCAAAGCAGTTCGATCGGCTGCCGGCAGGAAATCGCAGTGCGTTTTCGGCCCGGCCGCGCAGCTGGTCCGACGGTCCATTGCCTGCCCGAATAGCGGTCCCAACGCCCCCCCGGCAGACTGCCTCCTGACAGACTGCTGTCAGCAGGGGTGTGCGATGATGCTTTTGTCCAGAGAGAGGAGACTGGTGATGAACGGATTTTCCATCCTGCGCGGAATGCAGCATTATGTCGGCAAGGTTCGCACCATGAACAACGAGATCCGCGCGCGGCGGTTCATGAACGCGTTGCCGGCGGACGTTCGCAAAGATATCGGCTGGCCGGATATGTATGACCGTTTCCCGGGCGGCAACTGAGACCTCGCAACCGGCGTAGGCGGCAATGCCGGCACTTTAGCAAAAGATCGGCAAGGAGCAGATACATGTCTGAACGCAAGACGATCGGCCTTCTGTTCATCGAAGGGTTCGCCGACTGGGAATATGGACTCCTGGCCGCCTCCGCGGTCGAGTGGTTCGATGCCCGCGCCGTATCGCTCACTCCAGACGGACAACCGGTGCGCAGCATGAGCGCTTTTCGGCTCATGCCGGATCGCCCGGCCGGGGTCGGCGAGAATGCCGATCTCGACGCCATAGCCGTCATCGGCTCGGATCAATGGGCTGGCAAGACCCCGCCTGATATTGGCGAACTGCTGACCGGCATTGCCGCCCG
>NZ_JBAZUD010000129.1:13517-14548 GCF_041661565.1 Mesorhizobium sp.
CAGGCATCCCAGCAATGGCCGTGACTGGATCAACGGGCACGAAGCCGGCTACATCGGCGACGTCAACTATCAGGACGTGCCGCACGCGGTTGCCGACGGCGCCGTCGTTTCTGCTCCGGGCTCGGCCCCCGGCACCTTCGCGCTGGCTTTCCTGAACGCACTCTATCCCGAACGAAGTGCCGATATCGCCAGGATGCGAACCATGTTTGCCAGCGAGTATGCTGAAGGCTCCTGACAGAATGGTGTCAGGAGCCGCATGCGATGGTAGGGCGGTCACCGGGAAGACACTCGATGAAAAGCTGGAACGACAGGTTGAACACGCCGGGAATAAACGGCATCAGGCCGGCGCCGCGCGCGATGGCCGGCATCGTCGCGGGCCAGCCGATGCTGGTCCCGACCGCGCGCCAGGTCGACGAATTCATCCGCTCGATTCCCGAAGGGGTCGAAATGGACGTGCGCGTGCTTCGGACGGCCCTTGCCGTCGAGCATGGCGCCGAAGTGACATGTCCCGTCACGATAGGCTATCATCTGCGCACGGTGGCGGAAGCAGCCGGGGAGGATCTTGAACGCGGCATGGCATTGAGCGACGTTGCGCCATTCTGGCGTGTGCTCGATGCGAGGACGCCGACGACAGGCAGGCTAACCTTCGGCGCGGAATTCGTCGCCGCGCGGCGCAGGCACGAAGGGCTCAAACCATAGTGCATGTCGTCGGAAATCCGGACCCGGTCTGGGGCGACACGCGGGCAGACAACACCGAGGGACCATACGATGCGTCGCGCCGACAGGCTCTTTCAGATCGTGCAGCACCTTCGTGGCGGCCGTCTGGTCACCGCGCAGAAACTCGGCACATGGCTCGAGGTTTCCGAGCGAACCATCTATCGCGATATAGCCGACCTGCAGTCGACCGGGGTGCCGATCGACGGCGAGGCGGGCGTCGGCTACATGATGAGGGAGGGTTTCGACCTTCCGCCGCTGATGTTCACGCGTGACGAGATCGTGGCGCTGGTTGCCGGCGCCCGCATGGTGCGCGC
>NZ_JBAZUD010000130.1:0-14391 GCF_041661565.1 Mesorhizobium sp.
TGGCCGAGATCGAGCAGGCCCGCGCGGCCGGCCCGATCGAGGTCGAGGTGCTGCTGCCTGGCGAGACAGGCGCCAGCCAAAAGGGCGAACTCACCTTCATCGACAATTCCGTCGACCGCTCGACGGGCACGATCACCGCACGGGCGACGATCGGCAACGGCAAGTTCACACTGCTGCCGGGTCAGTATGTCCGGGTCCGGCTGCATGTGAAGCAGCAGGCCGATGCGCTGATGGTGCCGCAGACGGCGCTGGGATCGAGCCAGCTCGGCAAATATCTCTACGTCGTCGGCAAGGGCAACACGGTTGACCAGCGCATCGTTTCGCTCGGCCCGATCAGCGGCGATCAGGTGGCCATCCTGAGCGGCGTGGCCGAGGGCGACCAAGTCATAACAGGCAATCTGCAGAAGATCGGACCGGGAATGCCGATCTCTCCGCTACCGGAAAAGCCGGCGACCTGAACACCCCCGTCAGGACCGGCTTCAGCGGCGCCTCCGGCCAGTCAGGTCGGGGGCGCCGTTTTCGCCAGCAGCTCCACCAGGCCGGCCACATCGGCACGATCGGCCTTGGCCGGCGGCATGAACGCGCAATAGGGATGTCCGAGGCGAACCGAGATGGAGGACGGCGCGATCAGCCGCCCCGCCTTCAGATCGGCCTGCGCCAGGACGCGCTGGCCAAGGGCAATGCCCAGACCCAGCCTTGCCGACGCAATCGCCAAGCTGGACAGGCCGACGCGCCGGCCGTGCGACGGGTCTGGTGCACGGCTGCCTCCCGATGCCGCGAACCAATCCGCCCAGGTCGGATGGGAGGCATAGTTCGGCCCCCAATTGGTATGGATGAACAGGCTCTCATGCAGGTTCGCCAGTCCCTTATCGCCATTGCCATGGCTGTGCCAGAACTCGGGCGCGCAGACCGGCAGGACATCGTCATGGACGAGCCGAACGAGTTTCAATGCCGGATAATGATAATCGCCATAGCTGATGCGAAGGTCGATGTTCTGGCGCATCAGGTCGACCGGATCGTCCTCGACGCGGACGTCGATGGCCATGTGGGGAAAGGCATCGAGAAGCACGGCCAGTCTGGGCGCCAGCCAGAGTTCGGCCAGTGAAAACGGCACGCTGACGACAAGACGCGTCCGCAAGCCTCCCTCCAGCATCCGCCGGCCGATCGCCGCGATGTCGCCCAGCGCACGCGCGGTCTGCGGGTAGATGGCGTGACCGGCATCGGTGAGCACGATGCGGTTGCCGCGGCGCACGAAGAGCTGTTTGCCGAACCAGGACTCGAGATTGCGGATCTGCTGGCTGACCGCCGCCGAAGACACGCCGAGTTCGCTCGCGGCCAGCGTGAAGCTCCCCGCACGGGCGGCGACCTCGAAAGCCCTTATGGCATTCAGCGGAGGCAGCCGTTCCACACCGGGCTCCATAAGTTTTTCTTTGCCAACACTAATAATTTTCCGCGTTGAGAGAAAGATTTTTTTGTCGTCTGCTGAGCTGCGAAACCTGGAGCCGTGGCTATGAAAGACATTCTCGATCTCGACCGCTATCCCCTCGATCGCGAAGGCAGCGCCGAATGGCAGCGTCTCGTCGATCAATCCGCCGCCGCTCTCGAAACCGATGGCATGTTCAATCTCGAAGGCTTCCTGCGTCCCGGTGTTGCGGAAAGGGCGGCCCAGGAAATCCAGCCGGCCATGGCGGCTCGGTCGCATGTGCACAGGCGCATGCACAACATCTACTTCAAGCCCGACATCCCCGAGCTTGCCCCCGATCACCCGGCTTTGCGCAAAGTCGAGACCATCAGCCACACGGTCTGCGCCGATCAGATTCCCGGCAGTATCGTGCTCGCCATCTACGAATATGAGCCGCTGCTGCGCTTCCTCGCCGCGGCCATGGGGAAAACGAAGCTGCATGTCATGCAGGATCCGCTGGCGCGCGCCAATGTCATGGCCTATCGCGCCGGTGAAGCCCTGAACTGGCATTTCGACCGCTCGGAATTCACCACCACCCTCCTCCTGCAGGCGCCGCAGCGCGGCGGCGATTTCGAATACCGCACCGATCTGCGCTCGGACGACAATCCCAACTATGACGGCGTCGCCAGATTGCTCGAAGGCCGTGATCCCGACGCCAGGATCCTGCGTGTGAAGCCGGGCACGCTCAACGTTTTCCGTGGCAAGAACACCGCGCATCGTGTCACCACCGTCGAAGGCGACCGCGAGCGCGTGATCGCGGTTTTCTCCTACTATGAGAAGCCGGGCGTCATGTTCAGCAGCGAGGAGCGCATCGGTTTCTATGGCCGCGCGGCCTGAGCGCCGATCGTTTCGACAACGCGAAGTCGCGGTGATCGAAATAGGGGTAGAGAATTTGAATCCGACCTCTTGTTAGATTGTCGACAATCTGTTTGTCTTGCTTTCGGTTTTATCGGGAACGGCCGAATGGGAAAAACGGATTTCAGTCCGATCGCGGATACGACGCGCCGCGCCGAGATCGTCGCGCTGTTGAGACGCGCGATCCTGACCGGTCAGCTGGAACCGGGCCAGAAGCTCAACGAGCTCCGGATATCAGAACAGATGCGGGTGAGCCGCGCGCCACTGCGCGAGGCGATGCGCGAACTGGTGCAGGAAGGCATCCTGACCAGCATTCCCTATGCCGGCACCTTCGTCATCAACGTCACGGCCAAGGACATCGACGACGCCTACTCGCTCAACAAGGTGCTCGACGAGTTCGCCATCGAGCGGACATGGAAGCAGCGCGACGAGCGTTTCTTCGACGAGCTTGACCGGCGCCATGACGCCGTGAAGCAGGCGACACGCAACCGCGACACCACAAGGCAGATCGAAACGGCGCTACAATTGCATGGCCTGATCCATGAATGGGCCGACAATTCGGTCCTGCTGGAAACCTGGCAGCGGCTGACCAGCCGGTTGCAGATGTATTTCGCGCTGCACCAGCAGGCACGCAGGGAAGCGGTGCCGGCCGAAGACGTCCACGAGACCTATGTGCGGCTGCTCAAGGGCACCGACATGCGCGCCGCGCAACGCCATGCACGCGAGCACATAGACCTCGATTTCGAAGAGCTGCTTGCCTACGCCCGCGACCTCGAACAGCGCCCGTCGAAGGGCGCTTGATCTCCCAGACATCCTAGCAACGGACACACACGTGCTGATCGAAGCCATAAAAGCCTACCATGTCGTGCAGCCCTTCGTGGACGGGCCTTACCGCATGTCGAAGGGTCGCGTCGCCGACGCCTTCGACGCGGTGATCGTGTCCATCACCTCCGACAGCGGTCTGACCGGCTGGGGCGAGATGGCGCCGCTCGGCAATTTCTACTCGCCGGCCTTCGCCGCCGGCGTGCGCGCCGGCGTGGCCGAAATCGCGCCGCATCTCATCGGCCACGATCCGCGCGGACTGGCCGGGATCGGGCGGCTGATGGATACGGTGTTCAAGGGCCATCCCTACATCAAGTCGGCGCTCGACATGGCCTGCTGGGACATGGCGGCACGCGCCGCCGACGTGCCGCTGGTCACGCTGCTCGGCGGCCAGGAGAGCGAGACCGCCGAGCTCTACAAGGTCGTCACCCATGGCAGCGTCGATGCCATGGCCGCATTGGCCAAGCGGATCGTCGAGGACGGCTTCCACCGGCTGCAGGTCAAGGTTGGCGGCCATGTCCATGACGACATCGAGCGCGTCACCGCCGTGGCCGCTTCGGTGCCGAAGGGCACTGTCATTTTCTGCGACGCCAATGCCGGCTGGACGCCTTATCAGGCGCGCCAGTTCGTCGACGCGACACGCGCGATCGATTATACGTTCGAGCAGCCCTGCACGACCATCGACGAATGCATGTCGGTGCGACGTTCGCTCGACAAGCCAATGGTGCTCGACGAATCCGTCGCTTCGCTGGACGACATGCTCGACATCCACCGCAAGGGCGCGGCCGACGGACTGACGCTCAAGATCTCGCGACTGGGCGGCGTGACGAAGACACGCCAGATCCGCGACCTCGCCGTCGACCTCGGCTTCATGGTCACCGTCGAGGACACCGGCGGCGCCGAGATCGACACCGCAGCCATGGCACATCTGTCGCTATCGACGCCGGAAGAGCGGCGGCTGCATGCGATCGCCTTTCACGAGTGGGTGACGGTGCGCACCGCCTCGAACATGCCGCCGGTGACGGGCAGCCGCATGGGCATTCCGGCGGGGCCGGGCCTTGGCATCGACGTCGTTCCCGACCTGCTCGGCGCGCCGTTCTTTGCGATCGGCCGCTGAGATGAAAATCCGCGCCATTAAGGCCACGCCGATCAATCTGCGCCTCGAGGCCCCCTATGCCTGGGTGTTCGGCGAGCTCGACGGATTTTCTCCAACCATCGTCGAAGTCGAGACCGAGGATGGGCTGATCGGCTTGGGCGAAGCGCCGACGCCCGCGGCGGCCGCCATCATCAACGACGTCCTGGCTCAGCGTCTTGTTGGCCGCGACGCCTTCGACATCGCCGGCGCCGAGCATGTCTGCCTGCCCTACTGGACCGGCGTGCAATCGATCAACGACCGGACACGCATCATGGCTTTCGGCGCCATCGAGATGGCCTTGTGGGACCTGCGCGGCAAGGCGTGGAACCAGCCGCTCTACCAGCTGTTCGGCGGCGCCGTGCGCAAGGACATCCCGTTCACCGACTATTTCTCGCTGCGTGGCGACGGGCCGAAGGTCAAGGGCGAGACGACGCCCGAGCAGGTCGCCGACTATTGTGTCGAACTGCACGAGACATTCGGTACGACGTACTTCGAAGGCAAATTCTCGACGCAAGACCCGAAAGTCTCGCTGAGAATGGTCGAGCTGATCCGCGAAAAACTCGGCGACGATGCGATGATCCGCATCGATTCCAACCAGGCCTATTCGCTCAGCACCGCGCGCCGGCTGGCGCGGCCGCTGGAA
Organism: Mesorhizobium sp.; assembly: GCF_041661565.1. Lineage (GTDB taxonomy): Bacteria > Pseudomonadota > Alphaproteobacteria > Rhizobiales > Rhizobiaceae > Mesorhizobium. Next base: position 4,918 of record NZ_JBAZUD010000130.1, read on the forward strand.
GAGTTGGGCGTGCGCAACTGGGAGGATCCTGTGGCGACTGTCGAGGACATGCGGGAGCTGAGGCGCCACTGCTCGATCCCCTTCTCGACCCACAATATCGACATTGCCCGCGCCATGGACATGAAGGTGCCGGATGCGTTCGTCGGCAATCCGACCGTGCATGGCGGCATCGGGCGGATGCTGCGCTTCGTCGGCGCCTGCGAGCACGCCGGCATCGACTACTGGTGCTACAGCGGCGACAGCGGCATCGGCAGTGCCGCCTACCTGCATCTGTGCGCGGCGCTCGGCTGGATCAGGGAGCCGAACCAGTCGCTGTTTCGCATGCTGCCGATGGATGTCACCGAGGAAGGACCGTTCTCTCCCAACGACAATGTCGTGCGCGTGCCGGAAGGCCCCGGCCTCGGTGTCACTCTGTCGCGGGAAAACCTCGCCGCCTGTCACCGGGACTTCACCGAGAAAGGACCCTGCAACAAGTACCATGATCCGGCCCGGCCCGGGACCTATCGCCGCTTGCCGCTGAATTGAACGGCGGGCGGCCATGACGAGAAGCCAACCCCCGCGACGTTGGTCTGGAAGGTCGGCCACAGACGTTTGGAAGCAGCGCAGTCAACAATCCGGTGCATCCACGCCAACCGGGTGGACCGGAAAAAATCGCGTGCTACAGTCATGGCCGAAGGACTTCCGGCGGCCAGGCAGTGGAGCGATCCACACCAAATCGGCACTCATAAGAACACAGGGGAAAGGGTTAAACCCATGAGCAAGAACTACAGCATTCTCGACCTGATCCGGCGCAATCGCTCGCCGCTCGAAAACCACCTGATCGACGGGCTCGTCGACGGCAGGGTCAGCCGCCGCGACTTCATCCGCCACGGCAGCCTGCTTGGCCTGTCGCTGCCGCTTCTGGGCGGCATCACCACGGCCGCCGGGTTCGGAGGCATGCCATCGCTCGCCCGCGCCCAGGGCGCGCCCGGAGCCACCATTCGCGTCGCCAGCAGTGTCCCGGCGGCGACGATCGACCCGGTCACGATCGCCGATGCGGGCGGTCTCCTGGTCATGCAGCAGGTCGCAGAGTTCCTGTGCGTGGACGGCCCTGACCTGGTCCTGCAGCCGGCATTGGCCGAGAGCTGGAAGCCGAACGACAACGGTACGGTATGGACTTTCAAGCTGCGCAAGGGCGTCAAATTCCACAGCGGCGGCGAGATGAAGGCCGACGATGTGGTGGCCAGCATCGACCGCCTCGCCGACCCGGCAAACTCATCCAACGCATTGTCGGTGTTCACCGGCATCCTGCAGAAGGGCGCCACCAAGAAGGTCGACGACTACACCGTCGAATTCCACCTCGACGCGCCGAACGGCAATTTCCCCTACATGGTGTCGTCCGACAACTACAACGCCGTCATCATCCCGGCGAGCTACAAGGGTGACTACGAGACAAGCTTCGACGGCACCGGGCCGTTCAAGATCGAGAAATACACCGCCAAGGTCGGCGCATCCTTCGTCCGCAACGAGAACTACTGGGGGCCGAAGGCATTGCCGGAGCGCACCGAGTTCACCTTCTTCACCGATGTGCAGCCGATGATCCTGGCACTCCAGGGCGGCCAGGTCGACATCATCAACCAGATGCCAGTGCTGTCGGGCGTAGCGCTGCTCAGCGATCCAAACGTCGACATCATCAGCCTGAAATCGTCCGCGCACCAGCAATTGCACCTGCGCTGCGACGACGGCCCGCTGAAGGACCCGCGGGTGCGCCGCGCCATCGCGCTCAGCCTCGACCGCGACAAGCTGGTCGCCGGCCTGATGAAGGGCCGCGCCACGCCTGGCAACGACAGCCCGTTCGCCGCCGTCTATCCTTCGACCGACCCGAGCGTGCCGCAACGCAAGCGCGACATCGCGCAGGCCAAGCAGCTGATGGACGCGGCTGGCGCCGGCAAGGGCTTCAAGGTGACGCTGACCACCGAGCGCTACCTGGAAATCCCCGAATATGCCCAGCTCATCCAGAACTGGGTCAAGGAGATCGGCATCGAGCTCGAGCTCAATATTCTCGACCAGAGCGGCTATTATGGAGACGCCGTGTTCGGAAAGTCGAACTGGCTGGATTCAGTGATGGGCATCACCGACTACGGTCACCGCGGCGTGCCGAATGTCTACCTCGCGGCGCCGCTGAAGAGCGACGGCACCTGGAACGCGGCGCACTTCAAGAACAAGGACTACGACACGCTGGCGACCAGCTACATCGCCGCGCTCGACCTCGAGGCGCAGAAGGCTGACGCCGGCAAGATCCAGAAGCTGCTGCTCGAGGAAACGCCGGTCATCTTCGGCTACTTCTATGACTATCTGACGGCGACGGCGAAGGGCGTAGCCGGCGTGCAGCCGACCGCGATGTCGCAACTGTTCCTCGACAAGGCATCGAAGGCCTGAGCCTGAAGGGAAAGCCAATCCTCTAACAGCCAGCTCCCGCGCGGGGGCTGGCTCCACAAGGAGCCTTAGCCATTCTCTCCTTCTTTGTGCGGCGTGTATCCCTGTCGCTCGTCACGCTGTTCCTGCTCAGCATCATGGTGTTCCTGGGCGGCCAGGTGCTGCCCGGCAATGTCGGACGCGCCATACTGGGCCCGTTCGCCGACCAGCGCGCGGTCGATACGCTCAATCACACGCTCGGTGTCGATCGTCCGCTGCTCACCCAGTATGTGAGCTGGATCTGGAACTTCGTGCGAGGCGACATGGGCATGTCCTATGTCTTCCGCTCGCCCGTCGCACCCTTCGTCGTCGATGCGCTCGGCAATTCCATGAAACTGGCGGCGGTCGCCTTCATCTTCGTCGTGCCGATCGGCATCCTTGGCGGTGTCATCGCCGCGCTCAATCTCAACCGCCCGCTCGATCGCATCATCAGCCTTGGTGGCCTGTCGGTGACGGTGCTGCCGGAATTCGTCACCGGCATCATCCTGATCCTGATCTTCGGCGTCTGGCTGCGCTGGCTGCCGATCTCGGCCGCGTGGCCGCGCGATGCCGGCTTCTTCACCCAGCTCTACTACCTGATCCTGCCCTCGCTGCCGCTGTTCCTGGTGCTGTTCGGCTATATCGCCCGCATGGCGCGGTCCGGCATGATCGAGGCGCTCGATTCCGACTATACGCGAACAGCCGTGCTCAAAGGCCTGCCATGGCGCACGGTGATCTGGCGCCATGTGCTGCGCAACGCGCTGCTGCCGACCATCACCGTCATCGCGACGCAGACCGGCTACCTGATCGGCGGGCTTGTGGTGATCGAGACACTGTTCCGTTACCAGGGCATCGGCTCGCTGATCTTCACCGCCGCGCGCGGCAAGGACTTCCCGATGCTGGAATCCGGCATCCTGACCATCGGCATCGTCTATTCGGTGGCCACGCTTGCCGCCGACTTCCTCTACTCCGTGCTCAATCCACGCATCCGGCTGGGGTCCGACCAATGAGCACCATTCAGACCGCCTCGCCCGCGCCAGACGACACCCGCCGGCGCGGCCCGCTGGCGGAAGTTCTGTCCTCGCTGCTGCGTTCCGGCACCTTCCTGACCGGTCTCGTTATCGTGCTGTTCTGGGTCGCCTGCGCGCTATTCGGCGAACATTTCGCGCCCTACGACCCGCTTGCCGACGACATCATCAACGCGCTGGCGCCGCCTTCGGCCGAACACTGGTTCGGCACCGACCAGATCGGCCGCGACGTCTTCTCGCGCGTCATCGTTGGCTCGCGCGACATCCTGACCGTGGCGCCGCTGGCAACCTTGCTGGCGACCGTGGCCGGCACGGCGCTCGGCCTGCTCACCGGCTATTTCAGGGGCATTGTCGACGATGTCGTCAGCCGCGTCCTCGAAGCCTTCATGGCGATCCCCGTCGTCATCGTCGCGCTGTTGGCCATCGTGGCGCTCGGCACGTCCAAGACAACGGTCATCGTCGTCATCGGCCTCAGCTTCGCGCCGATCATCGCGCGCACCGTGCGTTCCGCCGTGCTCGCCGAGCGTGAACTCGACTATGTCGCCGCCGCGCAGCTTCGGCATGAAAGTGCCATGCATACGATGTTCGTCGAGATCCTGCCGAACGTCATTCCACCGATCCTGGTCGAGACGACCGTGCGTCTCGGCTACGCGATTTTCGCGGTGGCCACGCTCTCCTTCATGGGCTTCGGCATCCAGCCGCCGTCGCCCGACTGGGGGCTCTCGATCTCCACCAATTACGGCATGATCGGCGGCGGCTTCTGGTGGACGGTGCTGTTCGACGCCCTGGCGATCGCCTCGCTGGTGATCGGAGTCAACCTGGCGGCAGACGGCGTCCACGGAGCGCTCAATGACTGAACAGGCTGCCAACGCGCTGGAATTGCACGACCTTTCGGTTGCCTACCGGGTCGCCGGCCGCAACCGCGCTGTGCTTCGCAATCTCAGCCTCAACATCCGCCAAGGCGAGGCCTACGGTCTGGTCGGCGAGTCCGGCTGCGGCAAATCCACGGTGGCGCTGTCGGTGGTGCGCTACCTGCCGCGGAACGGCTCGATCACCGGCGGCGCGATCTCGCTCGACGGCCAGGATGTGATGAAGCTGGACGGCGAGGCGCTCAGACGGGCGCGGGCGGAAAGCGTCTCCATGGTCTACCAGGATCCGGGCAAGGCGCTGAACCCGTCGATCCGCATCGGCCGGCAACTGACCGAGATCTTCGAACTTGGCGGCACCTCGGGTCAGGCGGCCGAGGACCGGGCGATCGCCATGCTCAACCGCGTGCGCATCTCCGATCCAAAAAGCGTCATGCAGCGCTATCCGCATCAGCTTTCCGGCGGCATGCAGCAACGCGTGGCGATCGCCATGGCGCTTGCCAACGATCCCTCGATGCTGATCCTCGACGAGCCGACGACCGGTCTCGATGCGACGGTTGAGGCAGAGGTCCTCGACCTGATCGCGCAGTTACGCCACGAACTGTCGGCCTCGATCCTGTTCATCAGCCATAACCTCGCGGTCGTCGCCAACATGTGCGACCGGGTCGGCGTGCTCTATGCCGGCATGCTGGTCGAGGAAGGGCCGACGGACGTCGTATTCAACGATCCGCGCCATCCTTACACGGTGGCGCTGCTGCGCTGCCTGCCGCGCGGCGGCCAGCGCAAGGACCAGGGCCGGCTCGACACCATCCCGGGTTTCCTGCCCGGCATCGGCGCGGTGATAAAGGGCTGCGCTTTCGCCGACCGCTGTGCGCTCGCCGACGACCGTTGCCGCAACGAATTGCCGCCGCTCTATGATCTGGGCGGGCGGTTGTCGCGCTGCTTCTATCACGACAGGGCGCAGGCGCTGCCGCGCGCGACACCGAGCGACGTCGCGCCAGCACCAAAGGTGACGGCGCTGCCCGTGCTGCGCGTCGCCGGGCTCAACAAGACCTTTGCCAGCCACGGCCATGCATTGCGCGCCGTCAAGGACGTGTCGCTCGATCTACGGCCTGGCGAAACGCTCGGGCTGGTCGGAGAGTCCGGCAGCGGCAAGACGACCTTCGCCAGGCTACTGCTCGGGCTGGTCCCGCCGGACGCGGGCGGCACGATCGAACTGGAGGGCAAGGCGCTGGCGCCAAGGCTGCAGAACCGCAGCGACGACCAGGTCAAGGCGATGCAGATCGTCTTCCAGAATCCCGACTCGGCGCTCAACCGCTCGCATTCGATCCGGCACCTGATCAGCCGGGCGCTGAAACGCCTGGCGGGTTTGAGCGGCAAGGCGCTGGAGGCGCGCCTCAACGACCTCATTCGCTCCGTCCGGTTGACCGAACGGCACCTCGCGGTCAAGCCGCGCCAGCTTTCCGGCGGGCTGAAGCAGCGCGTCGCCATCGCGCGCGCCTTCGCCGGCGATCCGCGCATCGTCGTCTGCGACGAGCCGACATCGGCGCTCGATGTTTCGGTACAGGCGGCCATCCTCAACCTGCTCGCCGACCTGCAGGCCAAGGAAGACGTCAGCTATATCTTCATCTCGCACGACCTCGCCGTGGTGCGTTACCTCTCCGACAAGATCGCCGTGCTCTATCTCGGCCGCATCATGGAGCTTGGACCGTCGGAGGATGTCTTTTCCGGCCCGCATCATCCCTACACCGAGGCGCTGCTATCGGCCGTGCCCAAGCTCGACCAGACCGAGACGACGCGCATTCGGCTCGACGGAGAAATCCCAAGCGCCACCAATCCGCCATCGGGCTGCGTGTTCCACACGCGTTGCCCGCGAAAGCTCGGTGCGATCTGCGAGCAGCAGGAGCCGCCGCTGGCCGAGGCCCAGCCCGGCCATGCGATCCGCTGCCACATCCCCTACCCTGAGCTTGCAAGGCTGCAGGCGGCAGCGCCCGTGATCGAACCGGCATAGACCCAGCCCACATCGCCTGTAGGTGATCCTATGACATGGTCGGGCCGGCCGTGCCCAGGGAGCGGTCACCTTCCGAGAACCCCTGACCATCCGCCCAATCCCTGGTCAATATCCGCAGCCCGGTCAGCGCGACCTCCAGCACGTCCGACGAGACCGGATTGGAGGGATAGGCGAGATAGATCGGCCGCTGGAAGACCGGCGTGTTGTCGATGCGGCGCATCTCGCCGCGCTCGATATGGCCGCTGACGGCACTCAGCGGCAGATAGGCTGCCGCCTGCCGCGACAGCACATGCTGCATCCCGATGAAAACCAGCCCGGCCGAGATGGCTGGTTTCACCACGCCGGCAAAGGCGCGGTCGTGCTCGATACGGAACTCCAGCCCCCAATCCATCAGGATGTAGTTTTCCGTCCATGGTTTCGTCTGCGCGGCATGCTGGACGAGGACAACCTGATCGACGGCCAGAGTTTCGTAGACGATGCCGGGATGCGGGCGCGGCAGATAGAGGATGCAGATATCGAGAAGGCCTTCCGCCAACTGGTCAATCGCCAGGTCCGGGAAACTTCCCTCCAGCCGCAGCGCGACGTTCGGCCGCCTGGCGCGCATCCATTCGACCCAGGGCGAGGTGATGCGGTCCCACAAATAGGCGGGCGCCGTCAGCCGCAGCAAGGTCTCGTAGCCATCGGGCACGGCGATGTCCTGTCTCGATTGCTCCCAGGTGCGGGTGATGGAAGAGGCGTGCGGCAGGAACTGCCGGCCGGCCGGTGTCAGCGTGACGCCGTCGCGATCGCGCACGAAGAGCCGGCGGCCTAATTGCTCCTCCAGCCCCCTTATCCGCGCGCTGATGGTAGACTGGGCAAGATTGAGCCGGCTGGCCGCCACGGTGAAGCTGCCATGTTCCGCAACTTCCAGGAAACTGCGCAGGTTTTCGGTATCCATGCTCACACCCTGCATCGAAAATTTCGATGACCGCTATCAAAAAATATCGCTTTCCGACGGCAGACAACAATGACCTAGATGGCTGATCTTTCAAGCGCAAGCGAGGAATGCAGCCATGCCAAGGCGTTTCATGACGATTGACACCGCTCGCAAGAACCTGACAGCAATCGAAAATTCCGCTGTCGACGAGCTGCTCGCCGGCAGGATCGGGCGGCGCGATTTCCTCCGCCATGGCAGCGTGCTTGGCCTGTCCCTGCCCTTCCTGGGCAGCCTTGTCGCCGCGGCCGGGTTTGGCACACAGGCGGCACGTGCCGAGGGCAAGCCGGGCGGTACGGTGCGGGCGGGCGTCGCGACGCCGGGCGGCGCCATCGATCCCGTCACCTATTATGACAGCGGCAGCTACCAGCTGGTTTTCCAGAGCGCCGAATTCCTTTGCATCACCCAGCCGGACCTCACCTTGAAACCGGTGCTGGCGGAAAGCTGGTCGCCGAACGAGGATGGCAGCGTGTGGACCTTCAAGCTGCGCAAAGGCGTGAAATTCCACAATGGCGAGGACTTCAAGGCTGATGACGTCGTCGCGACCTTCGATCGCCTCGCCGATCCGGACGGCGCCTCGAACGCCCTTTCGGTCTTCAAGGGGCTGCTGTCGAAGGGCGGCACCCGAAAGGTCGACGAGCACACCGTCGCCTTCCATCTCGACGCGCCGAACGGCAGCTTTCCCTATTCGGTTTCGATCGACAACTACAACGCAGTCATCCTGCCGGCGAGCTACAAGGGGGATTACGAAAAGACCTTTGAGGGCACCGGGCCGTTCCGGCTGGAGACCTATACACCGAAGGTCGGCGCCACCTTCGTGCGCAACCCGGATTATTGGGGCGAGAAGGCCCTGCCCGACCGCCTCGAATTCAAATTCTACGCCGACGTGCAGCCGCGCATCCTGGCGCTGCAGGCCGGCGAGGTCGACATCCTCGATGCCGTCCCTCTCGATGTCAGCCAGGTGGTGCTGAACAATCCCGACATCACCGTACTGCGTGTGCCCTCGACCGCGCACCGCCAGTTGCATATGCGCTGCGACACCGGCCCGTTCACCGACAAGCGCGTGCGCCAGGCGCTGGCGCTCAGCATAAACCGCTCCAAGCTGGTCGATGGGCTCTGTCGCGGCATGGCGGCGACCGGCAATGACAGTCCGTTCGCGCCGGCCTTCCCGGCGACCGACAAAACGGTGCCGCAACGCGTCCAGGACATCGCCAAGGCCAAGCAGCTGCTCGAAGCCGCCGGGTTGGCGGACGGCTTCGACGTCACGCTGACGACGCTGCGTTATTCCGACATTCCCGGCTACGCACAGCTGTTCCAGAATTTCGCCAAGGCGATCGGTGCGCGTATCTCGCTCAACATCGAGGACCAGGACAAATATTACGGCAAGGCGGTCTTCGGCCAGTCGGACTGGCTGGACAGCCCGCTCGGGATCACCGACTACGCGCATCGCAGCGTGCCGAACGTCTTCCTGAAAAGTCCGCTGGTCAGCGACGGCCCGTGGAATGCCGCCCATTTCAAGAACCCGGCCTATGACGGCATGGTCACCTCCTATCTGAAAGCGCTCGACATCGGGGCACAACGCACAGCCGCCTCCGATATCCAGAAACTGCTGCTTGATGAGACGCCCGTCATCTTCAGCTATTTCCCCGACCTGCTGGTGCCGGTGCGCAAGAATGTCAGCGGCCTGCCGGCGATCGCGGCCGGGCTGCTGCTCGATCGCGTGTCGTTGAGCTGATCGTGCGCCATCGCCACGCCCTGAAAGAAGAAAAACGGGAGAGTATCATTCGCAAGCCCCATCTGCGCGGTCGCGGACCGCATTTCCCCCTGCTCGACACGATCACGCAGTATGAGTTCGAGCCGGGCTATGTCGCCTTCACCATGCCGACGCAAAAGCGGCTGCGCGTCCAGGTGGGAGCAATGGTCGTCGCCGACACCACCAGGGCACTGGTGCTCTACGAGTCCGACCATCTGCCGGTCTACTACTTCCCGATGAGCGACGTGCGCGAGGAATTCCTGCTGCCGAGCGCAACCACGACCGAAAGCCCGTTCAAGGGCGTCGCCACGCATTATTCGCTCAACACCGGCATCACCCTGGTCGAAGATGCCGCCTGGCGTTATCTCGACCCGGTTAAGGGTTCCCCGCTGCTGTCGGACTACATAGCC
>NZ_JBAZUD010000131.1:0-13971 GCF_041661565.1 Mesorhizobium sp.
AACGACGCGCACGGCGGCCATCGCCGCGCCCTGCCGGGTGCCCTGCATCTCCGTGCCCGCTGGTTCAGCGCTCATTCTGGCCGTCATTCCAGGTCATGCCACTTCAATCGGCGCCAAATGCGTCAACCCGCACCACGCTCGGTGCTCAGTTGCCGTCGCCGGTCGGCAGCGAGAAGATATAGCCTTCGCCGCGCACTGTGCGCAGGAATTTTGGATTGGCGGGATCCGCCTCGATTTTCTTGCGCAGGCGCATGATGCGAATGTCGACGGCGCGCGATGATTCCGGGTCCTCCGTGAAACCGATCGCCTCGGAGATCGCGGCGCGCGTCAGCAACCGGTTAGCCCGGGTCAGGAAAACTTCCAGGACGTCGAATTCGCTTTTGGCCATGTCGATCACCGTGCCATTGGCGCCGGTCACAAGCCGGCCGTCGAGATCGGCCAGGAACGGACCGAAAGCCAGGGAACGACGGTCAGTCTTCGCCTTTTTCTGCAGCGGCTCGGTCGGTTGCGGCACGCGACGCAGCACGCTGCGGACCCGGGCCAGCACCTCGCGCAATTCATAGGGTTTGACGATGTAGTCGTCGGCGCCGAGTTCCAACCCGACGATGCGGTCGAGCGCGGTGCCGGCGGCGGTCGCGTAGATGATGCCGACCGGAAGTTTCGAACGCAGCCAGCGGCCGAGCGAAAGGCCGTCCTCGCCCGGCATGGCGATGTCGAGGATGGCCAGGTGGAAGGACTGCGTCTCAAGCAGCGCGCGGGCGGCGGCGGCGCTTTCAGCGGTGACCGTGTCATAGCCGGCGGCGCCAAGATATTCGGCCACCGCGTCCCTCAGGTCGGGCTCATCCTCGACGATGATAATCCTTGCCCGCACGATAGCCTCGCTCCCACTTTCAGTGGAAAGTAGATTGGGTATAAACATGATGTCCAGCACTCATATCCGGTTGCCAGGGAACGGTTTGAAAACATGGCCGCACGATCCGTTATCGCGCTTGTTTCGGTGGCCGAGGTGGTGGCGACCGAGCTGGCCGATCATCTCGAGCGGCGTGGTCACGATGTGCGCCAGGCGCGCCAGCCATGGGAAGCCGAATCGCTGCTGTCGGGAAAGGGCATCGACGTCGTCGTCGTTGGCGACAGTGTCAGCCAGGCGGAAGGGCGCGACCTGTTGAGGCGTTATGGCGGCCAGGGCGAGGGTGGCCAGGCCGGACCGGATTTCATCCTGATCTGCCGGCCGGCCGATCTCGTCGACAAAGTGCTGGCCTTGGAGCTTGGGGCGGCGGATGTCGTCGAGAGCCCACTCAATGTCAGGGAACTGGCCGCCCGCGTCGGCGGCCTGGTGTCGCGACGCGGCAGGGGCATCCAGGAATTGATCGTGCTGGAGAACGCCACGGTCGACCTGAGATCGGCCATGGTCATGCATCGTTCCGGCACCGAAGAGCAGCTTTCGCCCGGGCAGGTGGCGTTGCTCAGGCTGTTCCTGGCCAGTCCGCGCAAGGTGCTCACTCGCGACGACATCATCGCCGCGGCGCCGGCCGAAAACGCCGACGCGTTCGATCGCTCCATCGATTCGCGCATCGTGCGGCTGCGCCGCAAGCTCGACACCGAGACGATCACCACCATACGTGGCGCCGGCTATCGGTTCGATCCGCCGCTGCAGTTCACGGACTGACGGCCCGACGCGCGATCGATCGTTCTGGCCGAGCATCGGATTCCCGTCCGCCGAGGCCGCCGACGCTCAGCGCACCACCAGCAGCGATGGGCCCGAGGGCATATCATTGCCGATGGTCAGTTCGCTTGCCTGAGCGCGGTCCCTCAAGAGCACGGTGGCAAGGCCGGCAAAGCCAAGCAGGCCCTGTGCATAGAGCAGCGCGGAAAGCACCGAAGCGGCGAATTTCGTTTTCATCGTTTCAAATCCCCAGAATGGCGTTCTTCAAGATGGACGGGTCGAGCGTCGATTCAGGGGTTACCCCCCGAAGGGCCCGCGCCGCTCACGGAGCCCCCCGTCGCGGCGCGGGCCTTCGGTCCTCTCGGCAGCAAGTTTGCCGGAGGGGCCGCGCAATCCCGTCAGCTTCAGGCCGACCCGCCAGAGGGCCTTCAGCCGGGCAATGCGCAGGCTGGAACCGATCCAGACCATGGCGAGAAACAGGGCGGCATGTGCTTCGAGATCCGAGATGCCAAGACAGGACGTCCGGTGTCGGCGCCCTGTCTCGTTGCCGTCTGTTTCGTTGCGCCAACTGTGCTTGCGGTGCGTATCCGGATCATGCCGCTCCATGCCGCGCTTTGTTGCCGACTGGTTTCGATATCGAATGGCACTCTTTCATATGAGGGCAAATCGCACTTTCGTTCGTGGCGATCCCCGTGCTCATCATAGCTTGTGAACTGGAGCAGTGCTGTTCGGTTGCAGCCAGTCCTAGCCAGAAGGGAAGATATTGTTAACTTCGGGAAACATTTACGAAACAGAAACGCGCATCTACCGAAATCGATTCGAAACATGCCGCAACGATAAGGCGGTCATCGAATTGGCGCCGGCTGGGGCCGGCAGAGAGAGGACATCATGCGCACCACCATTGTCACCAGGCTCATCAACGTCGCCGCCGCCGCCCTGACAGGGGCAGCGCTGCTGTTCGGCACCGGCGCGGGCGTCGCCCACGCCGCCAACAAGATCGTAGCGACGGTCTCGCTTTCGCAGCAGGTCATGGAGGTTTCGGTGGATGGCCGGCCGACCTTCGCCTGGAGGGTCTCCACCGGGGACAGGGCGCATGTGACGCCGACCGGCTCGTTCAAGCCGACACGCATGCACGAGATGTGGTATTCGAAGAAATACGACAACGCGCCGATGCCGCACTCGGTCTTCTTCAGCGGCGGCTACGCGGTTCACGCGACCTACGCGATCAAGCGCCTCGGCCAGCCGGCCTCGCATGGCTGCGTGCGGCTGCATCCCGACAATGCCGCCGACTTCTACCAGCTCGTCGAAACGTTCGGCCCGGCCAACACCAGCATCCTGATCGTAAAGTAGCAGCCTGAACGCGCCGTATCGCAAGGCGACGTCAGGCAGGCCGATAGCTTTCCGTTATCGGCAGCGCCGAGCACGCCAGACCGGTGGTGCCGCGCACAAAAAAGAGGCCGGAAACTCCGGCCTCTTTTTTTTGTTTCAGTCCTGCAGCGCGGGCATCAGTTTCGGATCCGGCTTCTCCGCGTGATGCGGCAGGTCCTTGCTGGCGATGAAGGTGTAGAACATCGGCACGACGAACAGCGTGAACATGGTGCCGACCAGGATGCCGGTGAAGATGACCAAGCCCATCGAATAGCGAGCCGCCGCACCGGCGCCGCTGGACGTGATCAGCGGCACGACGCCAAGCGCCATCGCCGCCGTCGTCATCAGGATCGGCCGCAGGCGAACCTTGGCCGACGCGATGATGGCATCACGTCGTCTCATGCCATGCTTTTCGCGCTGCTGGTTGGCAAACTCGACCAGCAGGATGCCGTGCTTGGTAATCAGGCCGATCAGCGTGATCAGGCCGACCTGGGTGTAGATGTTCAGCGTGCCGAGGCCGAGATTGAGCGGCACGATCGCGCCGAAGATGGACAGCGGCACCGCCATCATGATGATCAGCGGGTCGCGGAAGCTTTCGAACTGCGCCGCCAGCACCAGGTAGATGACGACCACCGCGGCCGCAAAGGCGATGAGGATGGTGTTGCCCTGTTCCTTCTCCTGCCGCGACTGGCCGGAATAATCGATGAAGAACGTATCGGGCAGGTTCTCCTTGGCGATGTCCTCGAGCGCCTTCAGCCCGTCGCCGGTGGTGACGCCGGGCAGCGGCAACGCTGAGATGGTCGCCGAGTTGAGCTGGTTGAACTGCTCGATGGCGGCCGGCGACGCGTTGGTCGAGATCTTCACCACCGCCGACAGCGGAACCATTTCGCCCGTGACGCTGCGCACAAAATACTGGCCAAGCTTTTCGGGATTGTCGCGAAACTCCTGCGGCACCTGCGGAATGATGTCGTAGCTGTTGGAGTCGCGGTCGAACTGCGCCACTTCGGCGCCGCCGACAAGCAAGGTCAGCGTCCGCCCGATATCGGCGATCGGCAGGTTCAGCGCCGCGGCGCGGTCGCGGTCGATGGTCACCGTCACCTGCGGGGCGTCATAGGCCATCGAGTTCTGCACGACGATGAAGCGGCCGGAGGCCTGCGCCTTGTTCTTGATCTGCTCGGCCGCCTCGTAGACTTCGGAGGAATCGCCGGTCGAGCGCACCACCATGGCGATGGGCAGGCCGCCGCCCGAGCCGGGCAGCGTCGGAGGCGCGAAGACGAAGGCCTGGACCCCCGCCACCTTGGCGATACGCGCGGTGATGTCGGCCTGCAATTCCTTCGAGTTGCGCTTGCGTTCGGCCCAGTCCTTGAAGGCGAAGCCGACAAAGGCGCTGTTCGTGGTTCCGCCGAAGGCGACGGCCGAGAACTGCGCTCGCGTTTCGGGAATGTCCTTCACCAGGCCGAGGATCTGGTTGACGTAGGTTTCGGTATAATCGGAGGTCGCATAGCGCGGCGCGGTCACGATCGAGAGCAGGAAGCCCTGGTCTTCTTCCGGCGCCAGTTCGCTCGACGTCTTGGTGAACATGAAGCCGGTGACCCCGACAAGCGCGAGCACGATGATCAGCGTCAGCGGACGATAGTTCAGTGACCCGGTGACGGCCCGCTCGTAAACGTGCTCGACCCGTGCGAAGGCGCCATCGACGATGCGCTGGAAACGACCGGGCGTGCCAGCTTTCAAGAGGCGCGCCGACATCATCGGGGTGATGGTGATGGCGATGATGCCCGACAGCACCACCGAGCCGGCAAGCGTAACGGCGAACTCGCGAAACAGGGCGCCGGTCAGGCCGCCCGTAAAGGCCAGCGGCGCGAACACGGCGGCCAGCGTCATGGTCATGGCGACGATGGCCGAGGCGATTTCGCGCATGCCGCTGAACGCCGCCTGCATCGGCGACATATGGTCTTCCTCCATGTGCCGGTGGATGTTCTCCACGACCACGATGGCGTCGTCGACGACGAGGCCGATGGCCAGAACCATGGCCAGCAGCGACAGAAGGTTGATCGAATATCCCACCGCGAACAGCAGGAAGCAGACGCCGATCAACGACAGCGGGATGGTGATGATCGGCATCATGACCGATCGGAAAGAGCCGAGGAACAACAGGATGACGACGATGACGATGGCCACCGCCTCGGCGATGGTCTTGAACACCTCCTCGATCGAGGCGCTGATCTGCCCGGTGGCGTCGTAGACGACCTCGATCGTCATACCCTTGGGCAATGTCTGCTGGATCTGCGGTACCAGCTTGGTAAGCGCGGCGGCCGTGGTCAGAGGATTGGCGGCCGGCGTCGGGAAGATGGCGAGGAAGGTGCCCGGCTTGCCGTTGAACGACACCCTGGTGTCGGTGTTGGCGGCGGCGAGTTCGACGCGCGCCACGTCGCGCAACCGCACCACATTGCCGTCCGTCGAGCGCAGCGGGAGTTCGGCGAAAGCCTCTGGCGTCTGCAATGTCGAGCGCACGGTGACGGAGGAGACGACATACTCGTTCTGGGTGTTGCCGGGCGCCGACAGGAAGTTGGAATTGTTGATGGCGGTCAGCACTTCCGCCGCCGTCACGCCGCGTGCGGCAAGCCGGATCGGATCGATCCAGACGCGCATCGAGTATTCCTGGGCGCCGAAGATCTGCACGTCGGCAACGCCTTCGACCGTGGACATGCGCGGCCGGATGACGCGCTCGATATATTCGGTCAGCTGCTCCTTCGTCATGTTGGGGTTCTGCATCGAGATGTACATCATCGCGAATTGCTGGCCGGTGCCCTTGACGATGACCGGATCCTTGGAGGCTTCCGGCAAGGTGCCGCGCACGCCCTGGACCTTGGACAGCACCTCGGTCAGCGCGACGTCGGGGTTGGACCCGAGTTTCATCTGCACGGTGACGGTGCTGGACGAGGGACGGCTGGATGAGGTGACGTAGTCGATGTTCTCGGTCGAGGCGACGGCGCGTGCGATGGGGGCGGAAATGAAGCCCTGGATGAGGTCGGCGCTGGCGCCGGGATAGGCCGTGGTGATGGTGATCGCGGTTTCGTCGACCTTCGGATATTGCCGGATCGACAGGTTGAAGATGCCCTGGAAACCCAAGAGCAGGATCATGCAGGCGAGCACCGTCGACAGAACGGGCCGGCGGATGAAGAGATCGGAAAAGCTCATTGCTGGTCGGCCTGCTTGTTTGCCGATTTGGACGGATCGATCGTGTTGTCGACAGTGACGGAAATGCCGTTGAAGAGCCGGTTCTGGCCGGCTGTGACGACCTCGTCACCGGCCTTGAGCCCTTCGACGATCTCGACCATGCCCTGGTTGCGGCGGCCGGGCTTGACGAACACCTGCGACAAGACCAACGCTGGCTGGTCCGCCCCCGCCGGCTTGGCCGGGTCGGTGGCGTTGTCGGCCGGTTTGGCGGCATCGGTGGCGGGCTTGGCTGCATCGGCCGCCGGTTTCATCGCATCTGCCGGCTTGGCATCGGCGGGTTTGTCGGCTGCCGGCGCGGCGGGCTTTTCCTCCGGCTTGGCTGTTTGCGCCGCGGGCGCCTCGGCGGGCTTCGCCGGCAGCACCACGAAGATGTAGTCGCCATAGAGGCTCGTCGTCAGCGCGGTCTGCGGCAAGGTCAGCACGTTCTGCTCTTCCGGCAGCTCAACCCGCACCTGGACGAACTGGCCGGGGGTCAGCTTCCCTTCGGGGTTGGCAACCTCGGCGCGGACATTCACCAGCCGGCTGGACGAGTCGATCTTGGGATCGATGCCGCGGATGGCGCCAGCAAATGGCATATCCGCGCCGCCGAAGCCCAGCCGGACCGTCTGGCCGATCTTGAGCAGCGGTAGCTGCTGCTCGGGCACCGAGAAATCGACCCGCATCGTGTCGAGATCCTGCAGCGTCACCACGGCGGTGCCGGGCGCCAGATACTGGCCGATATCGATTTTGGGAATGCCCACCGTGCCGCCGAAAGGCGCGGTCAATTGCTTCTGGTCGAGCACCGCCTGCAGCTTGGTGACCTGGGAGGCCGAAGCCGAGGCCGCGGCGCGCGCCGTGTCCAGCGTCGAGTCGGAGCCGACGCCACGCTTTGTCAGTTCGATGGCGCGGGCCAGCGATGTCTGATCGAGCGCGGCCTGCGCCTTCTGCGCGTCGAGATCGGCGCGCTCGACAGCATCGTCGAGCTGCAGCAGGACCGCATTGTCCGCCACCTTCTGGTTGGCGTGGAAAAGGATCTCCTTGACAATGCCATTGGTCTCGACCGTCAGGTCAACGCCACGAACCGCCTTGACCGTGCCGATCGCCTCGATGCCGGGCGTCCAGGTCGACGGCTTGGCAATGATCGTCGACACCGTGGCCGCCGGCGGTTTCATGGTGGCGAAATACTGCTTGATCATGCCGTCGCGGAAGTAGTTGAACCAGACGATGCCACCGACGAGGGCGGTGAGCACGAGCAGGACGACAACGATCAGAAAGATACGGAGTAAGCGCTTGAACAAGGAGGTCCCCTCAGTGGAAATCCGGCGCAAGGCGCGGATATCGGGACACATATCGGCCGCGCGTCCCGATTTCAAATGGTGGCGGTCTTACTGTACCGTCTGGACGGTCTTGTCAATTGGGCCTAAGCTTGCGATGGGAGGCCCGATGAAAGCCCAACGAAAGAACTCGCGCGAGAAGATCCTCGCGGCGGCGGCCGACGTCGCCCGCGAATCCGGGCCTGGCAGCCTGTCACTGGAGGCCGTTGCCAGCCGTGCCGGTGTTTCGAAGGGTGGGTTGCTCTACAATTTCCCGACCAAGGCCAAATTGATGCAGGCGCTTGTCGAGGGCTATCTGCGCGACTTTGGACAAGCGCTGGAGGTCGCCGGCAGCAAGGACAAGGGTTCAAATCCGCTCGCCGTCTACATCAGGCTGTCGGCCGAGCATTGCGAGGACAAGCAGCCCTCGGCTTCGTGGATATTCTCGGCGATGGCCGAGGACCCGGATTTCATGACGCCGATAAAGACCTTCAAGCAGCAGCTTTTCGAACGGTTGAAGGGCGAGACGCCGGACATCAAGGCGCTGCTGATCTGCTATCTCGCCATCGAGGGGCTGCGCAGCATGAGCCTGTTCGATTCGGATGTGCTGTCGAAGGACGAGCGCAAGTTGCTGGTATCGTCGCTGCTTGAGATCGCCGCCTCGACGCCGGTCCGCGACGATATCCGTCAAGGCTGATCCTGCCAGCCATTGTTCTCGAGCCCTGATGTTTGACCCTGTCAAAGGTCCTTGACCAGGCGGCCTTCATCGCCGCCCAGATAGGTCTCCCACACGTAATCGGAAATCAGCCGTCCGTACTGCTGGGTCTTGACCAGTTTCCTGTAGGAGGCGCCGCCGACGTGAAAGAAGGCTCCGCCCAGCATGCGGTGGTCCGCTTCTATCCCGCTTAGGGAAAGTTCGGCCGTCGTTTTTTGCACGTTGGAAATGTCGTCTTCGCCGAGCCGGTTGTAGAGCACCGCCCAATTTCCGCCACCCGTGTCCATTCCTTCGAAAAAGCGAGGGTTGAAGTCCATATCCAGCGCCTCCACGGCGCTGAAGCGGAAGAAGCAGTAACCCGCCCACAGGAACCATGCGTCTTGGCCTGGCGCTGGACCTTGCTTGGCGCCATGCACGACCTTGCCCTCCATCGTTTGCGGGATGTCCACGGGGGCGACTGGAAAGCAGTCATGGTCCAGAAATCCGAAAAGTTCAGGACGCAGCGGTCGAACGATGTTGTGGAAGATCCAGTTCATGGAAGTTCCGTGCGACCGGTTGGGATGCTGTTCCCTGTTTCGGGGCAAGGCGAAATAGGCAACCCTTCTGGTCCGGCAGATGTCCGCAATGCGAACCCTGGCCGATTGATCGGACGAATTGTCGACGACCACCAGCGTCATTCCGGACGAATACAGCTGCCAGGCACGGATAAGTGCGTCGATGACCCAGGGAGTGTTGAAGGCAATAGCGAAGCAGAAGCGCCGGGAGCCGCTGCGCCGCAATTCCTCCGCGAATGCCAGCCCCTGGGGCACGCCGCGCGCGCGGAAATCGCGCTCAAGCAGGGCATTGCGAAAACCCTTGGCTTTTCTGACAGGCCAGCTCCGGTTCAGCAGATCGACAAGACCCTTGGTCGGCTTCCAACCCATGCAATTCCGCCAGGCTTCGACGTGAAACTACCCGTTCCATAGGACGAAGGCTGTTGTCTCACAACCCCGGTCACAAAACGCGAAGATGTTGTCCTTCGAAGCGTGTCGAGCCGCCAATGCGGCATTCCACAGCCAATGCCGCCGCGGCGCTATCAATCCAGCCATGGTGGCGCTAGAACGGCTCGGGGTCCATACGGGGTTACTATGTCGGCTATGCTCTTTCGCGCGTTGCGCGCCATTTCCGTCGTTGTTGCCGGTTTGGCATTTGCCGTTTGCGCACAGGCAACCGAATTCAAGACGGTCACGATCAAGGTCGGCTATGGCCCGGGCGGCGGCTATGACCAGACCTCCAGGATCATCGCGCGTCACATCGGCCGCTACCTGGCCGGCAATCCGGATATCGTCGTGCAGAATGTTCCGGGCGGCGGCAGCCTCAAGCTCACCAAGATGGTGCTGGGCAGCGAGCCGGCCGATGGGAGCGTCGTCGCCGCGGTGAGCGAGGCCATGTCCTACGCACCGGTCCTCGATCCGGCCAACGCGAACTTCGACCCGCTTGCCCTCCAGTGGATCGGTTCGCTCGTCAACGAGCCAGCCTATTGCGTGACGACCAAGAGCTCAGGCATCGACACGATAGACAAGTTCCTGCAGTCCGATTTCCTGATCGGCTCGACCGGCAAGAGCAGCGTCACCTATATTTTCGCGGCGATGGTCAAGAACGGACTCAACGCCAGGTTCAAGGTGGTCACCGGCTTCGACGGCACCGCCGACATTCAACTCGCGATGCAACGAGGCGAAATCGCCGGAATGTGCGGTGTCTCCAGTTACAACATCTCCGGAAATCGCGACACGCTGAACCTCATCGGAACATTCGGGCCAGGCACGGTTCGCGGCGAAGAAAAGCTTGAAAGGTTCACGGCCAGGATCGAGGATCCCAAGGTCCAAGAGGCGGCCACTCTCATCGAATCGACCTTGCATTTCCATCACCCCCTGGTTGCCCCGCCGGGAACGCCCAAGGATGCCGTCGAAGCCTTTCGCACCGCCTATGGGCAGATGGTCAAGGATCCGGAATTCCTGGCCGACATCGGCAAGCTTGGCGAGATGAGCGTCAACGCCACCAGCGGCGAAGACATAAGCCAGCTTGTCTGGCAGCAGCAGGCGGTCGGCCCGGACGTGTTCGAGGCCGCCAGAAATCTGGTGAAGTAGACCTCGGGCGAGACTCAGGCGTGGATCTGATCCTCACGGCAATCGTCGAGATGGCACAGCCATTTCGCATGCTCATGCTCGTGGCCGGTGTTTTCGCCGGCCTCGTCGTCGGCGTGGTCCCCGGCATTGGCGGCCTGTTCGCGATGGCCCTGCTGATCCCCATGACCTACAACATGGATGCCTATTCCGCCTTTGCGCTGCTGCTTGGCATGGGCTCGGTCAACACAACTTCGGACACCATACCGGCCATCCTTTTCGGGGTGCCGGGTTCGGTCGGCGCGGCGGCAACGGTGCTGGACGGCCATGCCATGGCCAAGAAGGGCGAGGCCGCGCGCGCCTTCGGTGCGTCCTATTCGGCGTCGATGATTGGCGGGGTGTTCGGCGCGCTGGTGCTTGCCGCGGCGATTCCGGTGATGCAGCCGCTGGTCCTGTACCTGAAGACGCCTGACTTCTTCGCGATCTGCGCCTTCGGCCTCTCCATCGTCGCGATGCTGGCGGGGAGCCAACCCCTGAAGGGACTGGCGGCGGCCATGTTCGGCATGCTGGCCTCCTTCGTCGGCATCGACCAGATCGCCGGCATCGACCGGTGGACCTTCGGCCAAATCTACCTCTGGGACGGCCTGCCGGTTGCCCTTGTGTTTCTCGGGCTGTTCGGCCTGCCCGAACTGGCATCGCTTCTCCTGCGCGGTTCCATCCAGGGCAATGCGGAGAAGCCGACCTACGCGGGCATGTGGCAAGGCATACTGGACACGCTTCGCGAGTGGCCCCTGGTCTTGAAATGCAGCACCATCGGCTCGCTGCTGGGCGCCGTTCCAGGCGTCGGCATCGCGGTTCTGGACTGGATCGCCTATGGCTATGCGTCGCGCCGGCCAGGTTCCGGACCGAAGTTCGGCGAGGGCAACGTCAGGGGCGTCATTGCCCCCGAAAGCGCCAACAACGCCAAGGAAGGCGGGTCGCTCATTCCAACGATCGCCTTCGGCGTGCCGGGTTCGGCTTCGATGAGCATTCTTCTTGGCGCCTTTGTCGTGCATGGGCTGGTCCCCGGCCCCGACATGCTGGGCAAGAATGCGGCGCTCACCATGTCCATGGTGTTCAGCATTGCCGTGGCCAACATAGTGGGCGCGGTCACCTGCCTTGTCCTGACCCGGCCGCTGGCCCGCGTCGCGCAAGTCTCGGCGGCGATACTGGTGCCGCTGGTGGTGACCTTCATCGTGGTGGGCGCCTACCAGACCAATATGAGCGCTTTCGACTTTGTGCTGGTCATCGGGATTGGTGCCGTCGGAATGGCGATGAAGGAACTCAATTGGCCGCGCTCGGCCTTCTCGCTGGGCTTCGTGCTTGGTCCGAGCCTCGAGAACTACTTCTTTCTCGCCTATCAGATTTCCGGCTGGTCATGGCTCGCCCAGCCGCTGGTGCTGATCTTGCTTGGACTGGCGGTGGTCGGCGTCGTCAGGCAGACATTGTCTTGGATCAGGGCCAGGAACGCCGGGAGACCATTGCCGCCGGCGCTGCCCGATATCATCGCAGGCGCCGCGATGACCCTTTTGGCTCTCGCGGCTCTGGTGACCGCGGCAATCGGCTTTCCCTTCGAGGCCGCTATCTTTCCGATGATCACGGCTGGATTGCTGGCGGTTTTTTCGCTGGTGACGACGGTGCAGACAACGCTGAGATGGCGAAAGCGGACGCCATCCGCGCCCTTGTCGGCAACGTCTCCGGGGACCCCGGGCGAATGGTCGCCGGCCACGCAACCCACCATGAAGGGCAATCTCGGCATTATCGGCCTCTGCCTTGCCCTGGCGGTTCTGATCCTGTTGGTCGGGCATCTGGCCGCGACCTTCATTTTCGTCGCCGGCAGCATCATGGTGCTTGGCTCGAAATCATGGCGGTCGCCCCTGGTGATCGCGGCGGCGACGACGGTGTTTGTCTATTCGGTTTTCGACATGCTGGCGTCTCAGCCCTGGCCGGAGCCGTGGCTTGCCGGCATCCGACAGTTTCTCTGAGGTCTATGTATGCGCCAGCGTTGCCACCAGTTGGCGACGCAACAGCTTGCCTGTCTCGCTGTAGGGCAGCGACGCGACGAGCCTGATCTCGCGCGGCCGCCGGTCGGATGTGATGTTGGCGCGCAGGAAAGCCTGGAATTCGTCGATGGTCCCGTGTTCGGAGACAATGAACACGGCGATTTCCTGTCCCAAGGTGTCGTTGGGGAAGCCGGCCACGGCGACATCCTGGACCTTGGAATGGGTGCGGATCAGCTTTTCAAGTTCCTGTGGCGCGACGCTGACGCCGCCTCGAACGATCATGTCGGATTCGCGATCGACGATTGTCAGGAACCCCTCCGCGTCCAGAAAGCCGATATCGCCGGGGATGCCCCAATCGGTGCCCATGATCTGCGGATCGACGAAAAGCCGGTTGCCCGGCATCAGCACGGCGGACGCCATGGTCGGCGTCCGGGCCTTGATCAGCCCTCGTTCACCATGCTCCAGCACCTGGCCATCGGCGCCGAGGATTTCGACCTGGACGCCCGCTACCGGACGGCCGGCACTTTCCGGTTTGGCCATGATGTCCGGTCCCGACAGTGCGGATATTATCCCGGTGAGGCTCGACGAGTAGCTTATCCGATATCCCGGCGAAAGGTATCGGTAGGCTGCGATCTTGTCCTCGCCCCTGGCCGGCCCGCCTATGCTGTAGAGGACCGCGAGGTCGGCAAGAAGGGGGCTGCTCCGCGGGCCGACCTCCTTGACCATCCGGGCAATGACCGACGGCGCCAGCGCGGTGCCGCTTGCCTGGAACGACAGCAATGCCTCGATGAGCTCCGACGGCGTGAACAAGGGAGGGAAGAAGCGGACGACGCCGCCGTAGAGCAGGTAGCCCAAGACCTGATGGCGCATCGCAGAATAGGACAGGGCCATGGGCGTCAAAAAGCGTTTGGCGGTTCCCTCCATCATGCCGCGGCGCGCCGCGACGCGCCTGGAAAGTGCCTCGTGCGATTGCGAATAGGCCTTGGGGTCGCCGGTGGTGCCGGATGAGAAGATCAGGAACGCCGGACTGGAATCGTCCATCGGAGCATCGAAGCCCGGCACGGAAACCGATTTCCAGCGGGGATCGAACAGGGCGTTTGGATAGATCTCGTCGCCCGGCATGGCACGGCTTTCGAAGATCATTTTCAGGCCGAAGTCGCGTGCCTGCCGCGCACGCTGGCTTCGAGGCGTGCGGAAGTCGATCACGACCGGGGTGGCGCTGAGTTTCCAGCAGGCAAGCATGGAGAGCACCACATCGATGTTGTCGACCATGGCCAGACCGACGCGATCGCCGCGTCCTATACCCGATGCGCTGAAATTGGCGGCAAGATGCCCGATCTCGGTCAGGGCCTGTCGATAGGTGATCCGCGACCGGTCGCTGACCATGGCCATGCGATCGCCATGGGCGGCGAAAGCCTCCAGAATCTGCTTTCCAAAACTCATTGCCGATACGGCACTTCGCTGGCTGCCGCGCCTCGCGCGGAAAGGAAAGCGATGATCTCCCCGTCGATCAACTCCATGTTGGCCACACGGAACTTGTCGTGCGTGC
>NZ_JBAZUD010000132.1:0-13968 GCF_041661565.1 Mesorhizobium sp.
GCGTGATGTCGAGCGCCCGGTCGTCCATGCGCCGGCGCAAATTGCTGCTCTGGTCAATGGTGACATCGACGGCGATGGACGGGTGCGACTGCGCAAAACGCTTCAGCACATGCGGCAGCACGCGCTCGCCATAGTCGTCAGGCGAGCCGAGCCGGACAACGCCGACGATGTCGGGAATGATGAACTTCGACACCACCTCGCGGTTGATCGACAGCAGGCGCCGGGCATAGCCAAGCAGCACTTCGCCATCCGTGGTCAGCGTCACGGAGCGCGCGTCGCGCGCGAACACCGAACGGCCAAGAATGTCCTCCAGTTTCTTGATCTGCATGGAGACAGCCGACGGCGTGCGGAACACGGCGTTGGCGGCCGTGGTGAAACTGCCGGTCTCGGCGATGGCCACAAAAGTCCGCAAGACATCGAGATCGAGCAGCGGCAGCGGATGGTTGAGGGGGGCGTTCATGGGAATCGACCTTCAATTTTTCTGATACAAAGCATCATTCCATTTCGTTTGATTGAACATCAGATTGGGAGGATAGTCAACATCATCAAGGCAGGACGCATTGGAAGTGACCAAGAAACGACCACGACACAGACCTGCCAAAGACATGAAATGAAGCTGAAACAAACCCGTTGTAACCAACCACGGGCCCGGCACCAAAGGAGATCGAAATGTCTATCCTGTTATCCATCGGTCGAATCGCGACCGAGTTCAACGCGGCCCGCGCCCGCTACCAGACCGAGCGCGCCATCCGTTCCCTGCCCATCGAGCTGCAGAAGGACATCGGATGGCCGGAAGCCGCCGATGCCAAGATCGCCATCCGCCACGGCGTTGGATCCTGGGCTGGAGCAAAGTAAACCGTGTGTGGACAAGTCTGAAGGCCTGCCGCGCTGATCGCCCGGCAGGCCTTCTCTATTTCATTTGTATTCAAACGAGTTTGTTTAGCCATGCCGCCGGCGCATGGCGCATATGAGAAAGTCGCATAGCGTTCGCCTTCTTGATCCAAAGCCTTGTAAACAATTATAGATTCCAGGCGCCCTGCCCAAATTTGTCGCATGTCGTGTCGCTTTTCATATCAAGCGCTTCGTTTTTGTCATTTAGTTTTCCCCTGCGCAGGCCTATATCAGCGCCAGCAAACGAGCTGCCCCACTCCTTCAGCGAAGGCGACCCGTCTGAGCAACCGAATGGAGATGAATCATGAAGCTTTTTGCCCGCCTCTTCGCCCGCCGCGAAATGAACCTCACCACCGCTCTTGAGCGTCAGCGCCTTTCCAACACCATGCCCGGCCAGACCGGCGCGATGGCGGCGGCTCGTCTCGGCTTCGTTGCCTGAGTTATCTTGAGGGCAGCGTTCGCTGCCGCTGCTCAAACCGCAACGCCGCCCGGCTCCAGCCGAGGCGGCGTTTTTGTTTTGCCTTGCGCGATTTGCCACCCTTTTGAGGAGCTGGGGCCGCTGCTTTTGCGGATGGTGTCGGCAATTGCCCATTTGCGACCCATGTCGCAAATTTAATCTCACCTGGACCGCTTAGCCGATTGACAGGCATGGTTTTTCCTGATGTCGCTATGCTATTCGCGACATCCTGTTCGCGCCATGGCTGTGTGAGGTTCCCTTGAACGCCGTAAAGCATCCGATCAAGCGATCGTTTGTATTTTTCCTTGTTCCCGACTTCACCATGATCGCGTTCGCGACAGCGCTCGACCCGCTGCGATCAGCCAATCGCATGCTGGGCTACGAGGCCTATCGCTGGCGCCTCGCCAGTATCGACGGCAAGCCGGTGCGCGCCTCGAACGGGGTCGAATGCGCGGTCAACACGTCGCTCGAGGAGGAGCGCAAGAAGATGGCCGGCCCCGAGCGGCCGAACATGGCCATCGTCTGCAGCGGCATCAATGTCGAGCGCTATCAGAACAAGTCGGCCTTCGCCTGGCTGCGTGAGGAATACAATCGCGGCGTCGCCGTGGGCGGCCTGTGCACCGGCGCCCATATCCTTGCCGCCGCCGGCCTGCTGTCCAACAAGCGCTGCGCGATCCATTGGGAAAACCTGCCTGGCTTTTCCGAGGCGTTCCCGAAGGCCAATGTCTTCGCCGACCTGTTCGAGATCGACCAGAACATCTACACCTGCGCCGGCGGCACCGCCGCGCTCGACATGATGCTGAAGCTGATCGGCGACGATTTCGATGACAACCTCGTCAACCGCGTCTGCGAACAGGTGCTGACCGATCGCGTCCGCAGCCCGACCGACCGCCAGCGCCTGCCTTTGCGCGCCCGCCTCGGCGTGCAGAACTCGAAGGTGCTGACCATCATCGAATTGATGGAAGCCAACCTTTCCGAACCGCTGTCGCTGATCGAGATCGCAGATCATGTCGACCTGTCGCGCCGCCAGATCGAGCGCCTGTTCCGCACCGAGATGGGACGCTCCCCTGCCCGCTACTATCTGGAGATCCGGCTCGACCGCGCCCGTCATCTGCTGATCCAGTCCTCGATGCCGGTGGTCGAAGTGGCGGTCGCCTGCGGCTTCGTCTCGGCGTCCCATTTCTCCAAATGCTACCGCGAGCTCTACGCCCGCTCGCCGCAGCAGGAGCGCGTCGACCGCAAGCAGTTGCTGGCGGCGTGATATCGATCAGGCCTCGGCCGGCTGCCCTTGCACTGTCCGCATCGCCTCGATGCGGATGTCCTCGGTCAACCGCGCCTTCAGCGCCGAAAATTCCGGGCTGGTCTTCAAAGTGTAGTGGCGCGGGTGCGGCAGGTCGATGGCGACGTCCGATTTGACGCGGCCGGGCCGCGCGGACATCACGATCACGCGCGAGGCCATGAAGATCGCCTCCTCGATGTCGTGGGTAACGAACAGCACCGTCTTCTTACGGTGTTCCCAGATGCCGAGCAGCAGTTCCTGCATCAGGCCGCGCGTCTGGTTGTCGAGCGCGCCGAACGGCTCGTCCAGCAAGAGGATCTCAGGGTCGTTGGCCAGCGCCCGGGCGATCGCGGTGCGTTGCTGCATGCCGCCGGAAAGCTGCTTGGGCCAATGGTTCTCGAACCCTTTGAGCCCGACGAGATCGACATAGGAAGCGACGATGGCGTCCCTTTCCTTTTGCGCCACGTTGCGTTCGCGCAGGCCGAAGGCGATGTTCTCGGCCACCGTCAACCAGGGAAACAGCGTATAGGACTGGAAGACCATGCCTCGATCCGGGCCCGGTCGCGTCACCACCTTGCCGTCGAGCAGCACGCGGCCTTCGCTCGGCGCCTCCAGGCCGGCAACGATGCGCAGAAGGGTCGACTTCCCGCAGCCGGACGGCCCCAGTATGGTGATGAAATCATTGGCCGCCACCGCCAGGTCGACCGGCATCAGCGCCTTGACCGGCTGCCCGCCGCGCACGCCTGCGAACGTGCGCGAGACGCCTTCGATGAGAAGCTTGCTCACGCCAGGCTCCACGGAAAGAGCCAGCGGTTGAAGGCCTTGAACGCGAAGTCGGACAACAGACCGATCAACCCGATGACGATGATGCCGAAGATGATCTGCCCCGTCGCCAGCCGCGACTGGCTGTTGATGATCATGTAGCCGATACCGGAGGACGAGCCGATCAGTTCGGCGACGATGACATAGGTCCACGCCCAGCCCAGCACCAGCCGCAGCGTCTCGGCAATCTCAGGCGCGTTGGCCGGCATGATCACCCGCCTGACGATGCCATTGTTGGTGGAACCCAGCGTATAGGCGGCCTCGACCAGGTCGCGGCGCGTCGAGCCGACCTTGACCGCGATGATCAGGATGATCTGGAACACCGAACCGACAAAGATGACCAGCAGCTTTTCCAGTTCGCCGATGCCGGCCCACAGGATCAGCAGCGGGATGAAGGCCGACGCCGGAAGGTAGCGGGCAAACGAGACGAAAGGCTCCAGAAACGCCTCCACCGGCTTCCACGCACCCATCGCGATGCCGAGCGGCACCGCCACGACGGACGCCAGCAAGAAGCCGCCGAAGACCCGCCAGATGGTGATCAGGATATCGAGCCAGAAGCGGTCCTCGACCAGCAGCCTCCAGCCGTCTCGCAGCATCGACACCGGATCGGCAAGGAAGATGCGGTTGACATGGCCGCCCAGCGTGATCCAGGCCCAGAAGGCCACGAACAGCACGAAGAACGAGATGCCGAGCACCGTTCGGATGCCCGGCGAAACCGGATGCAAGGGGCGCATCGTCAAACCATCCCTGTTTTTCAGGCCACCACTGGCCGCCGAAAGGCGGCGGGACCGGGGCGCCGCCTGGTGGTCAAGCCAGGACCGTCAGTTCGACACGGCGCTGGTATCGGCCAGCGTGGCGACATCTGGGGCTTCCTTGATCAGGCCCATCTGCAGCAGCAGGTCACCGGCCGTCTTGGAGAAATCCTGGAATTCCTTGGTGAAGAACTCCTTGTTGTCAGCTTTGTCGGCCCATTTCAGGTATTTCGCAGAATCCTCGAATTCCTTGGCCGACTGCTTCACGTCGGCGCCCATGATCTCGTAGGATTTCTGAGGATCCTTCTTAATCAGGTCGAGCGCGTCGAAATAGCGGTCGGCGAGCGCCTTGGCGGCGTCTGGATTGGCCGTGAGGAATTCGGGCGTGCAGCCGACCGTGTCGAGCACCATGGGATAGTCGAGCGTTGTCGCCAGGATGTGGCCCTGATCGGCCTTGTCGCGCACGGCCGAGATGAACGGCTCATAGGTGACGGCGGCGTCGTTCTGGCCGGCGAGGAAGGCTTGCGCGGCCGCATCCGGTTCCAGGTTCACCACCGTCACGTCCTTCGTCGACATGCCGGCCTTGTTCAGCACCCAGGCCAGCATGAAATAGGGCGAGGTGCCCGGCGCCGAGGACGCGACGTTCTTGCCCTTGAGGTCGGCGACCGTCTTGATGTCGTTTCGCGCCACGATGCCGTCCGCGCCGTAGGACTTGTCGAGCTGGAAGATCTGCTTGGTGGTGACGCCGCTGGCGTTCCACACCAGCCAGGTCTCCACGGTCGTGGCGGCGCATTGCAGGTCGCCGCTGGCGATGGCGAGCGGACGGCTCGCCTGCGGCACCTTCTTCAACGTAACGTCGAGTCCATGCTTTTCGAAGAGGCCTGCCTGCTTGGCAAGCGTCAGCGGCGCGAAGCCGGTCCAGCCGCTGATCCCGATGGTCACCGATGTGGCCGCCATCACCGGCGCTGACAGTCCGACGGCAAGCGTCAAGGTTGAGGCAAAAACAGCGATCCTGCTCATATGAGTTCCCCTTTTGTTTTATCTCGGGGGAATTGTCTCACAGACGCCCATCGGCTTGTCAATCAACAGGATGGTGAGGTGCCTGCCGTAGCAAGCTGCTCGCCAGTCGATGGCGCGCTGAAGGCTACCGGCACGCTTGATCCGATGTTTTCAATAACCGTCGCAGACGCACTCTGCGGACGAGATGCGGTCGTTCCAGTTGCCGCCGAGCGCGCGGGCCCTGCGCCCGATCTCGATCGAGCGGCCGCTCATCCTCGAATCCTCATACGCTATGAGCGAGCAGCCGCGGCGAACGAAGACCGACGATACGCGATCGTTCCAGAACTGGCCGCCACGAAAACTGACGGAATCGTCCGACTGCATCTCGATCGAGCGCCCGCGGAAATTCACATGCTCGAACATCACGCAGGCGGGCTGATCGCTGTATTGGGCGTTGGCGCCGCCGCCGAAAAGCACCGACCCGACAACCGTCAGTATGGCAAGACGCTTCATCTGATATTCCCTCGGTTCGACCACGGCCCCCATCGGCTGGATAGCGCGGTCCAGCCGGTTTGCCAAGGCTCACAGTCAGCGGCTGTCGAGCATCCCGCCCCGGTTGCGCCACATCTTCTCGCCGATCTCACAGTCGCTGGCGGGCTTGTCCTGAGCCAGTACCACGGGCGGATAGAGCGCCTCCTCCGCCGCCCATTGCGGCGACGCCGGACCGGCGAGTTCCAGCACAAGCTTGCGGCGTATGGCTTCGGGAAATTGCGTCCAGTCATTGACGGGGATCATGAACGCTCCCGGGCCACCGATGACGCAGTCGCTGTAATAGCGGTCGAGATTGTTGACATCGTAGCCGCCGGAAAAGCCGCCCCGCGTCATCAGCGGCAGGCCGTTAATGATGATGCCCTGCCTGACCAGCTCGTCGCGGACAAGGGTGACCGGCGCGCCCTGGTTGTTGGGCCCATCACCCGAGATGTCGATGACCCGCTTCGTCCCCTGGTAGGCGCTTTCGGCAAAGAGGTCGCCGCCGAACGCCAGCGCACCGGAGATCGAGGTACGTCGTGCGCTATCGGGCGGATGCGCCGACATTTGCGCGACCACCCGCTCCGCATCCGCGCGGTTGGCGATGACAGTCCATGGCACGATGACCCGCTGCCAGCTGGAGCCCGCCCATTCGACATAGGTAACGGCGATCTTGCCATGGGCGCCATCGGCGATCGCTTGCAGCACATTGTCATGCGTCAACGCCGCCGCGTAGCCATGACGCTGAATCTCGAGTTCGTCCGTCGACATCGACAGCGATACGTCGACCGCCAGCACCAGCTCGACATCGACCTGTTCATCGGCTCGCGAAACGCCGGACGGCGCCAGGATCGCCGCGGATACCGCCAGCAGCGCTGTCAATGTACGAAACATGCCGTAATAATGCGCGAAGGAGACCGGCGGGTGAAGTAGCCGATCGCATTTTCTCGGCCGTCACCTCAGACGCATCACCACCTGGCACGACCGCCGCACTTCAACACAGGTCCGACTTGGATTATCATCGATCCCGGAGTTGTGGGGAAAACCGATGTCGCAGCAGGCGGAGAATCCAGGACTTCAACTTGCCAACGCGCAAAAGCAGGCCGTCGAGCAACTCGACTTTCTGACTGCGGAATTGTCGAGATACCGGCCCTCCGTGGCCGAGAGAACCGACCTGGAGCCTATCGTGCGCGCGCTGGCGCTGACGACGCGGCTCCTGACGTTCCATGCCGCCTCACCTCCCGTCGACAACCCAAGCTCCATCTCCACTTTCGAGCTGGCAGAGGCCATCACCGCGCTCGACAGGAGCCGGGAGACGATCCTGCCCTCCGGTCCGGCTGAACCGCTGGTAAAGGCACTTTTCGAAAGCGTGAAGCTGCTGACCGCGCTCGCCGCGACCAACGAATGCCAGATGGCCCTTCCCTACGCGCCGATGCAACGGGTGCGCAAGCCGGACGGCCAAGTCGTCTGGCAGTGCAGCCACGAACCAATGCACGAGAGCTGACCATCATGCCCGGCAAGCTAGTGTCGGAACTGCAGGATCTGTTCGGGGATCTTCGCGGCCCCGCGAAGGCCCTGATTGTCGTCCTGATCGGCATGGCTTTTGCATGGATGCAGATCAACCATCAATGGGCTGAAGCGCTCGTGCTGGTGCTGGTGGCAATCGTGGCCGGCTATCTGTTCGAGCTGATCGGCACTTTGTTCCTTCCGAAAGAGCCGCGCGCCGGGCTGCTCTTTCTTGAGGGCTGGGTATTGGGACCGGCGGCCATAGCGGCATTCGTTTCCGGTCTGATCGTCGTCCTTGCCATCGATCTCACGCCGCCGAAGGACACCGATCCGGCTACCGAAGAATTGATGAAAACGCTTGCCGCCGGCCTGTCGGCATTCCTGTCGGCCGCCTTTGTGTCGTGGATCGGCGAACAGGACAACACAAGGATCAGCAACCGTATACGCGACCAGTTCTACAAGAAATACAAACGCGCCACGGTCTACCCGCCTCCCAACAACGGGGTGATGTATTTCACGCCGGGCTCAAGGGGTGAAACCGCCGTCTACTCGAGCATCCAAATCGGTGGATGGAACTTCGCCGATCGTTGGGCTCGCGCAAGCAAATTGAGCGCTGAGATCGCTACCGGTAATAGCATTCCAAAAAGCCAGGATGAAATAGACGCGGCGCTGCCTTAGGCCCCATTGTTATCACCTTGTGATCGGCCGCCCGCCTTTGCCGCGCCAGTCCACTTCGTCGGCTGGCTCGGGCGGCGAGAGTGGCGGATCGGCTTTTTTCCTGCGGTTGCCGCGAAACGCTCGCCAGTTCGGCTTGAATGACGGAGGAATCCATAACAGCACGCCGACAACCGCAGCGGGCAGGATGATCGCAAAGCGCAAGATCGAGAGGATAACGCCACAAAAACCGACGATCCGCGCGGCCCCGCTGGTGCCGAACCGCCGTGCAAGCAAATGCCGCGCGATCGTCCCGCCATCGAGAGGATAGGCTGGCAGAAGGTTGATAAGAGCCAGCACGACATTCAACAAGGCTCCAACCCAAATCGCCCAGTCCAGAAGAGCCGTTGGCCTCGGAACCGGCGAATTGAACAGAACATCCGGCTCAACAGACGAGAAAGGCCTGACGAATAGATAATAGAAGGCAGCGAAACCCGCTGCCAAAACGATATTTGCCACTGGACCGGCAAATGCGATCCATACCCAGCCATACGACGAGGTTGAACCGCGCTTGAACCAGGTAACTCCGCCAAAGAGATAGAGCTCTATCTTGTCGGTGCCGATCCCCAGTCGGCGTGCGGCCCACAGATGCCCAAACTCATGCAGAAAGACCGACACGAACAAAAGTACTGCAAATACAGCCGTGTGGGACAATGCGCTCGCAGGGGACGTCGGCCATTCATGCAAAAAAGGCAGGATGATTGGAACAGCAAACGTCCAGCTGATACGAACGGGAATATTCCCGCTCATGCTGAACACGAACGCATCGTTCTTCTTGTCCCAGCCAAATCGTTGCAAATGCTTTGCTCCACCCAGCTTGAGGGTAAGCGAGAATTATGCGGTTAAAAAGACAAAAAGCCTGGCCTAAGCCAAGCTTTTGCGTTCATGCCCATTACGCTCGCATAGTACCTAACTGCGCGG
The DNA here is from genome assembly GCF_041661565.1 of Mesorhizobium sp. GTDB lineage: Bacteria > Pseudomonadota > Alphaproteobacteria > Rhizobiales > Rhizobiaceae > Mesorhizobium. Next base: position 8,870 of record NZ_JBAZUD010000132.1, read on the forward strand.
CTTCAAATTCTCCGGGTCGTAAAGCGGCTTGTAGCCAACCGCCGCCACCTCGACCGGATAGGTCTCGCCGAAATACTCGACCTTTAGCTTGCGGCCTTCCTGAGCATAGGAGTGCGGCAGATAGGCGAGCGCGATATTCTTGCCGATGGTCGGACCATAGGCGACCGACGTGGTGAAGGAGCGACGGCCGAGCTCGTCGACCAGCGTCTCGCCGGTTGCGGGATCCAGCACGGGCATGATGCCGACCGGATAGCGCGCGATGCCTTTCGAATCGGTGTTTTCGGTCATCACCAGCGTGCAAAGCGTCGCCGGCTGGTGCGCGCGGGCCCGATATTCGAGATGCTTGGCCTTGCCGCAGAAGTCGTTCTCCTTCACCTTCGGACGCGCCAGATCGGCTTCGAGCAGATTGTATTCGGTCAGCAGGTCGGCGTTCTGCAGGCGCAGGCTCTTCTCCATGCGACGCGTGTTGGCATAGGTCTCGACGCCGAACGGCATCACGCCGGTCGAGCGCAGCGCGTCCCAGACGGCGAGGCCGTCCTCGTAGCGCATGTGCAGTTCCCAGCCTTGCTCGCCGACATAGGAAATGCGGAACGCGGTCACGTCCTTGCCGCCGACCCTGACCGGCTTGATCGCCGCGAAGGGGAAGTTCTCCAGCGACAAGCCGTCTGGATTCTCGACCACCTTCTGCAGGGTCGTGCGGGCGTTCGGGCCCCAGATGCCGATGGTGACGTATTTCTCCGTTACATCGGTGATGGTGACGTCAAAACCTTTGTCCTGGGCGGTGCGACGCATGTACTGGAAGTCGCGCGGACCGGCGTCGGCGCCGTCGATCAAGCGGCAGCGGTCGGCCATGCGGATGACGGTGAAGTCGGCGCGCACCATGCCCTCCTCATCGAGGAAGTGGGTGTAGATGCCCTTGCCGATATTGTTGTCGCCGCCGACCTTGGCCGCGCACAGCCACTCCAGCAGTGCGACATGATCGGGACCTTCGATGTCGTACATCGAGAAATGCGACAGGTTGACGATGCCGCAATCCTCGCTCATTGCCAGATGCTCGGCATTGGAAACGCGCCAGAAATGGCGGTTGTCCCATTCGTTCTCGCGCACCGGCACCCGGTTGCCGTATTTCTCAAGAAGGTGCTCGTTGGCGGCATAGCCGTGCGCCCGCTCCCAGCCGCCTAGCTCCATGAAATAGCCGCCGAGTTCCTTCTCGCGCTCCCAGAACGGCGAGCGCCTGATGTTGCGGCCCTTGGAGAACGGTTCGCGCGGATGCACCGCGGGATTGTAGACCTTCATCGCCGTTTCGGTGCAGCGATCCCAGATGAACTGCTCCTTCGTCTGGTGCGGGTAGAAGCGCGCATAGTCGATGGCGTGGTGGTCGATCTCCGTGCGGCCGTCTGTCATCCAGTCGGCGATGAGCTTGCCCATGCCCGGGCCGTCCTTGACCCAGATGGCAACGGCGTACCAGAGACCCCGCACCTTCTGGCTCTCGCCCATAGACGGGCCGCCATCGGCCGTCACCTGCAGCAGGCCGTTGAAGGAATGGCTTTCGTTGTAGCCCAGTTCGCCCAGGATCGGCGTCAGTTCCATGGCGCGTTCGAGCGGCGCCAGGATCTGCTCCATATCGAGGTCGCGCTGCGACGGCGACAACCGCGCCTGGTCCTTCTCAAGCAGGTCGCGCGGGTGGCAGAGACGCGGATTGGTCTCTTCGTAATAGCCCCATTCGATCTGGCCGCCCTCGGCGGTCTTGGGATCGCCGGTGTCGCGCATATAGGCCGAGTTTCCCTGGTCGCGCAGCAGCGGCCAACCGATCTCCTTGCCGGTGCCGGCGAACTCGTTGTACGGGCCGAAGAAGGTCAGCGGATGGTCGATCGGCATGACCGGCAGGTCCTCGCCCACCATTTCGGCGATCAGCCGGCCCCAGATGCCAGCGCAGACGATGACATAGTCAGCCTCGATGGTGCCGCGATCGGTGACCACGGCGCTGATGCGGCCGTCCTTGACGATGAGCGACCTGGCCGGCGTGTTGGCGAAGGATCTAAGCTTGCCCGACGCTTCCGCCTGGTCGACCAGCTTGCCGGCGACGGTCTGCGAGCGCGGAATGACGAGGCCGGCGTCGGGATCCCACAGGCCGCCCTGCACCATCGCTTCCTCGATCAGCGGGAATTTCTCCTTGATCTCGGCCGGTTCGATGAGCCGGGCGCGTGTGCCGAAAGCCTTGGCCGATGCGATCTTGCGCTTGATCTCGTCCATGCGGCCGTCATCGCCGACACGGGCCACTTCGAGCCCTCCGATGCGGGCGTAGTGGCCCATCTTCTCGTAGAAATCGATCGAGTAGAGCGTCGTCCAGCAGGACAGGAAATCATGGCTGGTCGTGTAGCAGAAGTCGGAGGCGTGCGCGGTCGAGCCGATATCGGTCGGGATGCCCGACTTGTCGATGCCGACAATGTCGTCCCAGCCGCGTTCGATCAGATGATGGGCGATCGACGCGCCGACAATCCCGCCCAGGCCAATGATGACGACCTTCGCCTTTTTCGGAAACTCTGCCATGGCCCGCTGCTCCAAATGCTGTTGCGGGCGGCGTCGGCGCCCGTTTGATCGGCGCACAATATGCAGGCGACGGCCACCGCGCCACCGCCTGTTTGCGACACGCCGCAAGTGCGGCGCGACCCTGCATGGATCAGAAAAAACGCCTGCTCAGGCGAAGGCCCAGACGTCCTCGGCCTGGAAACCGACCTGGTAGCCGGCGGTCTTCAGCTTGACCACGACCTGGCCGATCTCGGCGGCTGGCAGAGCGCCGACCTCGACCTTGATCATGCCAGGGCGGTAGCGCTTGAGGTCGAACTGTTCGAAGACGATCCAGTCGGCGCCTTCGCAATCGACCAGGAAGGCGTCGATGTGGGTGATGCCGTTGCGGTCGAGCAGCGTCTGCAGCGTTTCCGACTGCACCTCGATGTCCTTCAGGTGCGGCGCGAACTTGTTGAAGTTGGCGTCGGCTTCGCCCCAGGCATTCTTGCCCGACATCAGGTTGGTGTCGGTGACAGACGAACAGCCGATGAACTCGATGGGCAACGTGCCGGCCTCGAGCGCGGCGGCGTCGAAGGTGTGCACGGTGATCGTGCCCTTGCTCTTCGTCACCGCCACCGGCTCGATGATGAACCGGGCCGTGTCGGGGTAGTTGGCGCGAAGCCGTTTCTGGTTGTAGGGGATCGGCTCGACCAGCATGGCTCGGGCGTGCGGAATGCGGTGCAGCCAGGGTGTCACGTCATCGAACAGCGCGCCGTCGCAGGCGCCGACATTGACCATCTGGAACGGCCGGCCCGCCCCGCCGAAGCGCGCCTTCAGCGCCGCCTTGGCCAAAAATTTCGTGCCGCGCAGCGACGGTCCGCGATCGAGAAGGCCGGCCGGAAGGCCGAGGGACAGCGCAACGCGCGCAAGGCTGGATACGGAACTCATGGCTTGTCTCCGGGAATGACGTTCGAGGCGGCGCGATGCCGGTCACGGCCCACGGCCGACCACAGCGCCATGAAAGGCGTCGCCAGCAGCAGGAAGGGCGGGATCAGGTGGGGGAAGTAGATGCGCGTGTCGTGGATCGGAAAGACGGTGAACTTCGCCAGCGCGCCAAGAACCAGGGCCGCGAACAGGATGCCCGCACGGCGATCCAGCCGGAAGCCGGCGCGGCCCGCCATGTACCAGCCGGCGAGCGCCAGCACCGACACGCCAACCCAGCTGTTCAGATTGACGGCACGCAGCAGCGACGTGGCAAACGCCCGGAGATAGGCGGCGACCGAAAATGGCGGCTCGAACCCATCCATATTGTAGTGCTGCTCGATGCTGGAGAACCACAGATGCGGCCACCAGCCGGGATGGTGGGCCCAGTGTGAAATGGCGAAATAAGCGATGAACGACGCGGCAAACCCTGCCAGCGCTCCCCATGCCTTTTGCCGGAACGCCACCAGCAGCACCGCGAAAACAGCCAGGAAGACAATGTTGTCGGGCCGAACCATGAAGGCAAGGAAAAGCAGGATCGCCGTTGCAGCCTCGCGGCCACGGACATAGGCGTAGAGGCCGCCCAGCAGCAGCGCCGAGCCGAGCAGATCGGGCGTCGAGGCGCGCGCCGCGTCGCCGAAGTCAGCCATGATCATCACGGCGCCGAGCACCGGCGCCAAGGCCAGTGCCTGCTCGGAGCGCAACCACAGCAGCACGACAGCGCCGAACAGCAGCACGGAGACCACCGACACCAGGCGCATCGCCTCGACCGGCGACATTACCGAACTCATCGTCGACAGGATCTCGGCGTAGAGGAACTTGATCCGGTACATGCCGAGCAGCGAATGGAAATCGGCGGCATTCTCCGCCATGTGGCTGCGGAAACCGCCGCCATCGTCGGTCAGTGCCTTGTAGTCACCCGCCGACACGCCTGCCTTGACGGTATTGTACGCATAGTCATGCAGCGCCTGCGCATCGGGATATGTGCCTTCTTCCGATATGGCCAGATAGGGCAGCATGTCCCAGTTGGCGTCCGGCATCACCCATGCCGTGAACGCCGTCAACAGGATGTACAGCGCGAAAGCCGCCGCACCGATCGGAGCGGCCAGTCGCGCATAGGTCCCCTCGCCCCACGCCAGGCCGGTCCCGACGAGCCGGTCGAGCGGGTGTTGCGGAACGGGAGACCTGGTCAGCATCGTTATGTCCAACAGCCTCTGCTCAGCGAACCTGGCTTTTGACGAAATCCTTTACGATCGACACGATGCCGCGCGACAAAAGGCTGTCGAAGGCGTCGACGAAGCGGTCGACATGTTCGCGCTGGCAGATCAGCGGCGGTTCGAGCCGGATGACGTTGCGGTTGTATTCGGTGAAAGCGACCAGGACGTCGTAGTCGCGCAGCAGGAGCGCGCCGACGAAACCCGACAGCGACCCCTTCAGCTTTTCGTCGAGAACACTGACGATCGGCCGCAGCACCATCGGCAAAGTCTGCGAGAAGTCGTGGAACTCCAGGCCGACCATGAAGCCCTTGCCGCGCACGTCCTTGATGATCTTCGGATATTTGTCCTTGAGCGCCTGCAGCCGCTGCAGAAGGTAGTCACCGGTGACGGCGG
>NZ_JBAZUD010000133.1:0-13850 GCF_041661565.1 Mesorhizobium sp.
CGTCGCCGGGGTTCAGCGTCGCCATGAAGGCATTGAACAGGATCTGCTTGCCGCCGGTGCCGACAATGGTCTGCTCGGGCTTGTAGTCGAGATTGTTCTCGCGCTTGAACTTTTTCGCGATCGCCTCGCGCAGCGGCACTATACCCGAAACCGGCGGATATTTGGTCTCGCCACGGCGGATCGCTTCGATCGCGGCGTTCTTGATGTTGTCGGGCGTGTCGAAGTCGGGCTCGCCGGCGCCAAGGCCAATCACGTCACGGCCGGCATTTTTCAGCTCGCGCGCTTTCTGCGTCACCGCGATGGTCGCGGAAGGCTTCACGCGGGAAAGGGTGTCGGCAAGAAAGGCCATGGTCATGGGTCTCCAGGGGATCGGCGCGGCCTCAAGCGACCGCGGCGCTTCCATGTCGCATGATTTCGCCCAGTGCAAGCATTGTTGGCTGATCCAGTGTCAAGGAGCCGTGATTGGGCCCGCTCGACAACAATAAATTCATTAACGGCCGGTATAGGCTTGCATGACAATATCGAAATCGAATGCGCCAGTTCGAGGAGCGAGGAACAGTGCCGCGCAGCATCGGGCTTGCCCACATCATTCGTCACGACGACGGCACCTCGACCGGTGTCTGGGGCCTCTATACGCTGCAAAGCGCCTTCCAGCCGATCTTCGCATTCAAGGAGGGCAAGCTGTCGCTTGCCGCGTTCGAGGGGCTGATCCGTCCGTTCCGCGACGGCGAGCCGCAATCGCCGTCAAGCTTCTTCAGCACCTGCCCGGCTTCCGACCGGCTGCATATCGAGGCGCTGACGAGAACGCTGCATCTGCTCAATGCCGGCGCCTGCCTGCCGCAAGAGGCGTCCATCTTCGTCAATTTCGATCCGTCGGTGTTCACCGAGCGCACCGTTGCCGACAATGCGTTGCGGGAAATGCGGCTGGTGCTGCACGAGGCCGATATCGACCCGAGCCGGGTCGTCTGCGAAGTGACCGAACAGCGGTCGGCATCGCAGGAAACCCTGCACAGTTTCGTCGCTGCACTGAGGGCAAACGGCTTTCGCATTGCCGTCGACGACTATGGCGCGGATGATTCCGACATCCATCGCATCAAGGAGCTGAAGCCCGACATCGTGAAGTTCGATGCCCTCTGGATCACGCAGCTGATGGATTCCGGCGCCGGCTTCGCGCTGCTGACCAGCATGGTGAAGAGCTTCGAGGACCAAGGCATCCGCACGGTTTTCGAGGGCATCGAGGAAAGCTGGCAGCTGGAGCTCGCCGAAAAATCGGGAGCGTCGATGGTCCAGGGTTTCGTGCTGGCGCGGCCAGAGCTGGCGCCGACCAGCTTTCGCGTCTTCGACAAGAACAGGCGGGCACGCGTTGCCGTCGTCGACACAGCCGCGCCGGCTCCCTCACCGGGACCGCATCCGGGGCGTCCGACGAAGGCTTTCGGCAGGAAAGGGTCTACATGAGTTTCGAACGGAGGCGCGAAGTCGGCGACGCGATCGAGGTCGACGAAGTCGGCATCGAATACGGCATCCACGGCGAGTTCCGACTGCGCAGCGCCTATCAGCCGATCTTCGCGCCGCGCGGCCGGTTTCTTCACGCCGTGGCGGTCGAGGCCTTGATCGAGCCGCACCGTGCCGGGCGGCCGGTTGCGCCGCGGGCGTTTTTCGACAGCGTCGCCGCGCCGGACCGGCTGTTCGTCGAGACCATGTGCCGCGTGCTGCATCTCAGGAACTATCGCAACATCGGCGTCGACGGGCTCGACCTGTTCTTCAACTACAATCCGCTGATCAACGATCATCGCGGGCGGGCGCTGGCCGAGATCCGGCTGATGACCAGGCATCTCAGCGATCTGGGCCTGACGCCTGCGATGCTGGTCTGCGAGATCACCGAGCAGGCGGCCGACGACGCGCTTCTGACCCGTCTGGTGCGCGAAATACGGCGCCACGGCATCCGCATCGCCATCGACGATTTCGGCACCGGTCACTCGACCGAGCAGCGGGTCGGCATGCTCAATCCCGACATCGTCAAGATCGACGGTACCTGGTTCAGCGATTTCTGCCGTCACGCCGCAGCCGAGCGGTTCTTCCGTCCGCTGGTTTCCACCCTGCACGACCGGGGCGCCAGGGTGCTGGTCGAGGGTATCGAGAACGCCACCCATCTGCGCGTCGCGCTGGATGGCGGCGCCGACCTGCTGCAGGGCTACTATCTCGCCCGCCCGGCGCTTGCCGGAACGGTCTTCGAGGAAGAGCCGTTGCACACCGACGCGCTGCTGGGCCGGGATGCCAAGGTCATTCCGCTGTTTGGCTAGGCGCGTCGTTGGCGACCGGCAAGATTCGCCGAAATTGCATCAGCGGCGCTGATCGTCGCGCCAAAACAAATCATTGGTCGCGGCCGCCGCCGCGGCGATAATCACCCGGAAAAAGCTGTGCTCGCGGAGGGACCGATGACCATACTTTACGGCATGATGGACAGCGGCAATTGCTACAAGCCGCGCCTGCTGATGGCCAAGCTTGGCATGGCCTTCACCAATGTCGAGGTGAGTTCGCGCACCGGCGACACGCGCAAGCCGGATTATATGGCCAAGAACCCGAACGCCATGGTGCCGCTGCTCGAACTCGACGACGGTCGCCGGCTGGCCGAATCCAACGCCATGCTGCTCTATCTCGCCGAAGGCACGCGCTTCCTTCCGGCGGACCGCTACGAGCGCGGCCTTGCCTATCAATGGCTGTTCTTCGAGCAATATAGCCACGAACCCTACATCGCCGTGCGCCGGGCGTTGCTGATCTTTCCCGAACGGGCCAGCCATGCGACGCCTGAGCGGCTGGCGGTCACGCTGGAGCGCGGCAACAAGGCGCTCGGCGTGATGAACAAGCATCTGGAAAACAACGCCTTCTTCGCCGGCGGCGTCTTCAGCGTCGCCGACATCGCGCTTTACGCCTACACGCATGCGGCCGAGCAGGGCGGCTTCCAGCTCGACGCCTATCCGGCCGTCGTGGCCTGGCTTGGCCGGGTAGAGGCGGATCCAGGGCATGTGCCGATCGAGTGGGTGGGGTAGGCGGTGCTGGTCGTTGGCGAAAGCCGTCACGAGGGCGTCCTTCTCCCCGTTTACGGAAGGGCAATCGCATATGGATTTCCCGACGGCCTTCGCCCTACGAATACCCCCACCCCTAGCCCCTCCCCACAAGGGGGAGGGAGACTTGGGTGAGCGCTGATTTCGGCAGTTGCCGAGGTTTCCCCACGCATCAGCAGATAGGGAGCGCGCGGCAGCGTTCCCTCTCCCTGGTGGGGAGGGTTAGGGTGGGGGTCCCTCTTCGAGGGAATCCATATGCGATAGCCCTGCCGTTTACGGGGAAAAGATGGCGGCAGCCAGATGAGGGGCAGCGCTAACCTCGCGTGCGATCCCACAACGGCAATTCTAAATCGTGAGCGCTGCCTCTCATTGCCCTGCCGGGCATTTCTCCCCTTATAGTGACGGGGAGAAAGAGGCAGCTTTGCCGGTTTCGCCAATCGTAAAGGGGCAGATGGCAGCTCCAGACAACAAAAAGGCGGGATAAATCCCGCCTTCCCATTTTCGGTAGCCTGATCGGGAGCCTCCGGTCCGGGCTGGCAGCTATCTGCTGATCCAGCTTGTCGGTTCTTTCCGCTCCAGCGCGCTTCTCACGCGGCTGTCAGTACATCCGTGACTTGCCGCGCGCCCCGGGCTCTCACCCGGCGCGCGCATTTCGCAAAAATCAGGCCGCCTTGCTCAGAGATCCAGCGGACGACTTGCCGGTGCGGCGGTCCTGCTCGATCTCGAAGTTGATCTTCTGGCCTTCGACCAGGGTCGACAGTCCAGCGCGCTCGACAGCGGAGATGTGGACGAAAACGTCCGCGCCGCCGGTGTCAGGCTGAATGAAGCCGAAGCCCTTGGTGGCGTTGAACCACTTGACCGTTCCAGTTGCCATTGTAGATAGTCCTTCAACATTTGCTTTAGTTTGACCGAACCGAGGTCCAGCCGGTGTGCATGAGATTTTGGAGATAGACGACAGCAAACGCGAAGATCGCGAGGCCCGGATCGATCGGCCGAAATATCAATGGGGCTGATATAGGCTGCTTTCGCACAAAAAACAAGACTGTGTGAGAAAGCCGTGATCGGAAAACCGCCTGAAGGCCGCGCCAAGCGCGGGAAAGCCTTGCGACAGGGCCGGACGGCGAAGGCGGATCGGGCGGTTTGGAACAGGAACTGGGGAGAGGACGATGAAGACCATTCTGCTTGCCGCGTGCCTGACGCTTTTCGCCGCCGAGGCGGGGGCGGTCTCGCGCTATGACCCGACGCGGATGAGCTGCGGCAAGGTTCAGGCGACGATCGCGCGGCAGGGCGCCGTCATCCTGCGCTACCAGTCGACAAGGGTGCCGGGACTGCCGCTCTACGACCGCTATGTGCAAAGCCAGCAGTTCTGCACCATGGGCGAGGTCAGGACGCGGGCCTATGTGCCGAGCGCCGACACCAAATCCTGCCCGGTCTACAACTGCAAGCGCGTCGACAACGATCATTTCCGCCGCCGCTTCCTGCGGCGCCACTAGGATGTCTCGATAGTCAGCCGAGTTATCTCAACGCACGCTGGAGCGCTCCGGACTCCAGTTGAATAGTCTAGAATCCGAAGGAAACCTGCGCCGGCGGCGGCGGGCCGACGCGCACGCCTTCCATGGCCAGCATCTTTTCCTTGGTGGCCGAGCCGCCCGGCGCCGAGAAGCCGCCGATCTTGCCGCCGGCGGCAAGGATCCGATGGCAAGGGATGACCAGCGGCACCGGATTGGCGCCAAGCGCTGCCCCGGTTTCGCGGGCGAGCCCGGCATGGCCGGCCGTCTTGGCCAGTTCGCCGTAGGTGGTGGTTTCGCCAAAGGCGAGCTTTCGCGCGGCGGTATAGATCGCGAGGCGGAAATCGTCGACGCCGGCGAGATCGACCGGCACGCCGGAGAAATCGACATCCCCGCCCGCCGCATAGGCCTTGATCGAGGCGATGAGCTCCACCACCCATGGGGGCTGCGCGGTAGAGGCTGAAACGCCGGCATGGCGCATCAGCCGCCGCTCCACCGCTTCGCGGCTCCGTTCGGGCAGGCAGAGCCGGATCAGGCCGTTTTCGTTCCATGCAATGCCCATGAAACCGATCACTGTTTCTAACACTGCGTGGCCGGCCGTGATCGGGGATGTCGTTTCCATGACGTGCTCCTTCCCGCAAAGCGGCGGAAACCGGCATTCATGCCGGTACATATCCAGAACAATATGGCAGCGGTCGCCTGGTCTCGCCACCCGAAAACCACCTCCCGGCCACGATTGCCCCCCAGGAATCGGTGGTGTAAGGGGTTTGTTAACAACCCGATCAACGGACCCGAGCGCGGCTTGCCAGCAAAACCCACTCTTATCGCGATCGGCATCATCGTCGCCGCCGCCGGCCTTAGCGGCTGCACGTCGACCTCGCAGATGAAAGCGGCGCCGTCGCTGACGGAAACCGCGACCGCCGCGGGCGCCGATGCGGGCTTCACCATACCCCTGCCCGAAACCGTTTCTGTGCTGCCGCAATCCTCGGGACTGGTACCCGTCCAAACGGCCGAACTGACGGCTGGCGCGACCGCCCCGTCGGTGCTGCCGGTCGAGCCGGCCGCCGCCTTTGCCGGGTCGACACCGGCGGTGCCCGCCGTGATGGCCGCCAAGGCCTGGCAGGCGCCGGCGCCGGTCAATGCCGCCACGCCGGCCGCCGCACTCTACACCACCGCCGGGCTCGTCGTGCCCGCGGGTGGCAAGGCCGCCTACGGCCAGGCCATGCCCGGCGTGCAGCAGGTCGCCTATGTCGTGCCGCAGAACCCCGCCGCCCTTGTCCAGTCACCCGCCGCGCCCGCTCGGCAAGAGCATGGCGCGCGTGGCCAGATCGAGCTGCTGATCGAGAAATACGCCGCGCTCTACGAGGTGCCGGCGGACCTGGTGCGCCATGTCGTCAACCGCGAGAGCACCTTCAATCCCAAGGCCTTCAACCATGGCCATTGGGGCCTGATGCAGATCAAGCACGCCACCGCGCGCGGCATGGGCTATGACGGTCCGGCGTCGGGCCTGTTCGACGCCGAGACCAATCTGAAATACGCGGTCAAATATCTGCGCGGCGCCTGGCTGGTGGCCGGCGGAAACGCCAAGCGCGCCGACTGGCTCTACCAGACCGGCTACTATTACGACGCCAAGCGCAAGGGCCTGCTCGAGGCGACCGGACTGGGCCGCGACCGCCGGCGCATGCAGCCCGACGCCTGAGCGCGATGCCGCAACCGCGCCCGCCGGCTCCAAACGACATCCGGCTGCGCAAGATCCTCGACGAGACGCTGGTTGCGCCGCATTGGCCGGATGGCTTCGTCATGCGCTGCTTCGAACCGGGCGACGCGCCGGCGCTGCATGCGCTGCTGGACGAGGTCTTCGACGACGGCACCGATGGCCCGTTCGGCACATGGTGGCCGCGTATATCGGGCGATCCCGAATTCGACCCGGCATTGTGCTTCCTCGTCATCGACGCCAGGGGCCGGCTGGCGGCTGCGGCGCTGTGCTGGACGAAGGGCTTCGTCAAGGACCTCGCCGTCCACCCGCAAGCGCGCGGCAGGGGCGTTGGCGAGGCGCTGATGTGGCACGCCTTTGCCGCCTTCCGCGCCCGCGGCCTCGACCGTGTTGACCTGAAGACCAACACGGTCGAGAACGCCGGTGCGGTCCGGCTCTACGAACGGCTCGGCATGTTCGAGGTGGATTGGTACGGCTGAGCAACGCCAGCCGAGGGCGAAGGCCCGGCGAACCGCTCAGATATCCGGCGCGTTGCCGATCTTCTTCTTGAGCTCCAGCGCCCAGGCGCGGCCTTCGTCGCCGCCCCATAGCAGCCAGGCAATGTAGCCCGCCGACGGATTTTCCTCATTGCCGTAATTCTTGCCGCGCTTGTCGACCTCGTGGCGGGCGAAATAGCTGACCATGCGGCGGATGGTCGAGGGCGACAGGTTCTTGCGGTTCTTCAGTTCGGTGGCGCGCGCCACCCCGATCTCGGTGCCGCCGCGGCCGAACTCGCCGCGCAGCCTCAGCCCCTTGGCCGCGTTGTCGGCCACCACTTGCGGGCAGCGCAGGTCGATATCGTCATTATCCATCTGTACCTCTCACCCGGCAGTCTATCGCGAGAAGGGAATGCCGGAAAGCCGCGCGGGTTCCGCCGCCGATTCCGGGCGGTTCAGCGGCTGTGCTTCAGTTCGGAATGGCTTTTCAGCACCTGGTCGCCGTCGGCCTGCTCGATCAGGTAGGCGGGTTCCTGCGTGCTCGCCTTGCGCACCACTTCCGTGTCCTTGATCGTGCGCGTCACATCGCTGGTGAAGCTTTCGCTCACCTTGCCCTCGGCCGTATGCGCGCCCCATTCCCAGGTCACGCGGGTTCCCTTGCACAGCTTCCGCATCGCGAATTCCTCCGCTGCAGGAATGCCCGGCCCTGCCGGCGGTTCCCGAGAACCAAAGCATGGCTCACACGTTGCCCTAGCCAACAGCCGCCAAAGGAGCACGCCATGACCGAGAGAAGCCTTGCCGAGATCGCGGGCAAAATGCGCGACATCGATGTCTGCATGATGTCGACCCACACCGAGACCGGCGGAATTGCCGGACGGCCGATGAGCAACAACCAGGACGTCGACTATGACGGCTCCTCCTTCTATTTCACCTTGGAAGATTCCGATGTCGTGGCAGAGATCGAACGCGACGCCAATGTGTCGCTGGCCTTCAAGGGCGACGACAATTTCTGGGTCGCGATCGAGGGCGAGGCCGAGATCATCCGCGACAAGGCGGCGTTCGAGGAACATTGGAACGAGGACATCGACGAATGGTTCGAAGAGGGTACCGACACGCCCGGCCTGGCCATGATCAAGGTCGAAGCCCGGCTCGCGCACTATTGGGACGGCGAGGATGAGGGCGAGGTCATCCTGCCCTCCTAGGACGACTGTTTCTCCCGTCGCAGGCGAGGGTGCCGGGCAACCTCATCCCGCGTGCCGCGTTGGGTCCCTTGAGGACACCAATACGGAGCGTGACCATGAGACCGCATCTTGCCATCGCCATGCTGGCCCTTCTGGCCGGCGCGCCTGCAACCTTCGCCCAGCAGGCGGCACCGTCGAGCGACGTGCCGCCTGTGTCGGAGAACAAGGTCGACACCGACACGTTCACCAAGACGCTGGTCAGCGCCAACCGCTTCGAGATCGAAAGCAGCAAGCTGGCGCTGGAAAAGGGCGTGGCGGCGGACGTGAAGGATTTCGCCGAGCTGATGGTCAAGGACCACACCAAGGCCGGCCAGGACTTCAAGATGGCGCGGGAAAAGAGCCAGACCACCGCGTCGATCGCGCAGGAAAGCCCGCTGCAGCCGAATGACCAGGCGCTGCTCGACCAGCTCAAGGCGCTGGACGGCGAGGCCTTCCAGACCAAGTACATCGCCGTGCAGACCGAGGCGCACAAGCAGGCCGTGGCGCTGTTTTCCACCTATGCGCAATCGGGCGACGACCCGGCGCTGAAGGAATTCGCCAAGAAAACGCTGCCAACACTGCAGATGCACGAGATGCACCTGAAGGACGTGGCGGCGCTGCATTAGGTTGCGGGTGTGGGTGGATCGCGGGCAGGCATCCTTCTGCCGGCATCGCCACCTTTTCTTCGTCATCCACGGGCGGAGCAAGGAGCGAAGCGACGCGGCGCAGACCCGAGGATCCATTCCGGGAGTCCGGAGCCCCACAACGATGCAGAATTCTGCACCGCTGCACACCTCGATTGATCTCACGGAATGGATCCTCGGGTCTTCGCGACGCCGCTTCGCGGCTGCTTCGCCCTAGGATGACGAAGTTGGGGTGTGCCGGAGCGCCTCCCTTGCCAAACCAACCGCCCCAACTGGCCCTTTCGCTCCCCCTGCCGCGCCCTAAACTGCCCCCAAACCCATGGAGGCACCCATGCCCAGGATCGACCTTGCCGCCGTGCCCGCCCGCCAGGGCTCCGGCTATCCCGCGCCCTTCGACGCCCCCTGCGCCACCCGCACGCGCCGGCGCCTGGGCGACGCCGGCGGCCTCACCGATTTCGGCGTCAATCTGATGACGCTGCCGCCCGGCGGCTGGTCCAGCCAGCGCCACTGGCACAGCCATGAGGACGAGTTCGTGCATGTGCTGGAGGGCGAACTGACGCTGGTCGAGGATGGCGGCGAGACGCTGCTGCGCGCCGGCGACAGCGCCGCCTTCGCCAAAAACAGCGGCAACGGCCATCATCTGATCAACCGCTCGTCGGTCACCGCCCGCTATCTCGAGGTCGGCTCGCGCAATCCGGACGACGTCATCACCTGCTCCGACATCGACATGATGAGCCCGAGCCGCGACGGACTGTTCCTGCACAAGGACGGCACGCCCTATCCGGGGCAGGGGTAGGTTGCGATCTTCCCTTCTCCCCTTGCGGGAGAAGGTGGATCGGCGCGCAGCGCCGAGACGGTTGAGGGGTGTTCCAGCGGAGTGAGACGTCGGTGTTTCCTGGAACACCCCTCATCCGACCGCTTCGCGGCCACCTTCTCCCACAAGGGGAGAAGGGAACATCTGCGCTGGCGTTCGCCGGCCTGCGCGATAAGCTCCGTGCCACCCAAACGGAGCAACACCCATGAAAAAAGAAATCATCGAAGTCCCCGTCATGTCGGCCAAGGTGCGCTCGCTCGGCCTGCCCTGTTCGACGGCGGTGAAGGCCAACGGCTTCGTGTTCATCTCGGCGACGCCGCCGGTGGACATGGTGACCGGCGAGATGGTGCGCGGCGACATCGAAACGCAGACCGAGGCGTCGCTGAAGGCGCTGAAACATTGCCTGGAAGCGGCCGGCACCTCGCTGGACAACGTGGTGATGGTGCGCATCTACGCGGTCAATTCCGGCTTCTACACCGCCATCAACCGGGTCTATGCGAAGTATTTCAGCGTCAACCCGCCGGCGCGGAGTTTTGTGCCGGTGGCGTCCTGGCCGATGGAGTTTGATATCGAGATTGAGTGCGTGGCGGTGGCTTGAGGGGAAAGGGGGCTAAACGGTGGACAATAGCTCCGCCGATCGTCAGTTTTGAAAATTTCAGCGAATTGGGTCCCTTGCCCTAGTTCAGGCGCCAAGCAATGCGTGCTAGCGTCTGAGGCGAGTTAGCGGTAGTTTCCCAATTTAGGTTTGCCCGCTACTGCGCTTCGCAGTTGCACTCGTCACAGCTCCCGATGTCGGTGATCGATTGATTTTTAAATTTCAGGGCGCCGCGCGTCAGAAATCAGACCCCAATCCTGTGCCTAGGTCGGCGCCGATACGGCGTCCTGATGTCTACTTCTCGGCAGACATTGAAACGGATGGCCCGATTCCCGGTCCCTTTTCGATGCTGTCGTTCGCAATCGTTTACGCTGGCCGGTACGACGGAGTGCGCTTCGAGCGACCAGCTAGCTACGACAGAGTTTTCTATAGGGAACTTCGTCCTATCTCAACGAACTTTCAAGTTGAGGCGCTTGCTGTGAACGGATTGGATCGGGAGAGACTTATACTTGAAGGTTGTGATCCAGCTCAGTCGATGGTGGAAGCTTTCGATTGGATAAATTCAATTTCTGATATTTCATTTCCAGTTTTGGTAGCCTATCCTTTAAGTTTTGACTGGAGCTGGCTTTATTGGTACTTTATGAATTTCTGCCCAAGCGGCTCTCCATTCGATTATTCCCGATGTTTCGATATCAAGACGGCTTTCGCTGTGAAGTCTGCGATACCTATTGCAGAGGCTGGCCGCTCCCATTTACCTGCTAATCTAGCTTCGAACAAAAAACACACGCATCATGCTGTCGACGATGCTATTGAGCAGGCCGAGATATTTGCCAACGTGTTCGAGTGGGGGGGGATGAATGGGAGTCATCGATGAGCGGAAGGAGTACTCGCTCGGCATTCTAAAGGAGCTCAAATCGCTTCTTGCCGAGGCGGAAAAGGTGGCCAATGACAACGCCTGTGTTTTTGCGCACGGCTCTTTTGGAAGACTTGAGGCAAGCAATCACAGCGATTTGGACCCTTGTATTGTGTCGCTGTGTGATGAAGGTAAAAAGAGTAAGCTAACTCTGTTGCACGAAATCCGACTGAAAGCCGAGCTCATAACCGCATTCAGAGATCTAGATTTGCCGGATATCGATGGCGACGGAAGATATCTAGGTCAATTCACTAATTGTAGCTTGGTGAATGAGATTGGATCGCCAGTCGACGATTCTGATAATACATTCACTACTCGTTTGCTAATGCTACTCGAGGGTCGCGCTATAGTAAACGAAGTAATTTTTGACTCGGTTAGATCAAGTATAATTAAAGCTTATTGGGTTGATTTCGATACATATAAATCAAGTTTTATACCTGCTTACTTTACAAATGATATCATCAGACTCTGGAGGACTTTCTGTATAAATTATGAGGCGAGAACCAGAAATCTTCCAGAAGGCCAGAGAATAAAAAGAAAAGTTAAGTTATATAAGTTAAAGCATAGTAGGATTCTTACGTGCTATTCAGCAATATTGTATTTGCTGGCTATATATCGATTGAAGAATACCGTGGATCAAGATGATGCTTTGACAATGTGCTCATTGACCCCCCTGGAAAGGCTTGTATGGCTGAGGGATAATCCAAGGTTATCGACATCAGAGGGAATAATGCAAAATTTGATCGATATGTACGAAAATTTTCTCCATACTGCCAGTCAAGATGCACAACGGTTGGAGCAGCAAATCAAAAATAACGAAGGATATACCCGTGAGGATTATAGATTCGGGCAAGAGATGTTTAGTGCGATTGCGAGCGTTGGGGATGGAAACAAGTTCCATCGTCTGATTGTTGTTTAATAGGGCTTTTGAATGAGACGCCCCCTCTAAGCAAAATACTCCTGCAGCGGCCTGACTTCCAAACTCCCCGCCTTCAGCGCCGCGATCGCTTCCGCCACCGCTGCCGCGCCCGACAGCGTCGTATAATACGGCACCTTCTGCATCAGGGTGGCGCGGCGCAGCGATTTGGAGTCCGACACCGCCTTCTGGCCGTCCGTGGTGTTGAAGACGATCTGCACCTGCCGGTTGCGGATGGCGTCTTCGATGTGGGGGCGGCCTTCCAGGACCTTGTTGATCTTCTGCGCGTCGACGCCGTTTTCGGCGAGGAAGCGCTGCGTGCCTGATGTCGCCAGCACCTTGAAGCCGAGGCCGGCGAGGCGCTTGACGGCCGGCAGGATGCCGGCCTTGTCCTCGTCGCGCACCGAGACGAAGACGGTGCCGGAGCGCGGCAGGTCGACGCCGGCCCCTAACTGGCTCTTGGCGAAGGCCAGCGCGAAGTCGCGGTCGAGGCCCATGACCTCGCCGGTCGAGCGCATTTCCGGGCCGAGCAATATGTCGACGCCGGGGAAGCGGGCGAAGGGGAAGACGGCCTCCTTGACCGCGATGTGGCCGGGATTGCGCGGGTCGGGCATGGCGCCGTAATGGGCGAAGGCGTCTTCCAGCGTCTCGCCGGCCATGATGCGGGCGGCGATCTTGGCGATGGGACGCCCGATGGTCTTGGCCACGAAGGGCACCGTGCGTGACGCGCGCGGGTTGACCTCCAGCACATAGACAGTGCCGTCCTTGATCGCATACTGTACGTTCATCAAGCCGCCGACATGGAGCGCGCGGGCGAGCGCAGCCGTCTGGCGTTCCAGCTCGTCGACCAGCTCAGAAGGCAGCGAGTGGACCGGCAGCGAGCAGGCACTGTCGCCCGAATGGATGCCAGCTTCCTCGATATGTTCGAGAATACCCGACACGAAAGTCGACTTGCCGTCGCAGAGGCAGTCGACATCGACCTCGATGGCGCCGGAGAGATAGGTGTCGAACAGCAGCGGGTTCTTGCCCAGCAGCGTGTTGATCTGGCCGGTCTTGTCGTTGGGGTATTTCTGCTTGATGTCCTCTGGCACCAGGCCGGGCACGGTGTCGAGCAGATAGGATTGCAGCATGCTCTCGTCATGGATGATCTGCATGGCGCGGCCGCCCAGCACATAGGAGGGGCGCACCACCAGGGGGAAGCCCAGTTCGCCGGCGACGAGGCGGGCCTGCTCGACCGAATAGGCGATGCCGTTCTTCGGCTGGCTGAGGCCAAGCTTGTGCAGGAGCTTCTGGAAGCGGTCGCGGTCCTCGGCCAGGTCGATCATGTCGGGTGAGGTGCCGAGGATCGGGATGCCGGCCTTTTCCAGCGCGTCGGCCAGCTTCAGCGGCGTCTGGCCGCCGAACTGGACGATGACGCCGACCAGTTCGCCCGAGGCCTGCTCGGCGCGCAGGATCTCCAGCACGTCTTCCGCCGTCAGCGGCTCGAAATAGAGCCGGTCGGAGGTGTCGTAGTCGGTCGAGACCGTCTCCGGGTTGCAGTTGATCATGATCGCTTCATAGCCGGCGTCGCGCAGCGCAAACGCCGCGTGGCAGCAGCAATAGTCGAACTCGATGCCCTGGCCGATGCGGTTCGGGCCGCCGCCGAGGATGACGACTTTTTTCCGTGACGAGACCTGCGCCTCATTGGCCAGCGCGCCGGCGAAGGGCACTTCATAGGTCGAATACATATAGGCGGTGGGCGAGGCGAATTCGGCCGCGCAGGTGTCGATGCGCTTGTAGACGGGATGAACGTCGAGCTTGTCGCGGATCTTTGAAATGACCTCGACATCAGTCCTGGTCAGCGACGCCAGGCGGGCGTCGGAGAAGCCCATCGCCTTCAGCATGCGCAGATTGACGGCATCCTTGGGGATGCCGTGCTCGCGGATGCGGGCCTCCATGGCGACGATGCCCGCGATCTGCTCGAGGAACCACGGGTCGATCTTGCACAT
>NZ_JBAZUD010000134.1:0-13790 GCF_041661565.1 Mesorhizobium sp.
GAACGGCACGGGACCTCCCGGGCGAAGCAGCGGATCATGGGCGAGGCGCTTCTCCAGCTCGTCCAGGATCATTCGGGTGATGTCGGGTATGTCGGCTTCCCTGGCCTTGGCCAGCGGCAGCCAGACAAGTTCCTCCAGTTCGTTGGTCGGGCCGCCATCCGGCAACTCGACGGCGACATCGTGGCGCCAGGCGCTGAAGAAACGCGTGTCGAAGCGGCGTACGCGGTTGGGAGGGGTGATGGCGCGCGCGATGAAACGCAGCATGTCCAGGGAAGGCTGCACGCCATGCTCGACAAAACCTTGCCAGTCACGCTTGTCGGTTGCAAAGGCGGCCTTCCGGCCGATCAGCAACCCGGCTTCCTCATAGGTCTCGCGAATCGCCGACAGCGCAACGGCGCGAGCCCGTGCGGCGCTGACGCGGCCTGGGCCCGCAAGCAGCTTCGCCTCCTCGTCGCGATGCAATGGGCTGGCCGTCGCGACGCGGCTGTCCGCCGGATCGGTACGACCACCGGGAAACACGAACTTGCTTGGCATGAAGGCATGGCCGGCGTGGCGGCGGCCCATGAGAACCAAGATGTCGTCGCCCTTGCGGTCGATAAGAATCAAGGTCGCGGCGTCCCGTGGACGAAGCGCCCGGCCGTCATGCGCGGCCAGGCTCGTGTCGATCTTTTCGACGTCCGCCTTGGTCATAGCTTCCATGCGCACGACCTAGCGGAAACTTCTTGCATGCGAAAGTGGCCTTGGTGAGTGGCATGTTGCGCCAGCGATGCTTCAGGCGCCGTGTTGGGACTCCGTCCCGTCTTCATCGCCACCGAAGCCGTGCATATAGAGGGCCCATTGCAGTCCGATGACGGCGCCTTTCACAGGCTGCAGCAGGGCGACCGACAATATGATCGTCAGCGGCACCCATATCAGGATGTGCTGCCAGGTGGACAAGGTCGACGCCGCCTCCACGCCCATGAACGTGCCGAGAACGATGTGGCCGACGATGACGATGACCAGATAGGCTGGCAGGTCATCGGCGCGATGATGATGCATCTCCTCGCCGCAGACGCCGCAGGCTTCCACGGTCTTGGTGAAGCCGCGGAACAGCTTGCCTTCGCCGCAATTCGGGCAGCGGCCCAGCAGGCCGCGCTTCATCGCCGTCCACAGCGGGCGGGCAACCCGGCCAGAGTGATGTTCGCCGCCGAAAACCTGTTGTTCCATCATCGTCTCCTGCCGCGCGAGGCCGGTCGCGATTGCGACGCACGGGCGCGGCCCTTGGCCTTGTGAAACGACCTGCTGGAGCCTGGCAGAGGCTTCGGATCGGTCAACATCTCGAAGCGCATCGCACCCGCCATGGGCGCCACCTCGACAAGCCGGACCTCGACGCGATCCGCCAGCTGATAGCCTTTGCCCGAGCGTTCGCCGAACAGGGAGCGGGCCGTTTCGTCGTATATATAGTAATCGCCACCCAGAGTTGACACCGGGACGAAGCCATCCGCGCCATACTGCGGCAATTGGACAAACAGTCCGGACTTGGTGACGCCGGAAATGCGGGCGTCGAACCGGTCGTCCACGCGCTCGGCGAGATAGGCGGCGATGAGCCGGTCGACCGTATCCCGCTCGGCCGCCATGGCGCGGCGTTCGGTGCCCGAGATCAGCACCGAGACGTCTTCGAGCCGTGCTTCCTCGTCCTGCGTCAGCCCTCCCGGACCGAGGCCGAGCGCCGCAATAAGTCCGCGATGCACGATCAGGTCGGCGTAGCGGCGGATCGGCGAGGTGAAGTGGGCGTACCGCTTCAGGTTGAGGCCGAAATGACCGATATTCCCGGGCGAATATTCGGCCTGGCTCTGCGAGCGCAGCACCACCTCATTGACCAGGCCTTCATTGTCGGCGCCGCGCACGCGCTCCAGTATGCCGTTGAACTGGGCTGGTCGCATCTGAGCGCCACGCGCCAGCGACAGGCCCAGCGTCTGCAGGAACTCGCGCAGCGATTCCTGCTTTGCCAGCGATGGCGCGTCGTGGACGCGGTAGACCAGCGCCTGCTTCCTCGCTTCCAGCGTCTCGGCGGCGGCGACATTGGCCTGGATCATGAATTCTTCGATCAGCTTGTGGGCGTCGAGGCGCTCCGGCACAATGACGCGATCGACCGTGCCGTCCGGCTTGAGCATGATCTTGCGCTCCGGGAGGTCGAGTTCGAGCGGCTGGCGTCCGTCGCGGCCACGCTTGAGGATCGCATAGGCGTCCCAGAGCGGCTTCAGCACGGTGTCGAGGATCGGGCCGGTCTTGTCATCGGGCGCGCCGTCGATCGCGGCCTGCGCCTGGCTGTAGGCAAGCTTCGCCACCGACTTCATCATGACGCGGTGGAAGGAATGCCGGACCTTGCGGCCATCGGCTGAGAAAACCATGCGCACCGCCAGTGCCGGCCGGTCCTGGCCCTCGCGAAGCGAGCAGAGATCGTTCGAGATGCGCTCGGGCAGCATCGGCACGACACGGTCGGGGAAATAGACGGAATTGCCGCGCTTCAACGCTTCGCGATCGAGTGCCGTGCCGTAGCGGACATAGGCGGCGACATCGGCGATGGCGACCGTGGCTATGACCCCGCCGGGATTGCTCTCGTCGGTATCGGGCGTGGCGAGAACCGCATCGTCATGGTCCTTGGCGTCGGCCGGATCGATGGTCACGAGCGGCAGGTCGCGCCAGTCCTCGCGGTGAGCGAGCGTCGCGGGCTTGACGGCCTCGGATTCGGCGATGACGTCGGCCGGGAAGATGTGGGGAATGTCGTGGGCGTGGATGGCGATCATCGAGACCGCCTTCTCGCTGGTCAGCGAGCCCAGCACATTGAGCACCTTGGCTCGCGGCAGCCCGTAACGAGAGGCCCGGGCGGGCTCGACCTCGACCAGGTCGCCGTTCCTGGCGCCGTTCTGGAATTCCTTGTCGACGATCAGCTCGGGCTGGCGGCGCTCGACCGGTTCGATGCGGAAAGAACCGTCCTGGAGCACGCGAAAGACGCCGAGAACGGCGTCCGTGCGCTTCTCGAATATCTTCATCACCCGCCCCGTATAGGCGGGCCCGGTCGCTTCGTTGGTCGGGAAGGTCTTGGCCAGCACGCGATCGCCGATGCCGGGCGCCGGGCTACCGCCGCGGGAGACGCGGATCGAGACCACCGGCGGCTCCCCCGTGCCCACGGGCTCGGCCGGGTGCGCCAGCAAGATGCCGTCGCCGTCACGGCCGAAGATGTCCAGCACCGCGACATGGGGCAGGGCGCCGACGCGGGCCAGCTGCTTGCGTTCCTTGGTCAGGACGCCTTCATCCTGCAGGTCGCGGAGGATATCCTTCAGCCAGATGCGGTCGTCACCGCGCAGCGCGAACGCCTTTGCGATGTCGCGTTTGCCGGCACGATCGGGATTCTCGGCGATATAGCGCAGGATCTCGTCGCGGGACGGCCGGTAATCTTGCTTGATCTCGGCCCCGTCCGTGATCTTACCCTTTGCGCCGGCGGTGCGCGGATCGCCGTGGTTTCTAGCGGTGATCCTGCGCGCCACGCTGTGCTACCCTTTTTTCTTCGCCGCCGGCTTCTTGGCGGCTGCCTTCTTGGCCGTACTTGTCTTGCTTGCGGGAGCCTTGGCCGCTGCTGCCTTGCGGAACGGCTTCTTGCCGCCGCCACCCTTGGCTTCCTTTTCCGCGATCAGTGCCAGCGCATCCTCGATGGTCACCGACTGCGGATCCTTGCCCTTCGGCAGCGTGGCATTGACCTTGCCGAAATTCACGTAGGGCCCGTATTTTCCGTCGCGCACGACGATCTTGCCGCCGCCGTCGGGGTGGTCGCCAAGGTCCTTGAGCGCGGCGGCGGTGCCGCCATTGCGGCCGCCCTTGCCCTTCAACTGCTTCTCGGCGATCACGGACACGGCGCGGTTCAGGCCGATCGAAAACACGTCCTCGATGCTGTCGACATTGGCATAAGTGCCGTCGTGCAGCACAAACGGCCCGTAGCGTCCGAGCCCGGCCGAGATCATCTTGCCGCTCTCGGGATGCTTGCCGACATCACGGGGCAGCGACAGCAAGGCCAACGCCTTCTCGTGATCGATGGTATCAGCCGTCCAGCCCTTGGGCAGGCTGGAGCGCTTGGCCTCCTTGCCGTCGCCGCGCTGCAGATAGGGGCCGAAGCGGCCCGAGCGCAGCGTGATTTCCTCCGCCGTATAGGGGTCCTTGCCGATGACCTTGGTGCCGTCCTCGCCGCCGCCATTCTCGCCATTGGGGTTGGCGGCGTCGCCGAGCTGGCGGGTGAATGAGCATTCGGGATAGTTCGAGCAGCCGACAAAGGCGCCGAACTTGCCGAGCTTCAGCGACAGATTGCCGGAGCCGCATTTCGGGCAGATGCGCGGGTTGGAACCATCTTCCCGCGCTGGGAACACCAGCGGCGCCAATTCTTCGTTGAGCGCGTCCAGAACGTCGGTGACGCGCAATTCCTTGATGTCGGAGACGGCACCCGAGAAATCCTTCCAGAAGTCGCGCAGCACATCTTTCCACGCGAGCTTGCCGTCGGAGATCTCGTCGAGCTTTTCCTCGAGCGATGCCGTGAAATCATATTCCACATAGCGCTTGAAGAAGCTTTCCAGGAAGGCCGACAGCAACCGGCCCTTGGCCTGCGGCACCAGCCGGCGCTTGTCTATGGTGACATAGTCACGGTCTTCGAGCGTCTTCAGGATCGCCGTGTAGGTGGAGGGCCGGCCGATGCCGAGTTCCTCCAGCTTCTTGATCAGCGAGGCTTCGGAATAACGCGGCGGCGGCTCGGTGCTGTGCTGGGTAGCGTTGATCGCCTGGCGAGCAAGCTGCTCGCCGGCCCGGATCTCGGGCAGGCGACGATTCTCCTCGTCTTCGGTGTCGTCGTCCTTCAGGTCGGTGTAGGCGGCGATGAAGCCATCGAACCGAACGACCGAGCCGACGGCGCGAAGTTCGGCGGTGCGAGTCCCATTGACCGCCTCGATCTCGGCGGTGGTGCGTTCGATCTCGGCCGGCTGCATCTGGCTGGCGATGGCGCGCTTCCAGATCAGCTCATAGAGCCGCATCTGGTCGGAATCGAGATATTGCCTGACCGATGCCGGGGTGCGCATGAAATCCGTCGGACGGATCGCTTCGTGCGCTTCCTGGGCGTTCTTGGCCTTGGCGGTGTAATAGCGCGGCTTTTCCGGCAGGTATTTGGGGCCGAATTCCTTGACGATGGCATCGCGGGCGGCGGAGATCGCCTCCGGCGCCATCTGCACGCCGTCGGTTCGCATATAGGTGATCAGGCCGGTGGTCTCGCCGCCGATCTCCATGCCTTCATAGAGACGCTGCGCCACCTGCATGGTGCGGCTGGCCGAAAAGCCGAGGCCGGAAGAGGCGGCCTGCTGCAGGGTCGACGTCGTAAACGGGGGGCCGGGATTGCGCTTCGTCGGCTTGGCTTCGACGGACAGCGCCTTGAAGGTCGCGCCTTCGAGCATCGACTTGATGTCGTCGGCTTGCGCCTTGTTGGCGATATCGAGTTTCTGCAGCTTCTTGCGATCGAATGCCGTCAGCCGAGCCTCGAAATTCTCGTTGCGCGGCGTGCCGAGGAGCGCGGATATCTGCCAGTATTCCTCGCGGATGAAGCGCTCGATCTCGGATTCACGGTCGCAGACCAGACGCAGCGCCACCGACTGGACACGCCCGGCCGAACGAGCGCCGGGCAGCTTGCGCCACAATACCGGCGACAGGGTGAAGCCGACCAGGTAATCAAGCGCCCGGCGGGCGAGATAGGCATCGACCAGCGGCGCGTCGATCTGGCGCGGATTGGCCATTGCCTCCAGGACCGAAGACTTGGTGATGGCGTTGAAGACGACGCGGCTGACCGGCTTGTCCTTCAGGGCGCGCTTTTGCTTCAGCACTTCCAGCACATGCCAGGAAATCGCTTCGCCCTCACGATCCGGATCGGTGGCGAGGATCAGGCCATCGGCATCCTTGACCGCCTTGGCGATGTCGGCAAGCCGCTTGCCCGACGCAGTGTCGACGGCCCAGGACATGGCGAAATCCTCGTCGGGACGCACCGAGCCATCCTTGGCGGGCAGGTCGCGGACGTGACCGAACGAGGCCAGAACCTTGTAGTTCTTGCCTAGATATTTGTTGATTGTCTTCGCCTTGGCCGGCGATTCGACGACGACGACGTCCATGAGGTCTCATATCAGCTGTAATGCGGCAGAAGAATTCCGCTGCGCGCGACGAAATCTCGGTTCTGTTGTCGCTCACATGGCCGCGCTTTTGCATCCGGTCAAGGGGAAGCGCCCAAATTGGCAAGGCTGTCCGCGGCAATACACTCTTAGAGTGTATGGAGAAATTCACGAAATTCCGGTCGAGTATTGCTTGGGGGAGAGGGTGGCCCCGCGTCGGCGGAAACGCCGGTTTCTGCATCACCTGAGTCGTGAAAGGGCGACTGCCACCCTGGCGTCACGCTATCGCGAAATGATTGGGCTGGTCGCAAGCCACACGCAGCGGAGGCCCGCGACCAGCCCTGTTCCCACCGGCAGGCAGGATGATGCTTAGTCGGCCTTGATGATGTGCCAGACCTCGCCGACGCCATCGCCGGTCACGTCGTCTGCCTTCTTATCCTTGATGAAGGTATAGACCGGCTTTCCGTCATAGGCCCACATCTTGGTGCCGTCGGTGCGGTCGACAACGCTCCATTCATCATCCGCCTTGGCGCCGGCCTCGGCTTTCAACGGCGGCCAGTTGGTGGCGCATTTGTCGTAGCAATTGCTCTTGCCCTTCTCGTCCTTGTCGTAGGTATAGAGCGTCATGCCATTGGCATCGGTGAAGATCTTGGCGCCACCGACCTCGGCTTCCTTCCACGCATCGGCGGCGAAGGAGGCGGCGGTGCTGAGCAGAAGCGCGGCTAAACCGACTGTCATCGTTTTCATGGGAAACTCCCTGGATGTCCAAAGAGGCGCGGGAAATCGCGGCCTCTCTGTATCAACGCCGGTCGCGGGTCCTTTCTTCCCCGGCCCGGACATGCAACGTCGGCTTGCCACAAAATGGTGATTGGTGGAGAAGCGGCGTGCAGCCTATATCGGCGCCGGGACGGTTGGAGGTCAGGAATGGCATTGGACATCGGCTATGTCAGCGCGGTCGGGGCGGGGGCTATCTCGTTCCTGTCACCCTGCGTGCTGCCGCTGGTGCCTCCTTATCTCTGCTACATGGCCGGCGTCTCGGTCGACGATTTCCGTGGCAATGCGGGCGTGACGGCAAGGCAGGGCGCTCGCGGCGCCCTGCTCTACTCGTCGATCGCCTTCGTACTCGGCTTCTCGACCGTGTTCGTGACGCTCGGCGCCGGCGCTTCGACCATCGGCCGGCTGCTGCGCGTCTGGCAGGAGCCGCTGGCGATGGCGGCGGGCGTGCTGATCATCCTGATGGGCCTGAACTTCCTCGGCATCCTGCGCATTCCACTGCTGTCGCGCGAGGCGCGCTTCCAGTCGCAGGGCAAGCCGGCAAGCGCGGTCGCCGCCTATGTCATGGGCCTCGCCTTCGCCTTCGGCTGGACCCCCTGCATCGGCCCGGTTCTGGGGCCGATCCTGACGCTGGCGGGTGGCCGCGAGACCGTGGGCGAGGGCGCGCTGCTGCTCGCCGCCTATTCGCTCGGGCTGGGCATCCCGTTCCTGGTCGCGGCGCTCTTTTCCGGCGCCTTCATGCGGTTCCTCGGCAAATTCCGCGTCCATCTCGGCCGCGTGGAAAAGGCGATCGGCGCCATGCTGGTCGTCGCCGGCGTGTTCTTCCTCACCGGCGGCGTTCAGACGGTGTCCTACTGGCTGCTGGAGAATTTCCCGGTGCTGGGGCGGCTGGGGTAGAACCGACACCGGAAGCGCGTGACCGGCTTAACCGTCACACCGGAATTTAACCGCATTGGTGGAGCATGGCGCCAATGCTAGATAGTCGCGATTCCCGATCCCTTTTCATATGGTTGGTCCGTCCATGAGCCAGAGATCCTGCCTGTCCATCATCCTCGCCGCCGGCGAAGGCACGCGCATGAAGAGCGCGCTGCCGAAGGTGCTGCACCAGATCGCCGGGCTGCCGATGGTGGCGCATGTGGTGAACGCGGCCGAGTTGGCGGGCTCCGGGGACCAGGCGCTGGTGATCGGCCATGGCGCGGAGGAAATGCGTAAGGCGGCGGCGAAATTCGCGCCCGAGGCCGAGACCTTCGTGCAGGACAAGCGCCTCGGCACCGCGCACGCCGTGCTGGCCGCCCGCGAGGCGATATCAAGGGGTTATGACGATGTCCTGGTGATGTTCGGCGACACGCCGCTGATCGATCCGGGCGCTCTGACCGTGGCGCGGCTGAAACTGGCCGAGGGCGCTTCTGTCGCGGTCATCGGATTTCGTACGCCCAATCCAACCGGCTATGGCAGGCTGATCGAAAAGAGCGGCAAGCTTGTCGCCATTCGCGAGGAGAAGGATTGCAGCGAGGAGGAGAAAAAGATCATCTTCTGCAATGGCGGGCTGATGGCCGTGGCCGGCGCCCATGTGCTGGAACTGCTCGGCGCGGTCGGTAACACAAATGCCAAGGGTGAGTATTACCTCACCGATATCGTCGAGATCGCCAGCGCCCAGGGTCTCGATGTCGTTGCGACGGAAGCCAGCTTCGAAAACGCGCTCGGCATCAACAACCGCGCGGAACTGGCGCAGGCCGAAGGCATCTGGCAGGCGCGCCGCCGGCACGAGGTGATGCTGTCGGGCGTGACGCTGATCGCGCCGGAAACCGTGTTCTTCTCGCATGACACCGAGATCGGCGCCGATACGCTCGTCGAGCCCAATGTGTGGTTCGGCCCAGGCGTGAAGATTGCCACCGGCGCCAAGATCCACGCCTTCAGCCATATCGAGGGCGCGACCATCGCGTCCAATTGCGATGTCGGACCGTTCGCGCGGCTGCGGCCGGGCGCCGATCTCAGGCAAAAGGCCAAGGTCGGCAATTTCTGCGAGGTCAAGCAGGCGGTCGTCGAGGAGGGCGCCAAGGTCAACCATCTGACCTATATCGGCGACGCCCGCGTCGGCGCCGGCGCCAACATCGGCGCCGGCACCATCACCTGCAATTATGACGGTTACTCGAAATTCTTCACCGACATCGGCGAGGGGGCCTTCGTCGGCTCCAACTCCTCGCTGGTGGCGCCGATCACCATCGGCAAGGGCGGCTACATCGCCTCGGGAAGCGTCATCACCGAAGACGTTCCCGAGGACGCGCTGGCCTTCGGCCGCGCAAGGCAGAAGACGATCCCCGGCAAGGGCAGGGAATTGCGCGAACGCTTTGCATCGGCCGCGGCGGCAAAGAAGAAGGCCGACGGCGCTGCCCACTAGCGCTTAGCTGGATGATTCTCGGCTGAAAGCGGCGGTCACCTCGATCCTGCCAACGATAGCCTTGTTGAAATCGTCGAGGTCTTCAGCAGGTATCCAGTATTCCAGATGCGCCATGCTGCCTGCGTGCTCGACCCGGTAGCGGTCGAGAAAGCTCTTTCGCACATCGAACCGCGTCACGAAACCGGCGCCGCTTGCCGGCACGTTCCAGTCGCGTGCGATCTGCACGGCATAGGCTTCTGAAAGAACCGGGTAAAAAATCGGCTGGTCGGGAAGGCGCGGCGGAAACGCCTGCATGCCCGAGGCTTCGATAAGCTTCAGCTCCACCGGTCCGACCGGTCGCCAGAGTGTAATGGTGGGCTCGACTTCGTTCATGGCTCTCAGCTTAGCCAAAGGGTGTCCAAATGAGAACCGAATGGCTGAAAAACCGACGATTGCGGTAATGGGCTTGCAACAGTCATCCATGATAGTGCATCGGCAAGGAAACCATCCCGCTGACACGGGACGAAATGCAATGTGACTTTCGCGGCAGGCCGGCCATCCGTAAATAGGCTGGTTTTCCACGGGCAATCGGGGGCTTTCCGCATGTGCGGTATCGTTGGAATCGTCGGCAATTCGCAGGTCGCGCCGCTCATCGTCGATGCGCTGAAGCGGCTCGAATATCGCGGCTATGATTCGGCCGGCGTCGCCACGCTGGAGCATGGGCACCTTGCGCGGCGCCGTGCCGAGGGCAAGCTGGTCAACCTCGAGCGCCGGCTCAAGGACGATCCGCTCGCCGGCACGATCGGCATCGGTCATACCCGCTGGGCGACCCATGGCGTGCCGAACGAGACCAATGCGCATCCGCATTTTTCCGATGGCGTCGCCATCGTCCACAACGGCATCATCGAGAATTTCGCCGAACTGCGCGACGAACTGGTCCGGGACGGTTACGCATTCACGTCGCAGACCGACACCGAGGTCGTTGCCCATCTGGTGGCGCGCGAACTGGCCAGGGGACTGAAGCCGGTCGAGGCCGCGCATCAGGCGCTGAAGCGCCTGGAAGGCGCCTTCGCGCTGGCCATCATGTTCAAGGGCGACGAAGACCTTATCGTCGGCGCCCGCAATGGCCCGCCGCTGGCCGTCGGCCATGGCGACGGCGAGATGTTCCTGGGCTCCGATGCCATTGCGCTGGCGCCGTTCACCAACTCCATCACCTATCTCGAGGATGGCGACTGGGCGGTGCTGCGCCGCGAAGGCGTCACCATCTTCGACATCGATGGCAACCAGGTCGAGCGCAAGCGCCAGCAATCGCTCTCGACCAGCTTCATGGTCGACAAGGGCAACCGTCGGCATTTCATGGAAAAGGAGATCCATGAACAGCCCGAGGTGATCTCGCACACTCTGGCCAACTATCTCGATTTCGTCGGCGGCGTGTCCAAGCCGCTCGACCTGCCTTTCGATTTCGCGAAAATCGACCGGCTGGCGATCTCGGCTTGCGGCACGGCCTATCTCGCCGGGCTGATCGGCAAATACTGGTTCGAGCGCTATGCGCGGCTGCCGGTCGATATCGATGTCGCCTCGGAATTCCGCTACCGCGAAATGCCGCTGTCTGCGACCGACGCGGCGTTCTTCATCTCGCAATCGGGCGAGACCGCCGACACGCTGGCCTCGCTGCGCTATTGCCGCAAGGCGGGGATGAAGATCGGCGCCGTGGTCAATGTGCGCGAATCGACCATGGCGCGTGAATCCGACGTGGTGCTGCCGACGCTGGCGGGGCCAGAGATCGGCGTCGCCTCGACCAAGGCTTTCACTTGCCAGCTTTCGGTGCTCGCATCGCTTGCGGTGCGCGCCGGCGTGGCGCGCGGCAAGATCTCGCGCGAGCAGGAAAAAACCTTGGTGCGCGAACTGTCCGAAGCGCCGCGCTACGCCAACCAGGTGCTCAAGCTCGACCACCAGATCGAAAAGATCGCACGCGATCTCTCCTACCACAAGAACGTTCTCTATCTCGGCCGCGACACCAATTTCCCGCTTGCCATGGAAGGGGCGCTGAAGCTCAAGGAAATCTCCTATATCCATGCCGAAGGCTATGCCGCGGGCGAATTGAAGCATGGGCCGATCGCGCTGATCGACGAGAACATGCCGGTGATCGTCATCGCGCCGCATGACCGGATTTTCGAGAAAACCGTGTCCAACATGCAGGAAGTGGCGGCGCGGGGCGGCAAGATCATCCTGATCACCGACAGCAAGGGTGCGGCGCAGGCGAGCGTGAAGACGATGGAGACGATCATCCTGCCTGATGTGCCGGAGATCATCTCGCCGATCATCTACGCGCTGCCGATCCAGATGCTGGCCTATTTCACCGCCGTGTTCATGGGCACCGACGTCGACCAGCCGCGCAATCTGGCCAAATCGGTGACGGTGGAGTAGGCGTCCCTAAACGAGCGCCTTTTAAACACTTCGCAGTTCCAAAGCGCCCTTCGGTTCACTAATGTTGCGCTGCAACCCGCGCCCCCGGTGAACCATGTCCGATGCTCCCAAGACCTCCGGCATGACCCGGCTGAGGAACTATTTCCTCACGGGCTTCATCGTCTGCGCGCCGCTGGCGATCACTGCCTACATTGCCTGGTCCGTTATCGGTTGGGTCGATTCCTGGGTGAAGCCCTATATTCCGGCGCGCTACAGCCCCGATACCTATCTCCCGTTCCCGGTTCCCGGGTTCGGACTGATCGTCGCCCTGGTCATGATCACGCTGATCGGGTTTCTCACCGCCAACATCGTCGGCCGCGCTATTGTCGGCTTCGGCGAGCGGCTGCTTGGCCGGATGCCGCTGGTGCGTGGCGTCTATGGTTCGCTGAAGCAGATTTTCGAGACCGTGCTGTCGAACAAGGGCGACATGTTCCGCCAGGTCGGGCTGGTGGAATATCCGCGCAAGGGCGTCTGGTCCTTGGTCTTTGTCGCCGGCGAGAAGGAAACCGAAATCAACCAGAAGCTCGACCAGGAAGGCGACCCGCTAATCGCGGTTTTTATGCCCTGCACACCAAACCCAACTACCGGATTCCTGATGTATGTGCTGAAATCCGACATCGTACTCCTCGACATGACGATCGAGGACGGCGCGAAGCTGATCGTCTCGGCCGGGTTGGTGGCGCCCGAAGTGAAGTCGAAGATGATGACGCTGGACGGCCAGCCGATCAACGGAACCGTGGCCAATCCATCGCTGGCATCTCATCCGGCGCGCAGCAGCCGCACGGCCTCGTCGCGGCCGAACAAGTAGAGCAGCAGGCGCAACGCCTCGCCCCGATCGGATTGCAGTTCGGGGTCGCGCGACAGGATCAGCCTGGCATCGTCCCGGGCCGCTTCCAGCAGGTCGGCATGCGCCTCGATGCGCGCCACCTGGAAGCCCGGCGTGCCGGACTGGCGGGTGCCGAGCAATTCGCCTTCGCCGCGCAGCTTCAAATCTTCCTCGGCGATCAGGAAGCCGTCCTCGGTCTCGCGCATTACCGACAGCCGGCGTTTGGCGGTCTCGCCGAGCGGATCCTTGTAGAGGAGCACGCAGGAGGAGGGCTTGTCGCCGCGGCCGACCCGGCCGCGTAGCTGGTGCAACTGGGCAAGGCCGAAGCGCTCGGCATGCTCGATGACCATGACGGTGGCGTCCGGTACGTCGACGCCGACCTCGATGACTGTTGTGGCGATCAGGATGCGCGTCTCACCCTGCTTGAAGGCGCGCATCGCCTCGTCCTTCTCGGCGCCTTTCATGCGGCCGTGAACGAGGCCGATGCGATCCCCGAAGAGTGGCTTCAGCGAGGCGAAACGGTCCTCGGCCGACATCAGCTTGATCTCTTCGGATTCCTCGACAAGCGGGCAGATCCAGTAGATTTTCTGGCCGCCGGCGACGGCGTCGACCATCCGGCCGACAAGTTCGTCCAGCCGTTCCAGCGGCAGCGTGACGGTGCGGATCGGTTGCCGGCCGACCGGCTTTTCCGTCAGTTTCGACACGTCCATGTCGCCGAAGGCGGTCAGCACTAGGGTGCGCGGGATAGGCGTTGCCGTCATCACCAGCATGTCGGGCGCGTCGCCCTTGGCCGTGATGGCAAGTCGCTGATGGACGCCGAAGCGGTGCTGCTCGTCGATGACGGCGAACACCAGATCATGGAAGGTGACCGTGTCCTGGAACAGCGCGTGGGTGCCGACGACAATGTCGATCTCGCCGCTCGCCAGGCCGGCCAGCGTATCGGCGCGCTCGCGTCCCTTTTCGCGGCCGGTCAGGATGGCGATGCGCAGACCGACCCTGGCGGCAAGCGGAGCGATCGTCGCCAGGTGCTGGCGCGCCAGGATTTCAGTCGGCGCCATCAAGGCTGCCTGGCCGCCGGCTTCGACGGCGCGCGCCATGGCGAGCAGCGCGACGACCGTCTTGCCGGAACCGACATCGCCTTGCAGCAGCCGCAGCATGCGTTCGGGATCGGCGAGGTCGG
>NZ_JBAZUD010000135.1:0-13582 GCF_041661565.1 Mesorhizobium sp.
GACCAGCAAGAACAGCCGTACCAAGACCGACAAGCTGTCGTTCCGCAAGTACGACCCGGTCGCCAAGAAGCACGTCGAATTCAAGGAAACCAAGATCAAGTAATCTGGTTTTCCCTTTTGCAAACAAGACGCCGCCCATCGGGCGGCGTTTTTGTTTTCAAGGCAGGGGCCGCGGGCTGAAACGGCCTTCAGCCCCAGGTGATTTCCCTCACCCGATGCGATCGCCGCTTTTGGGATCGAACAGATGCAGCGACGCCGGATCGGCCGAAAGCCGCACAGTGTCACCAGGCTTCACGCCAGCGCGTCCCATGGCGAAGACGCAAAGCTGCTGGCCGGCCAGCGTGACGTAGAACTGGGTCGAAAGACCGAGCGGCTCCACCACCCCCACCCCGCCTTGCAGATCGCCATCATCGTCAAGCCTGATATGCTCGGGCCGCAGGCCGACGGTAATCGTGTCTCCATCCGTCAGCGGCAGACCCTCTGGCAGCCGCAGCGCCTGGCCATCGGCGAGCACGGCCTGCAACCGCCCGTCCTGGCGAACCGTCGCCGGCAGGAAGTTCATGCCAGGTGAACCGATGAAACCGGCGACGAACATATTGGCCGGCCGATCGTAGAGGTCGAGCGGCGCGCCGACCTGCTGGATGAGGCCGTCATGCATGACGACGATCCGGTCGGCCATGGTCATCGCCTCGATCTGGTCATGCGTGACATAGACCGACGTCGTTTTCAGTTGCTGGTGCAGCGCCTTGATCTCTGCGCGCATGTGGACCCGCAGCTTGGCATCGAGGTTCGACAGCGGCTCGTCGAACAGGAAGACCTTGGGATCGCGCACGATCGCGCGGCCCATCGCGACACGCTGGCGCTGGCCACCGGACAATTGCCGTGGCAGGCGCTGCAGGAACGTGTCGAGCCCGAGGCGCTGGGCCGCGCCATCCACCCTCGCCTCGATCGTGGTCTTTTCGGCCTTCCGGAGAAGCAGGCTGAAGCCCATGTTCTTCGAGACATCCATATGCGGGTAGAGCGCGTAGGACTGGAACACCATGGCGATGTCGCGGTCCTTGGGCGCGACGTCGTTGACCAGACGATCGCCGATGCGGATCTCGCCGCCGGAAGCCTCCTCCAGCCCGGCGATCATGCGCAGCAAGGTCGACTTGCCGCAACCCGATGGTCCGACCAGGACGACGAACTCGCCATCGGCGATTTCAAGGTCCACCGCGTGCAGGACGCGCACCGCGCCATAATCCTTGCGGACTTTTTCGAGCGTGACAGAAGCCATCGATCTATCCTTTGACGGCGCCGGCGGTCAGGCCGGTGACGAGATAGCGTTGCAGGAAGGCGAAGAAGATGCAGACCGGGATCAGCGCCAGGATCGACGCCGCCATCATCTGTCCCCAGTCGACGGCGAACTTGCCGATGAAGGTGAGCAGGCCGACGGCAAAGGTCTTCTGGTCGTCGCTGGAAATCAGCATGAGCGCGAACAAAAGCTCGCTCCAGGCCGCGGTGAAGACGAAGCCGAGCGTCGCACCCATGCCCGGCAATGTCAGCGGAACGATCACCTTGCGCATCGCCTGCGCACGGGTACAGCCGTCGATCATCGCTGCCTCTTCCAGATCCTTCGGAATGCCGTCGAAGAAGGACTGCATGAGGAAGGTGGCGAAGGCCGTGTTGAAGGCGGTGTAAATGATGATCAGCCCCGTCAGGCTGTTGATCAGGCCGATCTGTCCCATGACCCGATAGATCGGCGGAATGACCATCACCAGCGGAAACGTCTGGGTCAAAAGCAGCATCAGCGCCAGCGTCGCCTTGCCGCGAAAGGTGAACCGCGACATGGCGTAGCCGGCAAGCGTGGCGATGATCGTCACCAGGGCCGCCGTCGACACCGAGACGATGACGCTGTTGAGGAAATAGCGCGGGAAATCGGTCGCCTCGAGCACCGTGACGAAATTCTGCAACGTCATGCTCGACGGCCAGAGGGTGACGCCTTCGGAATAGAGCAGCCGCTCCGGCGTGACCGAGATCTTCAGCGTCCAGTAGATCGGAAACAGGGCGAAGATCAGGTAGACAGAGATCGCCGCGTAGAGGCCGATGCCGCCGAAGATGCGTTGCGAGGCTGAGCGTCCGGCGATCATCAGACGTGCCTCACCAGTGAGCGGCGGATGACGATCAGCGCGATCGCGTAGGCAATGAGCAGGACGAGCAGCAGCACCGCGACCGCCGAGGCATAGCCCTTGTCGAGCGATTTGAAGGCGCTGACATAGATGTAGACCGGCACCGTGTTGGTCGCGCCGGCCGGTCCGCCCTCGGTCATGACGAAGATCAGGTCGGCGAAGGTGGCGATCCAGATGGTGCGCAGCATGACGGTGATGGCGATGGTCGGCGCCAGGAACGGCAGCGTGACCTTGGTGAAGCCTTGCCACGGCGAAGCGCCGTCGATCGCCGCCGCCTCGTGCAACTCCGACGGTATCGACTTCAGCGCCGCCAGAAGAGTGATGGCGAAGAACGGAATGCCGAACCAGACATTGGCGATGATCGGTCCCCACATCGCCGTCGAGGGATCGGACAGGATGCTGGTGGTCGGTTCGGCCCTGAGACCCAACGCGAACAGCCAGTGCGGCAGCGGGCCGACGATCGGATTGAACAGCCAGGCCCAGGTCAGGCCCGAAAGGAAGGAGGGCACGGCCCAAGGCAGGAAGACAAGCGCCTGCACCACCTTGCGGCCCCAGAAAGGCTTGTCCAGAAGCAGCGCAAGGCCAAGGCCGAGGAAGAATTGGAAGAACAGGCTGGCGACCGTCCACCACAGCGTATTGACCAGTGCCTGTCCCAACACCTGATCGGAAAACATCGCCTGATATTGGCCAAGTCCGACATAGTCCGACTTGAAGGCCGAGAACTTGCGGAAGGAATAGCTGATGCCGATGACCAGCGGCACGAGCAGCACCACGACCAGCAGGATGATTGCCGGACTGAGATAAAGCCACGGCTCGATTGCGGCATGCGACAGCCGCTTGCGACGCGGTTTGCCGGCGGATCGTATTTCGGACACGGCGTAGGTCATCAGGTGATGGTCGGCTCCCTGGAGGGGCGTCGGGTACAGCCTCCTTCTCCCCGTGACTATACGGGGAGAAGATGCCGGCAGGCAGATGAGCGGCAGCGCGAACCTATCGAGGCATTGCGCCGCGCCTCTTCAGTCACTTCATGCCACCTTCTCCCCGTGAACGGGGAGAAGGAAAGCGCTGCACTTACTTCTTGTTCTTGGCCAGCCAGTCCTGCTGTTCCTTGGTCAGGAACGCGGCCCATTGGTCGGCGACCTCCTTTGCCGTCTTCTGGCCAAGCAGCACTTCCTGGAAATTCTTGATCGCCACCTGGTCGACGAAATTGCCGAGGTTTTCCAGATGCGTCGGCGGCGTCACCATTTCATATTTGGACGTGTCGCTGAGCTCGGTGAACCAGCCCTTGAACTGCTCGGTCTTGAAATGGGGATCCTGGTCGGCGCCATTGTGGATCGGCACGACGCCGACTTCCTTGGCCCATTCGAGATTGTCCTTTGGCGACAGCAGCGTCGCCATGAGCTTCCAGGCATCGTCCTTGTGCTGCGAATTGGCGAACATCGCCCAGCCGGCATAGCCCAGCGTCGGATAGGATTTGCCGCTCGGGCCGACGGGCAACGGCGCCACGGCAAAGTCGTCGGCACTCATCTTGTCGGCAATGCCGAGCAGCGCGTCCGGGTCCTGGTTGAGCATGGCGCAGGTGCCGGAATAGAAGCCGGTGACCGTCTCGTTGAAACCCCAGCTGACGGCATCCTTCGGCGCCAGTCCGTCCTTGTACATGTCGGCCAGCATCTGCAGGCCCTTGACGGAACCTTCGTCATTGATCGTCGAGCTACCGTCCTCGTTGAAGTAGCCTCCCTTGCCGGCGGCGATGTTCATGAACATGTGCATGCCGTTGAAGGCGCCCGGGCCGCCGCGCAGGCAGTAGCCGTATTTGCCCGGCAGGGCCGAGATCTTCTTCGAGTCGGCGATGAAGTCCTCCAGCGTCGCCGGCGGACCGTCGAGACCGGCTTCCTTAAATAGCTTCTTGTTCCAGAACAGCGCGTTCACGTAGTAGCCGTAAGGGATCATGAACTGCGTGTTGTTGACCGTCGAGCCGAACTGCTTGGCGCGCTCACCCAGCGTCTTGGCATCGTCCCATTTGGCCATGTAGGGGCCGAGGTCCTCGAGCTGGGCGTTGTTGGCATAGAGGCCCATCCAGCGCTCCGGCATCTCCACCACGTCAGGGGTATCGCCGGCCTGCACCATGGTCAGGAATTTTTCGAAAGCCTGGCCCCAGGGCAGCGAGACCAACTCGACCTTGATGCCCGGATTGGCTGCCTCGAACTCCGCGATCTGCTTCTTCAGGAATTCGGTGCGCGGCGGGCTGGTGATGACTTCGACCATTTTGAGGGTCGAATCGGCCAACGCGCTCCCGGCGGAAATCGCCAGCCCCGCGACGGTGGCAAGCATGACGGTCAGTTTC
The DNA here is from genome assembly GCF_041661565.1 of Mesorhizobium sp. Classification (GTDB taxonomy): domain Bacteria; phylum Pseudomonadota; class Alphaproteobacteria; order Rhizobiales; family Rhizobiaceae; genus Mesorhizobium. The sequence continues at coordinate 4,513 of NZ_JBAZUD010000135.1, forward strand.
TTCATGTTCAAGACTCCCATTTTGAACCCGCTTGTTATTTTCTGGCTTTTTCGAAGGCCTGGGCAACATCCGCCCACAGGTCTTCGACACTCTCCAATCCGACATTGAAGCGGATGGTTCGGGGGCTGACGCCGAAGCGCGCCATCGAATTCAGTCCCGGCGTCTGCTCCAGCGACGCCTTGGCCGGCACGACCAGGCTTTCGTGCCCGCCCCAGCTGACGCCGATGCGGAAATATTTCAGCGCGTCGACGAAGACGGGGATGTCGATATCGTCCGTCACCTCGAAGGAGAACAGTCCGGCATAGCCGGCCAGCGTCGCCTTGCCCGGGTGGTTCGAATAGACGGGATGATTGACCCGCTCGACATTGGCATGCGCCTTCAGCCGTTCGGCGATGGCGAGGCCGCTCTTCATGTGGTGAGGCAGGCGCAGCGGCAACGTGCGCAGGCCGCGCAGCAAAAGCCAGGCTTCGAACGGCGACAGCTTGCCACCGAGATAGGAATAGGTCTGCTCGTTGATCTGCTTGATATGCGCGGCCGAACCCGCCACCACGCCGGCGACGGTGTCGCTGTGGCCGCCGAGATATTTCGAGGCCGAGTGCAGCACGAGGTCGACGCCATGCGTGATCGGCTTCTGGAACACCGGCGTCGCCCACGAATTGTCGATCGTGGTGACCATGCCGTGCTCCTTGGCCAGCCGCGTCAGATGTGCGATGTCCTGCAACTCGAACATCATCGATGTCGGGCTTTCCAGATAGAGCAGCTTGGCGCCGGGAAGTGCCGCCGCCACCGCATCCGGATCGGAGCCGTCGACATAGTCGACCTTGATGTTGAGCCGTGGCAACAACCGCTCGAACAGCCGGTACGCGTCGCCGTAGCAATTGCGCACCGCCACGATGCGTTCGCCGGCGCCGACGAAGGCAAGCACGGTGGCGCTGATCGCCGCCATGCCGCTGGAAAAGCCGCGCGCGGCCTCGGCACCCTCGAGCGCGGCGACGCGGGCCTCGAACTCCATCACCGTCGGATTGTCGCCGCGGGAATAGATCGGCTGCTTTCGTTTGCCGGCAAAGGTATCGGCCATCTCTGCATAATTGGCGAAGGTGAACAGCGAGGTCTGGTAGATCGGCGGCACCACGGCGCCGCCCGGGAACGGCTCGTCATGCGCCAACAGCGTCGCCGCCTCGGCAAGGTAGTCGTGATCGAAACCGGTTGAATGCTCGTTCATGTCTGGCTCGGAAGTTTGAGTTTGGCCGCACCGCGCTTCAAATCGTCCTCGACGGTGGCGATCAGCTTGAGTGCCTCGGCGCGGGCGCCCCGCGGGTCACGCGCCGCGATGCATTCATAGATGGTGCGGTGGTAGGGAAAGCTGGCATGGCCAAAGTCGCGCACGCCGAGCGGATGCTCCCAGAAGCGATGGAAGAGTTCGTGCATGGCGGCGATGATCTGTTCGAAAAGGGGATTGCCGGAGACGCGGTAGATCGCCTGGTGGAACTCCCAGTCTTCTTCGGCCGACATGCCGTCACGCGTGCGGAACGCCCGCTCCATGATATCGAGCTTGCGCTCGATCTCGGCGATATCGGCCGGGCTGGCGCGCTCCGCGCACAGGGCGGCAGCCTCCGCCTCCAGCGCGCGGCGAATCTCCAGTGTTTGCATCAGGCTGGTGAAATCATGGCCGCCGGCGAGCGTCAGCGGCATGTGCAGCATATCGGCCGATACAGCCGCCCTGAGATAGGTGCCGCTGCCTTGCCGGCGCTCGACCAGCCCGAGCCCCTCCCACCGCGTCAGCGCCTCGCGCACCGTGTTGCGGCTGACCTTGAGCCGCTCAGCCAAGATGCGTTCTGTCGGAAGCTTTTCGCCTGGCTGCAAGGCTTCGGCGCCGACAAAGCCCACCAATGCCTTCAGCACGGCGTCGTCGCGCGCCGTCGTGTGGATGGGTGGCAGGCTGTTATGGTCCACACTCCCTCCTGGTAAGTGGTCCAATGGTCCAACCAATTTCTGCATGAACGAGAAGGCCTGTCAACATCCGAAACGAGCAGTCGGCGGCCCAAACCCGTGCAATTGTCGCGAGCACTTCTGGCACGAGGCCGCGACATGTCGCGATCGAGAGGTCGCGCCAGCTCTGATCGTGTCGCTAACTCGCGGCAGGCGGCCCGAACCAGGTGGTCAGCGCCGCGGCAAGCCCTCCCCGGTTCCAATCCCCACCCAGGCCACGTAGCCATCAGGCCGGATCAAGACGGCGTCGGGCGAGGCGACCGGTCCGATCACCGGAATCTCCCAGGCATCGGCATACAAAGCGTCGATCTGCCGAACCCGATCCGCCCAGGGCGCTATGTCCAGCCTGCCTGGTTCACCGAGGTTGAGAAGCACCGGCCGGGCGTCATGCAGCAAGCTGAAGACCCGGACCGGACCGCCGGCGGTGACCAGGTCGAGGTCGGGCATTCGCCGCCCAAGCAGCGGATGCCCCACGCCGAGATCGTAGTGGATACCCAGACCCGACATCTCCGCGGCGATCCTTTTGCGCGGCTCTTCCATGCCAAGAAGTTCGGCAAAGATGTCGTTCAATGCCTTGGTGTTGGCATCCATGCGGCGAAGCGCAACCTGGGCCATCGCATTGCGCAGGACGCGGGCGCCGATCGGATGACGCTCGGCGTGATAGCTGTCGAGAAGGCTTTCTGATGATATCCGCTTCACCACCTGGGCGAGCTTCCATCCCAGATTGACCGCGTCCTGCAGGCCAATGTTAAGGCCCTGCCCGCCCATCGGCGGATGGATATGGGCGGCGTCGCCGGCCAACAGGACGCGTCTGTCGCGGTAAGCGGCAGCCTGGCGCGTCGTGTCCATGAACCGGGAGATCCAGGTCGGGCTGTGGACCCCGAAATCGGTTCCGTAGACCGCGACGAGCGCCTCGCGGAGGTCGCGCAGCGTCGGTTCACCGCCGATCGTCAGCTGCCTCTCGGTCAGCACGACGCTCACCCGGCCGCCCTCCTCGATCTTGCCCATCGCATGAATTCCGTAGGCGTCGCTGCGAAAGCCCAATACCGGTTCCCCAGACATCGCGACCTCGGCAATCATCCAGCTCATCGTCGGATCATGTCCCGCGAATTCGATGCCCGCCACCTTGCGGATCGTGCTGCGTCCTCCGTCGCAGCCGACGAGGTATTGTGCCCTCAACCGTCGGTCACCGGACAAAACCAGGTCGACGCCGTCATCATCCTGCGCGAAGGCTGTGACTTCCTGTCCGTAGTAGATCGGCACCTTCAATTCGCGTATCCAATCGGCCAATATCCGCTCGATATGGTTTTGCCGCAGCGCCAGCAGATAGTTGTGCCGCGTGGGAAAATCGTCGATCTCCAACCGGATCATGTGGAAGCCGACGGTCGGGAAGCGCTGCCCCTGCGAGACAAACCGGTCGGCAATTCCGCGTTGGTCGAGCACCTCGATGGTGCGTGCGTGCAGGCCGCCCGCGCGCGCGCCGCTCAGGTGCTGGTTCGGGCGCCGCTCGACGATGGCAACATCGATGCCGGCCAAGGCGAGTTCGCCGGCCAGCATCAGCCCGGTCGGACCGCCCCCGGCGATGACCACAGCATGATCCAGACGCGATGCGTCTTTCGGCGACCCAACACCCATTCTCATCTCCCATTTCCGCTGACTGGGTCGCGGTTTTACGGGAACGGACGGGGCTTGCCGCAATCCCCCTGTGCGCCATATGTACAAAATGAGAGAGGTGCTTGAGGCCAACACTGGGTGGCAAGCGTTATTCCCGCGCATGAAAAAAGCCCCTTTCGGGGCTTTCGCTGATGCGTGAAATCAAAGGGGGCCGGTCGGCGTTGGGCAGCGGTACGAGGAGGCCACTATGTGCCAGCGCCGGCCGGCCGACCCCACGGACCCAGGAGATGCGGCGGACCTGAGCATCATGGGGTATCTGGGGATGGAGCCGGCTGCCTAGCCTCGTGCCGGCTTCGTCATGACGGCACACTTGCGCAACAGCTTATGAAAATCAACAGTTTCTTAACCAAGGCCGGCGAATCACTTGGATTAAGGTAAATGGGTAACCTTGCCGGGTTGACGGAATAATCCGGTGAACCCTTCAGGCTGCCTTGGCGACGACACGATTCCGCCCGCCGGTCTTGGCTTCATAGAGCGCAAGGTCGGCCCGCTTCATCAGCGCCGCAGCCGTGTCGAGGCCCTTCAGCACTGATGACACGCCGACGCTGACCGTGACTTCGATGGTCTTGCCATCCTGGCCGATGAAGAAAGGCGCCTGGGCGATCTCGGCGCGGATGCGTTCGGCCACCTTCTCGGCGACCGCGCCGTCGGTATCCGGCATCACCACGACAAACTCTTCACCGCCGAAGCGGCAGGCGAGATCGATCCCGCGGACATTCTTGCGCAGTCGCCGCGCAAACTCCCGCAGCACCTCGTCGCCGCCGTCATGGCCATAAGCGTCATTGATCGACTTGAAGCGGTCCAGATCGGTGATCATCACCGAAAGCGGCCGCCGCCGCGCCACGGCACGATCGAAAAGCGTCTGCAAATGGCTGTCCAGATAACGGCGATTGTGCAGTCCGGTCAGCCCGTCGGTCACCGCCATTTCGATGGTCTGGGTGACGCTGGCGCGCAATTGATCGTTGTAGCGCTTGCGGCGCACCTGCGTGCGCAGCCGCGCCGTCAGTTCCTCCTGATCGATCGGCCGCATCAGATAATCGTTGATGCCGAGTTCGAGACCCCGGATGATCCGCTCCTCCTCGCCCTCCTCCGCAAGCAGGATGATCGGAACGAAGCGTGTGCGGTCCAGCGAGCGCAATTGCGAACAAAGCCGAAGCGGGTCGAAATCCGAGAAGGCCGTCGAGATGATCACGCATTCGTAGGGCGTCTCCGCTGCCTGGAAGAACCCGGCATGCGGATCGTTGGCGATATCGAGCTCGGCACGGTCACACAGCATCTTCTGGATGCGCTCGAACGATGATTTGCGTTCGTCGATCAAAAGCACTCTCGGCGTCGTGTCCTCCGACGCGAAATTGCGGCTCAGCAACTCTTCGATGCCGATGTTGCGTGTCGTCGAGGCGCGCAGCCGCAACTCGTCGGTCAGCGACTTCAGCCGGACCAGGCTCTTGACGCGGGTCATCAGTTGCAGGTCGTTGACCGGCTTGGTCAGGAAATCGTCGGCGCCGGCCTCGAGCCCGCGCACGCGGTCGGAAACCTGGTCCAGCGCGGTGACCATCACCACCGGAATGTGCGACGTGGCCGGATCGCTCTTCAGCCGCCGGCAGACTTCGAACCCGTCCATGTCGGGCATCATCACGTCGAGCAGCACGACATCGACCTTGCCGTTCTCGCAGGTCTCGATGGCATCGGGTCCGTTGGAGGCGGTCAGCACCTCGAAATATTCGGCAAGCAACCGGACTTCCAGAAGCCTCACATTAGCCGGGATATCGTCGACGACGAGGATCCGCGCGGTCATTTCACAAGGCTCCGGATCGGCTCGAAGGATACATCAGGCGTCGCCCAGGTAGGATTTGATGGTCTCGATGAAACGAGGCACTGAGATCGGCTTCGAGATATAGGCCTCGCATCCGCCCTGGCGGATACGCTCCTCATCGCCTTTCATGGCGAAAGCGGTCACCGCGATGACCGGAATGACGTGCAGGTCATCGTCTTCCTTGAGCCATTTTGTGACTTCCAGCCCCGATACTTCAGGCAGCTGGATATCCATCAAGATGAGGTCAGGCCGGTGCTGACGTGCCAGATCGAGTGCTTCCAGACCGTTGCGGGTGCGCACCGTCTCATAGCCGCTCGCTTCGATGAGGTCCCGAAAGAGCTTCATATTGAGCTCGTTGTCCTCGACGATCATGACCTTCTTAGGCATCGATATCCCGTCCCGGCCGTCCTTCCGTTCGAAAGGCAACCGTCATGCGCCGATCTCGGGCGCACCAAACCATGCATCACTTACGGCAATATAATTGACGAAACGGAAACCCGCCGCTGAAAATGCTGACCGGATTCCGACTTGAACGCCGCTCCGACGGCTTGCCGCGAGGGCTGCTTGCGATTACTGCGGAAACAGACTCATCCCGCTCACCGAAGGTAGTGATGGCAAACGCAGCGTCAATGCGTGAAGAGGCCGAAAACATCGCCGTCATGGCGCTGGGCTTTGTCGCCTCCGATCCAGAACTGCTGCCCCGCTTTCTGGCGATCACTGGCATCGAGTCCCATTCCATCCGCAAGGCAGCCACGGAGCCGGGATTTCTTGCGGGCGTGCTGCAATTCATTCTGGCCCACGAGCCGACGCTGCTGCGCTTCGCCGAGGAAACCGGCACGCCGCCGGCTGCCGTCGGCAAGGCGCTGCGGGCGTTGCCGACCGGCGACGACAACCATGAGCATTCGACATGAGCGATGATCCCGAAACAGCGCGCCAGATCGAGGAACTGGCAGCCGATGATCGGCCGTTGCTGGTGCTCGATGTCGATGACGTGGTCCTTGAATTCATCCGGCCCTTCCCGAATTTCCTCAAGGCCCGCGGCTTCGGCCTGACCTTCGCTTCCTTCCGCCTGACCGGCAATATCGCCGAGACCGAAAGCGGCCGACTGGTCGAACAGCCTGAAGTCACCGCCCTGCTGGATGAGTTCTTCCACACGCAGGCCGACTGGCAAAGCATCACCGATGGCGCCGCGACTGCCCTGGCTGGATTGGGCGACCGCGCCGAGATCATCATGCTGACAGCCATGCCGCACAAACATCGAGCCACGCGTCGCGCCCATCTCGACGCGCTCGGACTGAACTATCCGCTTCTGACGACCGAAATGGCCAAGGGGCCCGCGGTGGCCAAACTGCGCGGCAAGAAAGGCCGGCCTGTCGCCTTCGTCGACGATCAGCCGCCCAATCTGATTTCAGCTCGCAACTCGGTCGACGATGCGCATCTCTTCCATCTGATGGCAGACAATTCGCTACGCGCCTTCCTGCCGCCGATGCCCGAAGACATCATCGTCGTCCAGGATTGGCACGAAGCCGCACCCCTGATCGAGCAGGCCCTGGGGCTGTAAGCGCCGTTCTCAGGGGTTCGGTTCCGACCCCGCTCCGCCGCCGTCTTCCAGATCGCCGCCATTGCCTTGACCTGGGCTATCCTCGGAGAGGGGATCAGCGCCCTTCAACATGGCCCCATTGACGAGGATGGAACCATCCGGCTTGGCGTTGATGACCCATTCAAGCCGGCCATCCGGCAATGTCTTGGCAAATCCCTTGGCGGCCAGTGCGAATGGAAAAAATTGTGCTGATTCCGGCTCGGTCTTTGCGGCCGTCTGCAGGGCCGCCACAATGGTGTCGTAGCCGGAAACATCGATGGTCATGGTTGTGTCCGGCTTCTCGCCGGGAAACGTCATCTCGCCTTCCAGCGCGATCTCGATGTCCTTGTTTTTCACCGTGCTGTGGCCGATGACGAATTTAGGGTTCTTGGCCATGAAGTCGGCCTTCAGCGCCCCTCCAAACTCATTCGACAGGGGCGGAGTCTTTCTTAGGTCAAAAGCTTCGATCGCCTTCCTTGCCATGCTGTCGAGATCGATGTTTGCGCCGCCGAAATTGAGATCGATGTCCGTCGGCAGCAACGGAACGCTCCAGCCGGGGAGCGTCTGCCGCGGGATCGTCAGGCCGGATGCCTTGATCGCGTAATCGATCTTGCCGTGCTGAGATATTCCGTCGATGCCGCCCTCCACTCTCAGCTGCGCCGCGCCGAACCGGCCGACCGGGCTCTCCACGACGAAATCCTTGAAGCCATAGGCCCCCTGCACTCTTTCCCAGATTGGCAGCGCGGCAAGCAGCAGCGATTTGAACTCGGCCTGATTCGCCTTGAACTTGACATCGCTCTCATTGGCGACGGCGAAGGCAAGCAGGTCGAGAAGCGATCTCGTCTTGATCCCCGTGCCCGTGGCGTCCACCGAAAACTCCGGTGACGATACCGATGCCGAAAAAACCAACCCGGTCTTGGGATCGTTGACCCTGACCGTTTCGGCAAAGCTCAGGATCTTTTCGGCCACCGTGAAATCGACGCCGCCATTAGCCGACTTTGTCGAAGTCATCGTGGCGATGCCGGTCCCAGCGGACACATCCGCCTGCTGCTTGGCCTCCCGCGTCTTCATCGTCATTGCGTCCATGGAACCCATGGCGCTTACAAAGGCCGCCAGTTCAGGATCATAGACCGCCGCGAACATGTTGTTTGAGACGGATAGGTCGATGTGCTGCGGACCTTCTGGACCAGTGAAATCAAATGAACCTTTCAGCGGCGTCTCCGCCGAAACCTCCCAACGCCCATCGTCGCGTGGCTTGGCCAACATGAATACGGCGTCAGGTCGAATTTGAGCGTCTGCTGTTTTGCCAGCAAATCCGCGACGGGTTTGAAATCGAACGCGAGCCTGTATGAATCACCGTCGACCGAAATTTTTACGAAACCAATATCGAACGGCGTCCTGCCAAAATAATGCGCAAGATTGTCGGAAAGCTTTTTGGCGCCTTGGCTGTCGACCGTCTGGCCCAAAGCCGGCGCGCCGCAGGCAAGAAGAAAGAAAACTGGCAATACACGCTTCATGTTAATCCTCTTCTCTATCGCCGCTTCAATAACCGTCCCTGCCACTGGTAGGGAAATACAATCACAGCTGCAAGACACGGCGTTGCTCGCCAGACGCTAAAGCACAAGCCGCATCAGGGGCCTGCCGGCCTTGCGTTCCACAAGCCTCTCGAACCCAGCCTTCTCGAAAACCCGCGACGAGCCGACGAACAGCCCTATCGAACGCGAATCCCTCGACAGGTCTATCGGACAAGCCTCCACCAGCCGCGCACCGTTCTCGCGGGCAAAGTCGATGCCACCTTCGACGAGGCGATGCGTGATGCCCTTGCCGCGCGCCCTGGAGCGGATGAAGAAGCAGGAGATCGCCCACACGGCGGGGTCCGCGGCATCGGTGGGATCGACCGGCGCCGAACCCCTGCCCTGGTTGTTCCATTCGGGCACGTCGGCGCGCGGCCCGATCTGCATCCAGCCAACGGCCTGGCCATTGTCGAATGCCAGCAGGCCGGGCGGCGGCCCCGC
>NZ_JBAZUD010000136.1:0-13527 GCF_041661565.1 Mesorhizobium sp.
CGCAAGAGCCCGCCGGCAATCCGGCCTCAAACGATCGGAAAGGCCGGGTCATGACAGCATTGTTCACCGCCGCGCCAAGCTTCTGCGGCCGCTTTGGTGTCGCCGCGCTGCTGGTCGTCCTCGCCGACTTTCTGTTTTACGGCCAGCCCATCGGCATCACCGTTTTGCTGTTCGCCATGCTGGTTGCCGCGGCAGTCATCGCCCTTCATCCCGCCGCCTTCAGCGACGCCCGTGTCTGGGTCAAGCCCGTCGCCCTGCTTGTCGCGCTGCTGCCGCTCGCAGAAAATGTCAGCGCACTTTCGGTATCGATCGCACTTGCGGCCCTGGTCGTCTTCTCGCTTTCGCTGAGCGGACGCCTGAGGTACGGCCTGGCCCGCATTGCCTGCCAGATCGCGCTGTTTGGCCTTGCGGCGCCGTTTCGCTTCATCAGAGATTTTATCCGCTGGCGCAGGACAGTGCGGCGCTTCGGTCGGCGCCGCGTCCGCTTCGCCACCATCGCCGTCTGGGTCATGCCGCTGACACTGGGCGCCGTCTTCCTGGCGCTGTTCGGCGCCGCCAACCCGGTCATCGATTACTGGCTGTCGCTGATCGACCTGATGAAGCTGCTCGACCTCATCGAGCTGGCGCGGATCGCCTTCTGGCTGTTCGTGCTCGCCGGCGTCTGGGCTTTCCTGCGGCCACGGCTGCCGCGATTTCGGCCACGCGTCGCCGGGGTGAAGCACGACCTCGCCAATGCCCTGCCAGCGGCCGATCCGGACAGGCGCGTCGTCGAGGACATCGTGTTCGGCCGGCCCGCCATCCTGCGCGCGCTTGTCGTCTTCAACGTCCTGTTTGCGCTGCAGACCGGGCTCGACGCCGCCTATCTGTGGGGCGGGGTCGCGTTGCCCGATGGCTTGAGCTACGCCGCCTACGCGCATCGCGGCGCCTATCCCTTGATCGTCACCGCGCTGCTTGCCGCCGGTTTCGTGCTGGCGGCGCTCCGGCCCGGCAGCGCGACATCGGCGGATCCCATCATCCGCCGGTTGGTCTATGCCTGGGTGGCGCAGAACATCATGCTGGTCGTCTCGTCCATCCTGCGGCTCGATCTCTATATCGGCGTCTATGCGCTGACCTACTGGCGCATCGCGGCATTCGTCTGGATGGGGCTGGTGGGCGCCGGCCTTGCCCTGATCATCGCCCGCATCGCGCTTGGAAAATCGAACGCGTGGCTCTCCTCCGCCAATCTTCTGACGTTATCCCTGACGCTTTATGCCTGCTGCTTCGTCAATTTCGCAGCAACGATCGCCAATTACAATGTCGACCATTCCTTCGAGATGACCGGCCTGGGCATCCCCGTCGATGTCGTGTATGTGCATTCGCTCGGCCCCGCCGCGTTCCCGGCGCTCGATCGCCTGATCGCGCAACAGAGCAACACAGCTGCCGTCGGCGAGATACCGAACCGGCAACTCGTCGCCGTGCAGAAATCGGATAAAATCCGCTACCGCGCGGGCCAGCAAAACTGGCGCGCCTGGAGCTTTCGAGACTGGCGGCTGCTCGCCTATCTCGACAGAACAGGTCCGCTCATGGTTTCTGACGGTTTCCAACCTAACCTGCCGGGCCGCTGACCCATGCCGCATCACATTCTCGTCGCCGACGATGACCCGCATATCCGCGAGGTGATCTGCTTTGCGCTGGAAAAGGCCGGCATGAAGACGCAAGCCGTGGCCGACGGTGCCGCCGCCCTGCAGGCGATCGGACGGCGCGCGCCTGATCTTGTCGTGCTTGACATCGGCATGCCGGAGATGGACGGGCTGGAGGTCTGCCGCCGGCTGCGCCACACATCCGATGTGCCGGTGCTGTTCCTGTCGGCGCGTGACGAGGAGATCGACCGCATCCTCGGGCTTGAAATGGGTGGCGACGATTATGTGACGAAACCGTTCAGCCCGCGCGAGCTGGTCGCCCGGGTCAACGTCATCCTGCGCCGCGCCCGCCCGGCGGCGCCCGAACCGGTCGACGACCGGCAGTTCGCGCATGGCAAGCTGGCGCTGACGCCGGCCAGCCATGCGGCTGCCTTCGACGGCAAGCCCCTTGCCCTGACGGGGATCGAATTCTCGATCCTGAAAGGGTTTCTGGCGCGGCCCATGCATGTGCTCGACCGTGACGCGGTGATGGCCAACGCCTATGCCGCCAAGATCCATGTCGCCGACCGCACCGTCGACAGCCATATCCGCAACATCCGCGCCAAGCTGGCGGCGCTGGGCTGCCTGGATGCCATCGAGACCGTGCATGGTGTCGGTTTCCGGCTTGGCCGATGCGGCTGACGACTTCGCGCAAATGGATCGGCCGCAAATGGCGGCCACGCCTTGCCACGGTCGTCGTCGCCATCCTGGTCCTGGTCATGGCGCTGCCGCTGGTCGGCCTGTTCTTCTTCCGCCTCTACGAGAACCAACTGATCCGCCAGACCGAAGCGGAGCTGATCGCGCAAGGCGCCGCGATCGCCGCCATCTATGCGCGGGATGTGCGCGATGCCGGCATTCCCCCGGAAAAGCTCGGCGCGCCGATGCCGCAGATGGACGAGAGCGCAAGCCGAAGCCTTGATCCCGGCGGGAGCATCGACCGGGGCTACCAGCCGATCGAACCGCGCCTGGATCTCGCTTCCGACAGCGTGCTTCCGACACGCGCGGCAGCGACGCCCGCGGTCGCCGATCCCGTTTTCGCCGCGATCGGCGCCCGCCTGTCCGGCATTCTCGATGCGACGCAGAAAACCACGCTGGCCGGCTTCCGGCTGCTCGATCCCAGGGGTGTCGTCATTGCCGGGCGCGACGAGGTCGGGCAATCGCTTGCCGCGGTCGAGGAGGTGCAGGAGGCGCTTGGCGGCCGCTATGCCAGCGAACTGCGACTGCGCATTCCCGACCAGCCGACGCCGCCGCTCTATTCGGTCAGCCGCGGAACGCGGGTTCGGGTCTTCGTTGCCTTGCCGGTTGCCGTCGACGGCCGTGTCGCCGGCGTGGTCTATCTGTCGAGGACGCCCAACAACATCATAAAACATCTCTATGGCGAGCGCGGCAAGGTGACGTTGGCCGCGATCGCGATCCTCGGCGGCACGCTGCTTATCGGCCTGGTGTTCCTGCGCACGATCAGCCGGCCGATCCATGCGCTGATCGAGCGCACCCAGCGCATCGCCGCAGGCGATCGTGACGCGATCCGGCCGCTCGACCATCACGGCACCTACGAAATGGCCGAGTTGTCCGCCGCCTTTCTCGACATGGCGGAAAAACTGCAGGCGCGCTCGGACTCGATCCAGACCTTCGCCACCCACGTCTCGCACGAACTCAAATCGCCGTTGACGGCGATCCAGGGCGCCGCCGAATTGCTCCGCGATTCGGGCGCCGCGATGGACGATGCCGAGCGGCGGCGCTTCTCCAACAATATCGTCGCCGATGCGGGCCGGCTCAACCTGCTGGTCCGGCGGCTGCTCGACCTGGCGCGTGCCGAAAATCTTGCACCCAGCGGCGAGACCACCTCGGTTGGCGCGGGGCTGGCGCTGCTGCCTGCGGATAACAGAGTGACGGTCCGGGTCGAGGCGGGCGGCGATCTCGGCTTGCGCATCTCGGCCGAAAACGCGGCGATCGTGCTGGCCAACCTCATCGACAATTCCGCCAGGCACGGCGCGACGCTGGTTTCGATCACCGCGACAAGCGCCAGCGGCACGGCGACGCTGCTGGTTGGCGATGACGGCGCCGGCATTTCACCCAGCAACCGGGCGCGCATCTTCGAGCCGTTCTTCACCACGCGGCGCGAATCGGGTGGCACCGGCATGGGCCTCGGCATCGTGCTGGCCCTCCTGAAAGCGCATGATGGTACGATCAGGCTGGTTGACTCCGACCGCGGCACGCGCTTCGAGATCATCCTGCCGGCCGCGTGATTTCGAGATCAGCGGTTCGAACCGGAAAGGGTTTCAAGAAGTGCGCTACGACATCGTCATCATCGGCGGGGCCATCGTCGGGTCCTCGATTGCCTATTATCTGCGCGAGGAAGGGTTTTCGGGCTCGATCGCCCTGATCGAGCGCGACCCGCAATTCGCGCACGCGGCAACGACACTGTCCATGGCCTCGATCCGGCAGCAATTCTCCATTCCCGAAAACATCCGGCTGTCGCAATTCACGCTGAAACTGTTCCGGCGGCTCAAGGAAGAGTTCGGCACTGACGCCGATATCGGCTTTCGCGAGGGCGGCTACCTCATTCTCGCCGGTGAGGAGGGATTGCCGATCCTCAAGGCCAATCACGAGGCACAGATCGCCGAGGGCGCCGACATCGTGTTCGAGGACCCCGAACAGTTGAGGTGGCGTTTCGCTTGGCTGTCGACCGACGGCATTTCCGCGGGCGCCTATGGCCGCAGCGGCGAGGGCTGGTTCGACGCGCATGCCATGCTGATGCTGTTCCGCAAGGCGTTGCGGGAGAAGAAGATCGATTTCATCACGGCCGGTGTGACCGGCATCGAGAGGCAGGGCAACCGCGTCACCGGCGTCAGCCTCGACAATGGCCAGACGCTGGAGGCCGGCATCGTCGTCAACGCCGCCGGGCCGAATGCCGGCAAGGTCGCCGCCCTTGCCGGACTGGCGCTGCCGGTCGAGCCGCGCAAGCGCAACGTCTTCGTCTTCGAGGCGCGCGAGAAGTTTGCCGACATGCCGCTGCTGGTCGATCCCTCCGGGATCTATGTGCGGCCGGAAGGCTCGGTCTACCTGACCGGCGGCGGCGAGCCGGAGGAGGGCGACGGCCCGGCCGATCCCGCGGATTTCGACGTCGATTGGCCCCTGTTCGAAGAGGTGATGTGGCCGGTACTGGCGACGCGCATACCGGCCTTCGAGGCAATCAAGCCGACACGCGCCTGGGCTGGGCACTATGACTACAACACGCTCGACCAGAACGCGGTGATCGGCCCGCATCCCGAGGTCGGCAATTTCATCTTCGCCAACGGATTCTCCGGCCACGGCCTGCAGCAGGCACCGGCCGTCGGCATGGCGCTGGCCGAGCTGATCGTGCATGGCGGCTACCGGACGATCGACTGCCGGGCCTTCGGCTACGAACGCGTGGCCGAAGGAAGGGCATTCCGGGAATTGAACGTGATTTGAGCGGGCTCGAACAGACTTCAGGGTTGTCGAGGCGCCCATTTTCCTTCGTCATTCCAGGGCGGAGCAGGAGCGAAGCTCCGCCGCGGAGACCCTGGAATCCATGCCGTTACCGCTGCCGAAGGCGCCAGCGGTACAGAATGAAAGACGTACCGACGCGCGCTGCCTTCAAAGTTCTGCACCGATGTACCACTTCAACGTCGCGGCATGGATCCTAGGGTCTGCGCTGCGTCGCTTCGCTCCTTGCTCCGCCCTAGGATGACGAAGCCGGGGCAACCATCGCATCGACCGTAAGCGCATTGCCGAGCGCATGGCTGGCGGCGGTGTTGTCGAAGATGCCCCAGACCTCGGCGCCGGACGCGGCCGTTGCTTGTACCTGCCGCCCGATCCGCTCGAGGCTTTCGGCGTCGTAGTCCGAATAATAGACGCGCGGCGTGCCGTGCCAGCGGAAATAGGCGAGGCCGCTCCAGCCGCCCGGCACTGCCGCGGCCGGGACGGGAGCAGGGTCGGCGGCGACACGCGAGACCTGGCAGCCGGCCAGAAGCTTGTCCGCTTCCGCATCGAACCAGCTCGCATGGCGCGGTTCGCAGGCGAGCCTTGCCGGGGTTCGCTTGCTCAACATCGTGAAGAACGCGCGCGCGATAGCGGGCTCGAAGGCCAGGCTCGGTGGCAGTTGCACCAGGACCACGCTCAGTTTTTCGCCAAGACCCTCGACCTGCTGGAGAAAGACATCGACAAGCGGCTCGCAGCCGACGAGCCGTTGCTCGTGGGTCACCGCCTTCGGCGTCTTGACGGCGAAGCGGAAATGCTCAGGCACGGAGCGCGCCCAGCGCTCATAGGTCTCGCGGCGATGCGGCTTGTAGAAGGAGCTGTTGATCTCGACGATGGAAAAGCGCCGGGCGTAGCGTTCGAGATGAGAACCGGCCGAAGCGAAGTCTTCCTTGTATCGCGTCGGAATGCCCCAGCCGGCCGTGCCTATGAAAGATCCACGCTTTTCCATGGTGGGGATGTGGACCAGGCGAGGCGCCGGTCAAGCCCGCCGGCTTTCACCCGTCCTGTCAGTTGCAACGGCGGCCGAATGGTCGTCAGCGCTCGCGGCTGAACCAGAACGCGTCGGGCATGCGCTTCATGCCGATGCGTTCGTAGAAGGCGGCGGCGTCCGGCACGGAGAGAAGGCTGATCGCAACGGACGGGCCGAGTTGCCGGCGCGCCTCGTCCATCAGGCCCTTGCCGACACCCAGCCCCTGCGCCGACCGGGACACGGCGAGTTCGGAGATGTAGCAGACCCAGGAGAAGTCGGTCATGGCGCGGGCAATACCGACCAACGGCTTGCCTTCCTCGTTGCGCCGCGCGGTCAGGACGAGATTCGCGCCAGATAGCATGGCCTTGAGCCGTGCATCGTCCCCAACCGGCCGGATGTCGCCAAGGCCCGACTCCATCAGGACCTGGCGAAATTCGGCGCTGTCGAGCTTAGGCTCGCTGGCGTAGTGGATTCTTGACGATGCGCTCATGCCGGCAAGGTGCACCAGGGCCCGCCGCATTTGAAGCGGCTCGTCCGCCGATCGATTGATCCATGGACCAAAGGCAGCCGACACAGTCGGCTTTTATTTGCCCCCTTCTTTGTGTAGACCATGCCTAGCAACATTTCGCGCAACGAAAATCACGGGCAAGTGCCATGGAAAAATTCGTCAAGCTCACCGGCGTCGCCGCCCCGATGCCGATCATCAATGTCGACACCGACATGATCATCCCGAAAGACTATCTGAAGACGATCAAGCGCACCGGGCTGGGCACCGGCCTGTTCGCCGAGATGCGCTACAAGGACGACGGTTCGGAAAACCCGGATTTCGTGCTCAACAAGCCGGCCTACCGCAAGGCGCAGATCCTGGTCGCCGGCGATAATTTCGGCTGCGGCTCGTCGCGCGAGCACGCGCCATGGGCGCTGCTCGACTTCGGCATACGCTGCGTCATCTCGACCTCGTTCGCCGACATCTTCTACAACAACTGCTTCAAGAACGGCGTGCTGCCGATCACCGTCAGCCCCGAGGATCTGGAGAAGCTGATGGACGATGCGTCGCGCGGCTCCAACGCGACATTGTCGATCGACCTCGAAGCCAAGGAAATCCGCGGCCCCGATGGCGGCGTCGTCACTTTCGACCTCGACGATTTCAAGCGGCATTGCATGCTCAATGGGCTCGACGATATCGGCCTGACCATGGAGAAGGCCGGCGCCATCGACACGTTCGAAAAGCGCAACGCCGAACAGCGCCCCTGGGCCTGAGCGGCACGGTCTGGACAGACAGGTCGGCCTCGCGGCCGGGACCTGTGGTGACTGAACGGAGGGACAGTCATGACACGTTCGCTTCTTGCCGGCGCCTGTGCGCTGGCGTGGCTTCTAGCGCCGATGGCCGCCTCGCATGCACAGAGCGACCTCGTGCTCGTGCCGGCCGACGATCCCGCCCCCGGCCAGGATGCGTCAAGCACCGCCAATGTGACCCTGGCCGACGATGACGGTCAGAAGCCGGTCCCGTTCGAGGGCGGGCAGCTGACCATCACCCAGCAGGAAGAGTATGGCGAGAAGGTGCTGGCCTATGACGGCAAGCAGCTGGCCAGCAATTACGACGTGTCGTTCGACAAGATCGTCAAGGTCGGCGGGGTCGACGTCGCGCTCGTCGATGTGGGCGATGGCGGCAATCAGTGCGGCCCGGCCACGCTCATCGTCTGGAAGCCGGAAGGCGGCACTATACAAACCCTCAAGGTCGAACAGGACGAATGCGGCGCGCCACCGGCGGCGGTGTCCGACCAGGCCATCTATTTCGTGCCCTATCTGCTGCCTGGCGCTTCGCAGCAGGCGCTGCAATGGTCGCCCACCGAGGGGCTGACGATTGCAGGCGACCTGCATTACGCGCCGCAGCCGGGCACCGACTGGAAGGACATCGATCCCTCGAAATACCAGAACATCATCGACGCCTTCCACAACGAGGCCGTCTACAGGCTGGCCGAGACGCTGCTGGGCAAGGACATGCCTGATATCGCGACCAGCCTGCTGGTCGGCGGCGGCACGGAAAAGACCGCGTCGGGCGCCTTCTACGCCAGCGGCTGCGTGCCGCATGATTGCGGCGGCAATGACGGCTTCATGGCGGTCGACGCGGCCAGGCACCAGCTCTATTTCGCCCGCCGCGGCGACAATGGCGACCCGACCACCTGGCCTGCGGCGGCGACATGGCCGGCCGACGTGAAGGAAGCGATGGACAAGGCGCTGGGATCGGCCAACTAGCGATCACCGGCTGCAAGGCCCGGAACGCCCGGGCAAGATGGCTGGCCTCGTCCAGACGGGAATGTGCGGACCAAGGGAGTGCCTCCTCCCCGAAGTTCGCGAGCCGATCCGCCACAATCGTGACCCCTCGGATCGCATCGATAACTCACCTTCAAGGCATCAAGACATGACCAGTTCGCCCCTGTTTCTCGGCCTTCCCGATCGCCTCGCCGGTGGCTGCAAGCCTCGCGTGGTGATCTTCGGGGCCGGGCATGGCACAACCTATCCCAGCCAGGACAGCAGCCATTATGCCGAGGCGGCCGGTGCCATCCGCGCCGCCAGCCAGGCTGATGCGGCGTTTGTCGGGAACTGGGATTTCGATCTCGGCGGCCCGCTGTTCGACGGCGAACCGGTCTGCTGCATCGATGCCGGCGACGTCCCGACCGTCCTGCATGACAATGCCGGTAACCGCGCCCGCATCGAGGCGAAGACGCGCGAGATCCTGGCCCTGCCGGCTGTGCCGATCCTGCTTGGCGGCGACGATTCCGTGCCCATTCCCTTCATCGCCGGCTTTGCCGACCATGGGCCGGTGTGGATCCTGCAGATCGATGCCCATATCGACTGGCGCGACGAAGTTCATGGCGAGCGCCATGGCTATTCGAACCCGATGCGCCGGGTCAGCGAGATGCCGCATGTCGCCGGCACGGTGCAGGTCGGCATGCGCAGCGTCGGCAGCGCGCGCCTGGCGGAGATCGAAGCGGCGCGGCGCTATGGCAGCCATCTGGTGACGGCGCGCGAGGTTCACGCCCATGGCGTCGAAGCCGCACTTAGGCATATTCCGGAAGGCGCGCAGGTGATCGTCACGCTCGACTGCGACGGGCTCGACCCCGGCATCATGCCCGGCGTGGCGGCTCGTACGCCCGGCGGCCTCAGCTACACGCAGGCCATAGACTTGATCGCGGGCGCCGGCAGGCGGGGCCGGATCGCCGGGTTCGACCTCGTCGAGCTCTATCCTCCGGCCGATATCGACGGCCTGTCGGCGCTGACCGCCGCCCGCCTCATCGTCAACGCCATCGGCGCCATCGTCCGCCAAGCTTGAGGCATTCGCCGCGCTTTCGCGCGATCCTTCTGCTTTCGTGGATGGATTGGGCAAGCAGTGTCCCCCCAACGCCCGGCCATCAGAGCTCGCCGGCGCAGCGTTACAACTCGACAGCTCACGTCTTGTCCAGGCTCAATGCCTTCTTGGCGTCGGCCTCGGCATGCTTGTGGTCGCCCTTGGCTTCCCACGCCTGGCTGCGCACCCTGTAGGCGGCAGCGAAACCGGGTTTGATCTTGATCGCGGCGTTACAGTCGGCGATCGCTCCGTCATAGTTCGCTTTGGCCAACCGCACCGCGGCCCGCCCAACATAGGCGACAGCGTTCTTGGGGTCGAGGCTGAGCGCCTTTTCGAAATCGGCCAACGCAGCGTCGTTCTCACGTCTGCCCATCCTTATGAGGCCCCGGCCTCTATAGGATTTCGCGTCCTTGGGGCTAAGACTGATGGCCTTCGTGAAGTCGGCAAGCGCGCCATCCTTATCGCCCTGGAGCTCGCGGTTCTGAGCCCGGTCGTAGTAGTTATCGGCGAAACCCGGATTGAGGGCGATCGCCTGGCTGTAGTCGGCGACGGCCTGGGCATGATCGCCTTTGTCTGCCCAAGCCATGGCGCGGGCCACAAAGGCGTCATGGAATGCCGGAAAGAGTGCGATTGCCTTGTTGTAGGACGCTATGGCACCGTCATAGTCATTCCCATCATGCAATCTCGAGCCCCTGTCGAACGCCTGCGCCGCTGGCGACGCAGCGCCGGGCTCTATCATCTGACCGCCAGCCTGGCCGGCATGCTTGCCCGATCGTCCCGAGGCGATTGCCTTGTCCCTGGCCGACACCGCGAGTTTACGGGCCTTGCGGGCAAGACCCAGCTTCGGGTCGAGCTTGAGGGCTTGGTCGAAATCTGCAGTCGCCCGGTCGTAGTCCCGTTTTGCGAACCAATTGCTGCCACGCCCATAGTAGGCGGGCGCATAGTTGGCGTCGATTTCCAGCCCACGTGAGTAGGCTTCGATGGCGAGATCGTCCTTGTTCTTCCTGGTCCAAACGATGCCAAGTCCGAAATAGGCATCGGCATAGGCCGGATAGAGTTCGATGACCTTGCCGTAATCGTCGATGGCCGCGTCGTATCTGCCCTTCTCGACCAGAGCCATGGCACGCCAGATATAGGGCAGAGCCATTTTCGGCTCGAGCGCGATCGCCCGATTGTATTCGGCAATGGCGCGATCGTATTTGCCTTTGCCGTAGAAGGCCCTGCCGCGCTCGATATACGCCTTGACGTTCTTGGGATCGGAACCGGCCCCCGATGCGCCATCTTTCCCTGCCAGCGCGGTCACGGTGACCTTGCGCGCCGCCGCATAGTCTGGATTGCCGGGGTTGAGCGTCAGGGCCTGGTCGAAGTCGGCAATAGCGTTGGCATAGTCCTTGCCATCGGCTCGCGCCATGCCGCGCGCATAATAGCTGGCGGAATCCTTGGGATCGATCTCGATGGCGATGGAATAGGCCTGAACCGCGCGCTTGGTGTCGCCCGTGACGTGCCAGGCAGTTCCGGTGCAGAAGAATGCATCGCGCGACTTGGGGTCAAGCTGGGTTGCCTTGAAGCAATCGGCCAGGCCACCTTCCCCGTCGCCCGCCAGCGTCTTGTCGAGTCCCCGGCGAAGATAGGGCGCGGCAATGTCGGGAATGCTTTCAATGACCTTGTCGTAGTCGACAATCGCGCGGGCGTAGTCATGTTTGGCGTCAAAGGCCCTGGCGCGGCCAAAGTAGGCGAGAGGATTGTCGGGATCGAGAGCGATCGCTTCTTGATAGGCAGTGACAGCCTCGTCGTATTTGCCCTCTTTCGACAAGCCGTCACCCTTATGCACCGCGCTCAGAATGCGCGGATCGGTCGACTGTATCACCCGCGCCAGCGTGGAGCCGGGAAGTGTGACATCCGGTTGAGCATTGTCGGCCTGAATGTCCTTGGGTTCCCCGCCGGTCGAGACAGCGGGGTTTGCGAAATTTGCCGGCGGCAGCCGTAAAGTGTCGGGTGACGGGGCCTGCGTGCCGTCGCCGCCTGCGACTTGTTCGCCGCAGGTTCCCGCCCGCTTCGGGTCGAGCTCGATGGCGCGCCGGCAATCCTCCGCCGCGCCTGTCGCGTCGCCTTTCAGCACTTTGGCGCGGCTGCGGCCGAGATAGGCGTCGGCATTGTGCGGGTCGAGGCTGACGGCCTTATCGAAATCGAGAAGCGCCCCGTCCAGGCCATACTTCGCAAGACGGGCGCCGGCGCGTTCAATCAGTATCTTGGCGGCTGCTTCATCCTGAGTCCCCGTGGCCGGAACGGCCTGCTTGTCTGGCAGGCGCGCGCCGCATGTGCCTGCACGTTGCGGGTCGAGCTGGACGGCGCGCCGGCAGTCGCTGGTGGCAAGATATACGTGCCCTTGCGACGCCTCGGCGAGCGCCCGGTTGTAATATGCGTAGGCATTGTCGGGGTCGAGCTTGATCGCATAGCTGAAGAAATAGATCGCGCCCGGTACGTCGCCTTCCAGCTGCGCCTTCAATCCTTCCTGGATGTACCAGGTGGCGGGGTTGGAAGGATCCAGCGTGGCAGACGCTTGCGGAGCATTACCTGGGGACGTTGCCGCCGTGTTCGCGTCCGTCGTTTCGGCGCCGGCATTTCCGGCGTTGCAACCACCTGTCCTTTTCGGGTCGAGCGCGACGGCTTTTCGGCAGTCGGCGGCGGCCCCGATGGCATCGCCGCTCAGCGCCCGCGTCAACGAACGGGCGAGCCAGGCCCGCGCATCGTCGGCATCGAGGTCAATCGCCTTGCCGAAATCCGCAATGGCGCGATCGTTGTCGCCCTTACCGGCCCAGGCGAGGCCCCGAAAATAATAGCCGTCGACAATCGAAGGATCGAGTTGGATCGCCTTGCTGGCATCGGCGATGGCGCGTATCCAGCCATTCTTGCTCAGCCAAGCCGCGCCGCGGTTGGCATAGGCTTCGGCACTGTTGGCGTCGATGCCGATGGCGGCATCGTAGTCGGCAATGGCCTGATCAAACTGACCTCTGTCGAGGCGGTTGAGGGCGCGGTTGAGAAGCGCGGTCATGTCGGTCGGGTCGAGCCGGATAGCTTCATTGTATTCTGCGCTCGCTTTGTCGCGCTCGCCTTTGATGTCCCAAGCTTGACCCAGCCCCGTATGCGCCGCGCCGTTTTGCGGATCCGCCGCGATCGCCTGCTGGTAATCCACAATAGCGGCGTCGATCTTGCCCTTGCGCAAGAAGGCCGCGCCGCGGCTCGAATAGGCCTCGCTGGAGGAGGGATCCAGGCTTATGAGGACGTTGAAGTCCGCGATTGCTCGATCGTCATCGCCCTTGTTGTACCAGTCGGCGCCACGGTTGAAATAGGCTGCGGCCTGCTTGGGATCGCGCGCGATCGCCTCGCCATAGTCGGTGATGGCACCTTCCCAGTCCTTCTTGTCGTTGCGGGCGGAGGCTCGGTAGAAAAAGGCCTTGGCGCGCAGGCGCGACGTTTCGGTCGTGTCCTCTGCGATCACCGTGCAGGCTGCGATGCGTCGGTCCGCCGCATCCTTGTCGACACTTGCTTCCTTACTGTAGAGGGCGCTGTTGTCGTCGACCGGGCCTTCTTCATCGCCGAAGCAAAGCGCATAGTCACGCGTAACGGCCGAGGATGGAGCGGTCAGAGCGCCAAGCAGGACAATCCCCGCGAGGACCAGCAGCGGCCAGCGCACAACCCTTGCAACAAATGCGCGCGCCAGGGCGCCGGTGCGGCGTGACATGGTTCTGACCCCCCAGAGTTACTGCGCCTGCTCTCGCGGATACTTATAGTTCTGTTTTTGTTCCTGAATGCAAGCAAAAATTGCAGCGACCATTTAAAACTCGCTTTCCCGCCGGGCAGACGCGAAGCGGAGACGACAAGCCAACATGCCGTCCCGGCGGGTGAATGCCTGCTGAGCGGGGCCTTGCTATTGGACCGTTGATCCGCCGGCATTGTCCCTAGTCGGATTGGCGTCTTGCCTGCAAGATGAACAGCACCATCGTGAGGACATTCATGCGTAAACTGATCTCCACCGGCTCGCCCTTCGA
>NZ_JBAZUD010000137.1:0-13514 GCF_041661565.1 Mesorhizobium sp.
CGACGCCAAGCCCGGCCACCGCGTCATCGGCGTGTCGATCGTGCTGGCGCGCGGCAGGACGGTGATCGTCGCCGACACCGCCGTGCACGACATGCCCAACGCCGAGCAGATCGCCGACATCGCCGAGGAAGCCGCGGGCTTCGCCCGCCGCATGGGCTACGAGCCGCGGCTCGCCATGCTCGCCTATTCCACCTTCGGCCATCCGCAGGGAGAGCGCTCGGAACGCGTGCAGGAGGCCGTGCGCATCCTCGACAAGCGGCGCGTCGATTTCGAGTATGACGGCGAAATGGCCGCCGACGTCGCCCTCAACGCGCGCGCCATGGCGCAATATCCGTTCATCCGCCTGACCGGCCCGGCCAATGTGCTGATCATGCCGGCGTTCCATTCGGCATCGATCTCGACCAAGATGCTGCAGGAACTCGGCGGCTCCACGGTCATCGGCCCGCTGCTGGTTGGCCTGAACAAGCCGGTGCAGATCGTGTCGCTGAATGCCAAGGACAGCGACATCGTCAACATGGCGGCGATCGCGGCTTACACTGCGGGGACTTGAGGAAGGAGTTCAGGCTGCGGACAAAGTCGCCGGTCGAACCGCAAGGCGCCAGGTCTAGCTCGGCGCGAAAACCCGGGCCGCCTGAATGACCTCGCCGACCTGATCGGCTCGCAGCAGGTCGAGCGGAATTCGCCCGTCGAGCTGTGCCGCAGGGCGTGTCAGCCACAGCCAGGCCAGCCTCGGATTGCCGATCAGGGACAGCACGTCGCGTAGGCCGGCCACCGGCCTGCCGTCGACGAACTGCGCCAGCGGGAAGACATGCTTGCGGCCGCCCTTGCGCAAGGCGATCACCTCGCCCCGCCTTTGCCAGCGATGCAGGGTGGAACGCGCGATGCGCAGGTTTTCTTCCAGGTAAGTCGACCCGGCTACCCGGCCGGCCCAATCCTCGATCAGCATCGATTCGAGATCGTCGCTCTGCGGCAGCGGGGAAGGCGGCTCATCGGCCAACAGGACCTGGGTTGGACTTGCAGCACCGGCGGCGCCGGCCTCCGTGCGGCGCGCGGCCTCCGCCGCCAGCGCGCGCACGAATTTCGAGGCCAGCGCGGGAAGGTCGGCATGGATGGTGTCGATGGCACGCCGGTGTTTGGGCGACAGCAAGGTGACGGCGGCGGCTATGCCGCCCGCGATCTTGCCGACCGAGACCATGGTGGATTGGTTGATCGCCTCGTCATAGCGGGCAAGCGCGCGCTCGACCTGTTCCGCGACCATGTCCGCGAAATCGTCCTGGCCAGGACCGGTTATCTGGAATCTGTTCATGCATCTGTTTTCTGGCCGCTCGCTCCTCCCAGCCGCGGCCGGTTGTTGATTTCTAGTTTGGCGAACGGAAATCGCGGCGGCAACGAACATGGCCGCCCGACAGCTTGCTGTCTTGCATCTTTGACACCCCAACGGACCGGGAACCTCCCGCACTGTCAGTCGCGGGGCTCCCAGCCTGCGTGTAGGAGCCATGTATGACAGCCGCGCGACGGTGAAGCTGCCAATCTCCCCCCAGTGGGGGAGATGCCCGGCAGGGCAGAGGGGGGCGCGAGAGATCGCTGCGTTGCGATGTTTGCGCGGCCCCCGCGCTTTCGCCAGGTGTCGCGTCTTGAAACCATGAAATTTGGGCGATGCCGGCGGGACAGCGCCCCCCTCTGGCCTGCCGACCATCTCCCCCACAAGGGGGAGATCGGCGGCTTCGCTGCCGCCCCTACAACAATCCAGCCTTTTCGGCCTCGCGGCGCAAATTCTGGCGTGGGCGCGGGCCGATCTGCTGGATCACCAGTCCGGCCGCCAGCGAGCCAAGGTCGCCGCAGGTCTGGAGGTCGCGGCCCTGCGTGTAGCCATGCAGGAAGCCCGCGGCGTAGAGGTCGCCGGCGCCGGTCGTGTCGACCAGTTCGTTGATGGCGGTCGCCTTGATGACCACGGTCTCGTCGCCGCGCACGATCACCGAGCCCTTTTCGGACCGCGTCACGGCGGCGATCCGGCAATCCTTGCGGATCCGCGCCAGCGCCTCGTCGAACGACGATGTCTGGTAGAGCGACTTGATCTCGTGACTGTTGGCGAAGACGATGTCGACGGTGCCGGAGCGCATCAGGTCGAGGAACTCGTCGCGATAGCGGTCGACGCAGAACGAATCCGACAGGGTCATAGAGACTTCGCGGCCAGCGGCATGCGCGAGTTTCGCCGTCTGCCGGATCGCTTCCTTGGCCCGCGGCGGGTCCCAGAGATAGCCCTCGAAATAGGTGACCTTGGCGCCCGAGGCCTTGTCGGCCTCGACATCCTCCGGCCCGAGCTCGACGCAGGCGCCGAGATAGGTGTTCATCGAGCGCTCGCCATCGGGCGTGACGAAGATCATCGAGCGCGCCGTCGGCGGCTCGCCCTTGAGCGGCTTTGTGTCGAAGGCGACGCCCTGCGCATGGATGTCATGCGCGTAGATTTCGCCCAGCGCGTCGCTGGACACCTTGCCGAAGAAGGCAGCGCGGCCGCCGAAGCTGGCGACGCCGGCCGCCGTGTTGCCGGCGCTGCCGCCGGAGGCCTCGATCGCCGGGCCCATGCGGCTGTAGAGCAGTTCGGCGCGATGCGTGTCGATGAGGTTCATCGCGCCCTTGATGATGCCGTTGGTCTGCAGGAATTCCTCGTCGCACTGGGCGATGATGTCGACAATGGCATTGCCGATGCAAAGCACGTCATAATCGGCCATCAAAGTCTCCGCCACACCCAGCCGGCTTCCTGCCGCGCCCGGGCGGGTCTACAGCAGGACCCCGAAAATTGGCAACCGATTTTCTGGGTTCCGGCGGATGACCATCCAGCAGCGAGGTGGCGCGGCGGGTCAGCGCCCGTGAAAAGGCAGGCGCTAAGACAATTCGACCGTGGACGAAGCATTTCCCAGGAGCCTCGCCTAGAACAACCGCGATCACACGAAGCAGCGGGCCCGATGTCTGGAAAGAGCAATACGACGACCGACCTGGCGCTGCTTGGCGTCCTGGCGGTGCTGTGGGGCGCCTCTTACACCTTCATCAAGATCGGGGTCGAGACGATCCCGCCAGTCACCTTCATCGCCGCCCGTACCTTGATCGCCGGGGGCATCCTGTTCGCCATCATCCGCTGGCGCGGGCTCTCCATGCCGCGCGACGCGGCCACGTGGCGCCGCTTTGCCCTGCAGGCCTGCCTCAACAGCGTCGTGCCGTTCACGCTGATCGCCGCCGCCGAGCGCTCGGTCGATGCCGGCCTGGCCACCATCCTCAATTCGACCTCGCCGATCTTCACTTTCCTGCTCACCGCGCTGATCACCCGCCACGAACCGGTGACGACACGCAAGCTGATCGGCGTCGGCGCCGGCATCATCGGTATCTGCTTCGTCATCGGCACGCAGTCGCTCGGCGGACTAGGGCATGAATTCTGGGCGCAACTGGCCATCGTCGTCGCCACGATCTCCTATGCGGGCGCCGCCATTTTCGGGCGCGGCTTCAAGGGCCTCGATCCGATGCTGCCTGCGGCGGGCTCGATGCTCTGTGGCGCCGTCATCCTGGTGCCGCTCAGCGTGCTGGTGGACCAGCCCTGGACGCTGACGCCTTCCATGGCGTCGATCCTGGCCCTGCTCGCCCTGTCGGTGTTCTCGACGGCGCTAGCCTTTGCCATCTACTTCCGCCTCATCCAGACGCTGGGCTCGGTCGGTACGACGTCGCAAGCCTATCTGCGTGTCCCGATCGGGGTCGGCATCGGCGCCATCTTCCTGGGCGAAAGCTTGGGCCCGACCGCATGGCTGGGCATGGGTTTTGTGGTTGCAGGCGTCGCGGCGATGACGATCCCCGTTCGCAAGCGGGTGCTCGCGTCATAGCCCATGGCTTGTGCTCGCGGCGTGCGCTGCCTATCTCGGGAAGCGTCCGCCCTTCCGGCGGTCTGCTGACCTGGGGGTAGATACACGGTGATTTTCGACGCTGCCCGCACCGCGGCCTTCGAGCTGATCTCGCCTCCGTTTCGCGCCGTGTTCTTCAAGACGCTGGGCTTGACGGTGCTGGCGCTGGTCGCCCTGTGGCTCGGCCTTACCAGCCTTGTCGAATGGCTGGCCCTGCCATGGCTGCAGACGCTGCTGCCCGGCCTGCCGTCCTGGGCCGGCCTGATCGGCAGCATCATTGCCGCTATCGCGCTTGCCTTCGGCATGGCATTGCTCATTGCGCCTGTGACGGCTGTCGTGGCTGGCCTGTTCCTCGACGATATCGCCGAAGTGGTCGAGCGCACCGACTATCCCCTCGATGCGCCCGGACGCGCCATGCCGGCGCTGCGTTCGCTGGTGCTGGCGCTGCGGTTCCTCGGCGTCGTCATCCTCGGCAATCTCGTTGCGCTTCTGCTCCTGCTGGTGCCGGGCATCAACATCGCCGCCTTCTTCGTCGTCAACGGCTATCTGCTCGGGCGCGAGTTCTTCGAATTCGCCGCCATGCGCTTCCGCCCGGAGGACGAGGCCAGGGCCTTGCGCAAGCGCTATGCAGGCACGGTGTTTCTCGCCGGGTTGGTCATATCGGCGTTCCTCGCCATACCGTTGCTCAATTTGGTGACGCCGCTCTTCGCCGCCGCCATGATGGTGCATCTGCACAAGGCGATCTCGGCGCGGGAAACGGCTCGCTTCCCGAGGGCCTGAGGCCGGTTCAGCGCAGCAGGAAACCGCGCCCGAGCTCATCATCGGCTTCGACGATGAATTCCGCCCGTCCGGAATAATAGGCGCGGCCGCCGACGCGGGCGATGACGGCTTCATGCGGGCCGGCCTTCGTCGTCCGCGCCACCGCGCCGGAAAAACGCGAGCCCGCAATGCTCTCGAAAGTGCGCGTCTGCCCGATGGCGATCCCGCCCTTGGCATGCATCGCAGCCAGCCGCGCCGTGACGCCGGAACCGGTCGGCGAACGGTCGACCTCGGCATCGGCGAAGACGCAGATGTTCCTGGTGGCCTCGCCGGAGAAATCATCCTTCCCGTCGGTCAGGATGGTGCCGTAGAGAAAAGCGAGGTCGGAGTGGTCGGGATGCGACAGGCGGAAATCCGCTTTCAGCCTGTCTGTCAGAGCCGTCGCGGCGTCGACGAAATCGCGCACCCTGTTATGGCCGAATTCGAGCCCGAATTGATGGCAGTCCGCCAGCGCGTAGAAGGCCCCGCCATAGGCGATGTCGAAACCGATCCTGCCATACCCCGTCAGATCGATCCGCTGGTCGCGGGCAAACAGGAAGGCCGGCACGCTTTCGAACGACACGGCGCCCGCCTTGCCATCCCTGACCTCCACCGAGGCGACAACCAGGCCGCAGGGCGCCTCGATGTTGACGATCGTGATCGGCTCCTGTTTCGCCACCAGCCCTTCATCGACGGCATAGCGGCCGAGCGCCACGATGGCGTGGCCGCACATGGTCGAATAGCCTTCATTGTGCATGAACAGCACGGCGAGGTCGGCGCCGGGCAGGTCAGGTTCGACCAGCAACGCGCCATACATGTCGTAGTGGCCGCGCGGCTCGAAGATCAGCAGCTTGCGCAGGTGATCGAGATGGTCGCGCACATAGGCGCGCTTTTCCCGGATGGTCCCCTTGGGAATATCCGGATAGCCTGACGTGACGATCCTGAGCGGCTCGCCGCCCGTATGCATGTCCACGACGGTGAGTGTCATGCGCCCAGCCTGCCCATCAGAGGGGCTTGCTGAACAGCGCCTGCAACTTGCCGAACGGCATGGCGGCGCGGGTGAAGCCGAACGTGCCGTCCTGCTGGATCTCGCGCGCGGCCGTTTCCAGCATGCCATAGGCGAAACTGGTCAGCCACGGCCCGAGCGAAATGCGTTTCACGCCGGCCATCGAAAGATCGGCGATGGTGAAGCCCGGCTTCGCCATGACGTTGACCGGCTTGCCGACCGCCGAGCAGAGCGTGCGGACCATCTCGACGTCGCCGATGCCTGGCGCATAAAGCACGTCGGCGCCGGCCTTCTCGAAGGCCTGCAGCCGCTTGATCGTATCGTCGAGATCGGCCTTACCCCACAGGAAATTCTCGGCCCGCGCCGTGAACACGAAATCGCGCTTCAGCGCTCGCGCTGCCTCCACCGCCGCCGCGACGCGCTCGACCGCGTGAGCGAAATCATAGATCGGCTTGTCGGGATCGCCGGTGTGGTCCTCGATCGAGCAGCCGGCAAGGCCCGCCGCCTCCGCCGCGAAGATGGTTTCGGCGGCCTGCTCGGCGCTGTCGCCCTTGCCCTTCTCGAGGTCGGCCGAGACCGGCAGGCTGGTCGCCGCCGACACCTCGCGGCAATGATGGATCATCTGCTCGAACGTCACGGCGCCATCCGGCAGGCCGCGCGAAAAGGCAAAGCCGGCGCTGGTCGTCGCCAGCGCCTTGAAGCCGAAGGAACCCAAGAGCTTCGTCGTGCCGATATCCCAAGGATTGGGCATGACGAATGTCGAGGCATGCAGGTCGCGAAAGATCTTGCCCTTGTCCATGGAAGCACCCCTTCAAGCGCGGATCACAATGTAATTCTATCGTGCCGGTTTTCGCCGGGCAAATGAATGCGCCTGTTCAGAAGCGTTTTGCGTTCTCTGCTGACAAGCGCTCGAACGCATCGGAATCCTTGCGGTAGTGCGACGCCTCCTTGTCCCAGCGGTAGGTGACGGAAATGTCGTGCGATAACGCCTTCGGCGCCGCCTCGTCACAGCTTTCGCCGCTGGGCACGATGGCATCGGTCACCGTCGCCCGGATGGCGGCCTGGGGCTGGCCCGGGATGGACTGGAAAGCGACGGTCTGCGTGCGCCTGTAGGCGCACAAATTCTCATCGAACGTATAGATCATGTCGATCAGTTCGAACCGGTCGTCGCGGACCATGATCACCGGCGTGGCCACATAGCCCTGGTTCGAATTGAAATGCGTGCTCATGGTGATGAGGACGTCTTCGCCGGCAGCAACGGCAATCTTGCCGGGATCACGGAAATAGGTGCTTTTGTCGACGGCGACATTGACGGCGTCGAGCAGTCTGGGCCTGGCCGTGATGTCGTAGAGCGCCAGCACGGCGTAGCCCTCGGCGCTGTCGGAATCACCGCCGAGATCGAACAGCATCGCCAGCCGGTCCTTGCCTCCGGCCCTGATGGCGAGCACGGCCGCATTCGGCAGGCTCGACGTCTCTGGTGGCGAACCGCCGCTGTCGGGTCCCTCGATATGGCGCATGTCGATCGGCGGCCCGCCTCTGTAGAAGCCATCCTTGTCGGCGGCCAGGTCAGGAATGACCATCTTCGCCAGATCGAGATAGGTCACATCGGCACGGCCGGGCAGCGCGGTGCCGAGATCGGGAAAGGCGACTGCCTGCGCGCCGGCCGCGGTCAACAGGAACGGCAGCAGGATCAAGGCGAGGGTGAAGCGAAGGAAGATCGTCGGCATCGGCGTTCGGGCTCGGTTGCCAAGACCGTAGCATGGCGGCAAGACACGTCCAGCCCGTCCGTTCGTTGGCCTCAGTTAATAGGCACCAGGCCGGCCAGCGAGCGCATGTCGTCGAACGGAATGCCGCCGGCCCGTATCAAGCCGTCGCGGTCGGAATAGGCATCGCCATGATAGGAAAACACCCGCATGCCCGCGGCGATGCCGGCCTGCGTGCCGGCGACGCTGTCCTCGATGACGATGCAGTCGTCAGGCGAAAAACCCATGGTTTCTGCCGCGTGCAGGAACAGGTCCGGAAACGGCTTGCCGCGCGCGACCATGGTCGAGGAAAACATCGCATGCTCGAACAGCGGCAGCAGCCCGGTCTGGCCAAGCGTGATGTGCATTTTCGAAATCCTGGCCGAGGTGGCGACACAATAGGCGATGCCGGCCACGCGCACCGCTTCGATGAAATCGCGGACAAAGGGGATTTCTTCGACGCCGTGGGCGAAGAGGTCCGGCAGGCCGGCGTTCCAGCAATCGACGAAATCGGCGCCGAGGCGGACCTCGGTCTGCGCTTCGATGTCCTTCTGCACCGAGGCCATGCTTCGGCCGGAATAATGCTTGCGGCAAAATTCGAAACTCGTCGGATAGCCGGCGGCGCTCAGCCATTCAGCAAGGCGCCTGTTGGCCAGGTTCTCGGTATCGACGAGAATGCCGTCGCAATCGAAGATGACAAGTTTCGGCGGCACCATCAGGCGGTGCCGGTCGATCCGAACCCGCCCGAGCCTCGCGTTGTCCCGCCGGCAAGGTCGCGCTCTTCCACCGCTGCCTGCGTGACTGCGGCGAAAACGATCTGGGCGATGCGCATGCCGCGCGTCACGGCGAAATCCTCGTCGCCGAGATTGACCAGCAGGACCTTGACCTCGCCGCGATAGTCGCTGTCGATCGTGCCGGGTGAATTGAGGACGGTGAGGCCGTGTTTGAAGGCAAGCCCGGAGCGCGGCCGCACCTGGCCCTCCAATCCTTCGGGAATTTCCATCACCAGGCCGGTTGGCACCAAAGCGCGTTTCCCCGGCAGTATCAGCAATGGCCGGTCGTCGGGCACGGCGGCGCGCAAATCCATGCCGGCGGCGCCGGAACTTTCATAGGCGGGGAGGGGTAGTCCTTCACCATGCGGCAACCTGACGAAGCCGACGGTGGGACCAATGACGGAAGAAGAATGGAGGGCTGCGCGCATAAAATCGATCCTATCGGCGTGAACCGCGATTCGGTCAATTCGCCAGCAAGCCTATCAACGGCTTTCTTTCTGGCTTGACCATGGCACGAGCAACTCAGCGCACCTCCATCGGAACCACAGTGGTCTCCTTGATCTCTTCCATCACGAAGGAGGCCGACACATCCGACAGCGCCACCTTGGCGATCAGCCGCTGGTAGAGCCGATCATAGGCCTTCACGTCGGCAACCCGGGCGCGCAGCACATAGTCGAGATCGCCCGACATGCGGTAGACGCCGGTGATCTCGGGAAAGCCGGTCACCGCCGCGCGGAACTTCCCCAGCCAGTCCGGGTCATGGTTCGACGTGCGAATCAGGATGAACACCGAAAGGCCGAGCCCGAGCTTGTCGGCATCGACCAGCGCGACGCGGCCGGTGATGACGCCGTCTTCCTCCAGCCGCTTGACCCGCCGCCAGCAGGCATTGCGCGACAGCGACACCCGCTCCGAAAGCTGGTCGACGGAGAGTGTGCCGTCGCGTTGCAGTTCGGCAAGCAGTTTACGGTCGATTTCATCGATTTCCAGCTTCATATGGGATGTTTGTCCCATGAATCGGTTGAAGACAAGGACATTTTGAGACCGAAGCATTGGTGAAGCGTGTCAGGATGGCAATTCGGGATATGAAGGGGACGAGCATGTCGGTTGCACGAATTTTCACCGCCCATCCGGCCAAGGTCGGCGAAACCTATTTCGGCCATATGGCCTTCGCCGCGTGGTTCTCGTCGCGCTTGCTGCTGGCCGCTTCTGCCGCGCTCGTTCACGCCTTCCTGCCCTTTCTGTTCGAGATGACCGCCAGCCGGATCGTCCGCGAACTCTACGAGCGGACGCACAACAGAGGCTCGCACGCGACCAAAAAGCCGGCGGCACTGGCGGATCGCGCCTAGAGACCGCACCTGGAGGAAGACGGACGAGGTCTGCGGCGACTATCGCCTGTCGCCGGTCTACCAGCCTGTCTCATACCGGGATCACTGGGCGAACCGGCCCAATCCATAAGGCGCCAGCAGCGGGTCGCGTTCGCCGTCGAGGATTTCCCGCGCCGAAAATAGGCCGACCGCCGGCGCCAGCGTTATGCCGGAGTGCATCACCGCGATATAGAGGCCGTCCATGCCTTCGGCGCGGCCGATGATCGGGAAGCCGTCGATGGGCGTCGGCCGATAGCCGACCGTGTGGAAATCCAGCTCCAGCCCGTCGCTGTCGCGCAAGCTGGCTTGCAGGGCCGCGAACAGCTCGTGGGCGGTTGCTTCCCCGTCCATGCCCGGATCGGCGTCGCCGAAATCCGAGCCGGCGATGATACGGCCCTCCGCCGTCTGGCGCATGTGCAGACGCTCGCCCAGCACCAGCCCGTTGAGAAGCTTTTGATATGGCCGGGAATGGACGATCAGCCCGGGCGGCGTCTCGATCGGCAGGCTGATCCCCGCCGTCGCCGCGAGATCGGGCGAGCCGACGCCGGCCGCGATCACCACCTCGTCGGCGGCCATCAGGCCGTGCGATGTATCGACGCCGGTAATCCTGCCGTCGGTCTGGACCAGCGCCGTAACCGTGCTGGCAATGATCTTCGCGCCGTGTCGCTGGGCGTCGGCCAGCAGAACTTTCGTGGCCGCCACTGGCTCGGCGACACCTTCTTCGGCGACGTGCAGGGCAAAGTCGGGCGGCTCGACGAGACTGGGTTCGATGCGCGCGGCGCCGGCCCGGTCGACGCGTTCGATGCCGTAGCCCCAGGCTGAATGTTGCGCGGCATAGGTTTCCAGCTCGGCGGCCGGCAGGTCCCAGCACAGCCCGCCGCACCAGCTGAGCGGCAGGCCGGGCAGGTCCTGTGCCAACCGCGTCCACTCGGCCATCGCGCGGGTGCGCAACCGGAAATAAGGCTCCGGATTTCCCCAGCTGGCATTGATCCAGGCAAAGGAATTCGGCGTCGCGATCCCGCCGGCGGCGCTGTCGGCGATCACCGTCACTTGCGCTCCCGCCCTGGCCAGATGCCAGGCGATGGAGGCGCCGATAATGCCAGCGCCGATGACGATCACTTGTTTCGTGGCAGTCATGCCCGCTCCTTCTCGCGCCCCTTGCGTTCCTCTATACGACGACCATGCCGAAAGGCGAGACCCGGCTGGCCGCCGGCGGTCTCCCTGGCGGACCTGCGCGACAGACGCGGCTTGTTCCGGCCTCCCGTGGTCGACGCGGCCGGAACGGTCGACAGTCCGGCACTGCGCTGCTAGAAGCCCGGCCTGTCACACGGAAATCCAGAGAATGGCCGAAGCAATAGAAGAAGAAGTGGCGCGCCGCCGCACCTTCGCGATCATCGCGCACCCGGACGCCGGCAAGACGACGCTCACCGAAAAGCTGCTGCTGTTCGGCGGCGCCATCCAGCTTGCCGGCGAGGTCAAGGCCAAGAAAGACAAGATCCAGACCCGGTCGGACTGGATGAAGATCGAGCGCGAGCGCGGCATTTCGGTCGTCACCTCGGTGATGACCTTTGAATATGAGGACAATGTCTTCAACCTGCTCGACACGCCGGGCCATGAGGACTTCGCCGACGACACCTACCGCACGCTGTCGGCGGTCGACTCGGCCGTCATGGTCATCGATGCCGCCAAGGGCATCGAGCCGCGCACGCTGAAGCTCTTCGAAGTCTGCCGGCTGCGCGACATCCCGATCATCACCTTCGTCAACAAGATGGACCGCGAGAGCCGCGACCCATTCGAGATCCTGGACGAGATCGAGCAGAAGCTGGCGCTGGACACCGCCCCCATCACCTGGCCGATCGGCCGCGGCAGGAATTTTTCCGGCACCTATCACCTGGCGCTGAATGCCGTGCGCCGGGGTGATGACGAGAAGGAACGCACGCCGGTCAACGGTCCCGATTCCAACCGCGTCGCCGGCCTGCTGCCGGAAAACGAGCGCGAGGCTTTCATCGAGGAACTCGAATTGGCGCGCGAGGCCTGCCGACCGCTCGACATCGACGCCTTCCGCGAGGGCCATCTGACACCCGTCTATTTCGGCTCGGCGCTGCGCAATTATGGGGTGCGCGACCTGATCGAGGCGCTCGGCGCCTTCGGGCCGCCGCCGCGGGCGCAGGAGGCCGACACCCGCAAGGTCGAGGCGACCGAAGACAAGATGACGTCCTTCGTCTTCAAGATCCAGGCCAATATGGACCCCAACCATCGCGACCGCATCGCCTTCGTGCGCGTCTGTTCGGGCAAGCTCGAGCGCGGCATGAAGGCCAAGCTGGTGCGCACCGGCAAGCCGATGAGCCTGTCGGCGCCGCAATTCTTCTTCGCCCGCACCCGCGTCACGGCCGACGAAGCCTTTGCCGGCGACGTCGTCGGCATCCCAAACCACGGCACGCTGCGCATCGGCGACACGCTCACCGAGGGCGAGGAGATCCTGTTTCGCGGCGTGCCGAACTTCGCCCCGGAAATCCTGCGCCGCGTCCGTCTCGGCGATGCGATGAAGGCCAAGAAGCTCAAGGAAGCGCTGCACCAGATGGCAGAGGAAGGCGTCGTGCAGCTGTTCTCGCCCGAGGACGGATCGCCGGCCATCGTCGGCGTTGTCGGCGCCCTGCAGCTCGACGTCCTCAAGGAGCGCCTGAACTTCGAATACACCTTGCCGGTCGAGTTCGAGATGTCACGTTTTTCGGTCTGCCGCTGGATATCGGCCGACGACAAGGCCGAGGTAACGCGCTTCATCGAGGCGCATCGCGGCGACATCGCCCGCGACCTAGACAACGATCCGGTCTTCCTCGCCCAACACGCCTTCTCGCTCAACTACGAAGCCGAACGCTGGAAGGGCATCCGTTTCGCCACGATCAAGGACTATCAGGTCCGCGACAAGGCGGCGTGAGCCTGGCGGCCCGCTGATCGCCAAGCCGTCGAGTCGGAGCGGGTGCGGCTGTCAGGGACGTGACTGCGCTGCGATACTGGGTTAAGCATAGGCCCGACGACACCACCGCGGTTCTTCTCGATCGGAAGCAAAGGACAGGCTGGGGGCTAACTTGCGAAGAAGGCTGGCGCGAGGCTCGGGATATTGCATCTCGGCAGGCGTGGTTGGTGCCGGGAGTCTCCCGTTGCGATGAGAGTGCTCATCACAGGCTATGGTGGATTTGTGGCGCCATACGTGGCGGGAGCCTTGCGAAATTTGCTGGGTTCGTCCCTGGAAATACTTGGAACCCACCATAGCCCGAGCGTCGGCGAGGACGATGTCCAAATTGTTGACGTAAACGACGTAGCGGCGGTCGACCAGGTCGTGGCGGGGTTTCGCCCTGATCATGTCATCCATCTGGCCGCGATCAGCCAGATTCCGGATGCTGCTGCCGATGTGGACGCATGGCGAACCAACGTTCTGGGTACGCTCAACTGCGCCAGGGCGATCCTGAAATTTGCCGAGAACGCGTCATTCATTTTTGCAAGCTCGGGACAAATCTACGGCCACGGTGAACGAGTTCACACCGAAGACTCTCCGATTGCCCCGATCAATGATTACGCAGCGACAAAGGCGGCGGCCGATATCGCGCTTGGCGCGTTGGCCATGCGCGGGTTGCGCGTCGTGCGGCTGCGCCTTTTCAACCACACCGGCCCGCGGCAGGCGGAAAAATTTGTCGTGCCGAACTTTGCGGCGCAGATTGCCCGGATTGAGCAACAACGGCAGCCAGCCATCTTAAAGGTGGGAGATCTGGAGGCTGAGCGGGATTTTCTGGATGTGCGCGACGTGGCCGACGCTTATGCGCGCACGGTCATGATGGCGGAGGACATCCCGCCAGGGACCATCCTGAATATATGTTCCGGCCAACCTGTGAAAATACGAGCGCTGCTGGACAAACTTGTCGCCCTTGCCCGCGCACCGATAACGGTTGAGA
>NZ_JBAZUD010000138.1:0-13513 GCF_041661565.1 Mesorhizobium sp.
GCGAAAATTCCGCCGGCGCCACAGTTCCTCGCCTCGATGGTGGCCGGCACGGTGATCGACCCGTTCACGCGGATCGGACTGACCGAGGCGAAGTGGCCGAGCGGTTGACGCGGCTGACCGATACCTCCGGGGTTCATGCCCGCCCTCAGGTTTTTCTTCGCGTGCCTCTTGCGCCGGCAGGCGTATTGCGCAATATGCCGAACCGTAACGTACGGTACGGCACCGATGTGTTTCGGTCTGCCGTGCTCGAGGGAAGAGCGTGTTGCACAGTGTACCCGACATCGAGACCGCCGAAGCGCTGACGGAGCGGCAGAAAGCCGTTCTCGACGCAGCCCTGCGGCTGTTGGTCGAGGAGGGCGATCAGCTCACCATGACGGCGGTGGCGCGTCGGGCGAGCTGTTCCAAGGAGACGCTCTACAAATGGTTTGGGGACCGCGACGGGCTGCTGACGGCAACGGTCCAGTGGCAGGCCTCAAAGGTTCGGGTGGCGCCGGTCGACGGCAAGGGCCTCGATATTGCCTCGCTGACGGCAAGCCTTGAGCGCTTTGCGTCCGACTGGCTGAGGGTGATCTCAAGCGATACCTCGATCGCGCTCAACCGCGTCGCGGTCGGCCATGCAGGCTCCGGCAAGGATAACCTTGGCGCCGTCGTGCTGGACAATGGCCGCTTCGCATTGGCCAAGAGACTGAAGCCGGTGCTGGAAGCTGGCCGGCAATCGGGGTTGCTCGATTTCGCGGACGCCGAGATGGCGTTTCGCACTTTTTTCGGGCTGGTCGCCCGGGACGTGCAGATCCGTCTGCTCCTCGGCGACCGGCTGGAATTGACTGAGGCGACGATCGACGGCGATGCCGTGCGGGCGGCGCAGCAGTTTCTCGCTCTTTTTGGAGCAAAACCGGGCCGCGAGGCCTCTGAGTCTTAAAACGGGAAGGAAGACAAAATGCGTGTCTATTACGATCGTGATGCCGATCTCAACCTGATCAAGGGCAAGAAGGTCGCCATCATCGGCTATGGCAGCCAGGGCAGGGCGCATGCGCTCAACCTCAAGGATTCAGGCGCCAAGGAGATCGCCATCGGCCTGAAGGCCGGCTCGGCGACGGCCAAGAAGGTCGAGGCCGATGGGCTCAAGGTGATGAGCGTGGCGGATGCCGCCAAGTGGGCCGACCTGATGATGATGGCGACGCCCGACGAATTGCAGGCAGACATCTACAAGAACGAAATCGCGCCGAACATCCGCGACGGCGCGGCGATCGCCTTCGCGCACGGCCTCAACGTGCATTTCGGCCTTATCGAACCGAAGTCGACCGTCGACGTTGTCATGATCGCGCCGAAGGGTCCGGGCCACACGGTGCGCGGCGAATACCAGAAGGGCGGCGGCGTGCCGTGCCTGGTTGCCGTCAACCAGGACGCTTCGGGCAACGCGCTTGATCTCGCGCTCTCCTACGCCTGCGGCGTCGGCGGCGGTCGTTCGGGCATCATCGAGACCAATTTCCGCGAGGAATGCGAGACCGACCTGTTCGGCGAGCAGGTCGTGCTGTGCGGCGGCCTGGTCGAACTGATCCGCGCCGGCTTCGAGACGCTGGTGGAAGCCGGCTACGCGCCTGAGATGGCCTATTTCGAGTGCCTGCACGAGGTCAAGCTGATCGTCGACCTGATCTATGAAGGCGGCATCGCCAACATGAACTACTCGATCTCGAACACCGCCGAATGGGGTGAATATGTCTCGGGCCCGCGCATCATCACCGCCGAGACCAAGGCCGAGATGAAGCGTGTGCTGAAGGACATCCAGACCGGCAAGTTCACCTCGGAATGGATGCAGGAGTATCGCGCCGGCATGTCGCGCTTCAAGGGCATCCGCCGCATGAACGACAGCCACCAGATCGAGGAAGTCGGCGCCAAGCTGCGTGCCATGATGCCGTGGATCTCGAAGAACAAGCTGGTCGACAAGGCCAAGAACTAAGCGAGTTCCAGGCCCTGGGAATCGAAACGGCGCCATGTGGCGCCGTTTTCATTTCTGCTCGTTGCTGCCCCGCTATGGGCAGATCAGCTATAGGGCGACCAGCACTGCTGGCGCGGACCGTTATAGGGCTGGAAGGTGTTGTCATAGGAACGATACGACCGGTAGCGGTTGTAGCACCACTGGACGTGGGCGCTCGACAGGCGACCTGCGCGGTAATAGCGACGCGGCGGCGGAGCGTCGTAGGAGTTATAGTTGTTGTACATGCTGCCCAGGCCTAGCCCAAGACCCAGTCCGAGGATCGCAGCACCAGCACCATCGTCATAGTAGCGACCACCCCGATAGTGGTGGCGGCGCCAACGCCAGTTATCATCGCCGTTCCAATGGTTGCCATTCCAATGGTTGCCATTCCAGTGGTTGCCGTTCCAATGGTTGCCTGACCGGCGCCATCTCCAGTTGTTGTTGTTGTTGTTGCCGCCCGCCCAGCTATCACGAACCTGCGTGATCGCCGGCGCGGCGGTGCTTGCTGGGACGGAAACGTCCGGCTGCATCATCGGCCCGGCGACGGATGTCGATGTGACACCGGATATGATGGCCAGGGCGATCAGCCCCGATTTAACCGTTGAAGAACAGAGCGAGTTCATAACACTCTCCAAGAGATGAAGGCCCCACGCCTACCCGAGGAATGGGGTCACAGTGGATCTTTGCGTCTGAACGGCGGATGAACGGAAAGGTTCCGTCAACCATGGCGCGAATGCCATCAGGACCAATCGATCCCAGCGGGTGGTCCGGCGGCCTTGTTTTCCGCCGCGCTTGCGGGCAAAGCTCGGGGCATGCCGCTGCGCCTTGCCACCTTCAATGTCGAGAACCTGATGAACAGGTTCGATTTTTCCGGTTATCGCAACCAGCTCAACGAGGATCGCACGCTGGCGCTTTTCGATATCCAGAGCGAGGCCGAATACAAGATCCTGGAACAGGCGCGCGCCATCGCCCAGTCCGACGACACGCGCCAGCTGACGGCGCTGGCGATCGCGGCAACCCGAGCCGACCTCATCTGCCTGCAGGAGGTCGACAACATCGAGGCCCTGAAGGCGTTTGAATATGGTTATCTGTTCAAGATGGTGGGGCAGGGCTACCGCCAGAAATACACGACGTCGGGCAACGATACGCGCGGCATCGATGTGGCGATGATGATGCGCAACGAGACCGCGCAGGGGCAGCCCATCGAGTTCGTGCGCATGACCAGCCATGCCTACGTCACCTACGATCAGTTCGGACTGCACACGCCGGAACTCGCGGCGCTCGGCAATCAGGCCAATGAGCGCATCTTCCGGCGCGACTGCCTGGAGGTTGACGTCACCGTCGGCGGCGTGCCGCTGACGCTCTATCTCGTGCACTTCAAGTCGATGGGCTCGCCGCGTAACGGGCTCGACGGGCGCGAGGCAACCATGCCGGTCCGCATTGCCGAGGCGCTGGCGGTGCGCCGCATCATCGAGGAGCGTTTCGGCAGCGAGGCTGCCGACAAGGATTGGGCGGTCTGCGGCGATATGAATGATTACCGGCAACGCGTGAAGATCGCCGGCGATGAGTTCGACGGCTATCGCTTCGAAGTGGTCGACGAGACCCTGTCTTGCGTCAATGTGCTGACGGAAGGCGGGTTCTGCGAAAACGTGGTCGAGCGGCGGCCGGAGATGAACCGCTGGACTTTGTATCACACGCGGGGACCGCAAGAGCGGCACCTGTGCCAGCTCGACTATATCCTGCTGTCGCGGGGGCTGGCGGCCAAGAACGCCACGGCCGTCCCCGACATCGTCCGCAACGGCCAGCCCTGGCGCACCATATTTCCGCCAGGACAGGAGGTGGACCGCTTTCCGCGCGCCGGCTGGGACCGGCCGAAGGCATCCGACCACTGTCCGGTGGCCATCACCCTCGACATGGCGTGATCACCATGGATTTCGACCTGCCGCGCAATATCATCCTGCCGGTCGACGCCGTCGATGTGCGGCTCGATCCGGCCCCGCACCCCTTCGCGCTGGATAATGCGGAGGCGATCGCCGAGAACTGGCAACGCGAGATCTCGGCCAATCCGGCGCTGTTCGACGGCACCATGGTGCTGCTCTCGCAACTCGCCTGGCGCGATAATCGCCTCGTCGGCCGCTGCCATGCCGTCAACTACTCGACCTTCATGCTCTGGCGCAGGCGGCGCGACAGTTCGGGGGCCGAGCATGCCTTTGCGCACGCCATGCTGGTTGCCGGCGACAATGCGTTGGTGGCGATCCGAATGGCGCCGCACACGGTCAATGCCGGGCGCGTCTATTTCGCCGCCGGCTCGTTCGAGCCGACGGATTTTCGCGACGGGCTGGTCGACGTCGACTTCAACATGACCCGCGAGGTGCGGGAGGAGACCGGCCTCGACCTGTCGCGCGTGAGGCGCGGCGAGCGCTATCACGCTTTGTCGGCGAACAGCGGCACGGTGATCTTTCGCCGCTATCACGAGACGGCGCCGGCCGACTCAATCGCCGAGCGCATCCGCGCTTTCGTCGCGACCGAGAGCGAGCCGGAGATCGAGGGGCCGGTGATCATCCGCCACGCCACTGATCTGCCCGATGGGCTCATGCCGCACATGAAGCCGCTGATCGAGTGGCATTTTTCGGGCGTCGACTAACGCGGCGCTTTGTTCTGCACGTCCTTGCGATCATTGCGCGCGGCGACGAAGAACAAGACAACGCCAAGCCCCAGCAAGCCGCCCATCGCCATTCCCATGGTCTGGCCGACGACTGTCTGGAAATCCGATGTGACGCGGTCAGGATTGGCCATGCCGAAGTGGGCGAGATACCACCAGATGCCGGCAAGGACGGCTTCCAGGATCACGATCGCCAGGATCAGGCGCGCCTTCTTGCTCATCTGCTGTTCCCCGACCAGAGATACCCTGTCCTAACATCGCAAATCGCGCCGCGACAGTGGATGCACGGGGCGGAAACGGCACAAGTTGTGCAGAATCAATTGGGGTGCCGGATGGTGGCCGGGTTCTATTCGTGCCGCAACGCGTCGATCGGGTTGAGCCTGGCGCCGCGCAGCGCCGGGAAGAAGCCGAACACCATGCCGATCAGGGCGGAAAAGCCGACGGCAAGCAGGATGACAGCCGGGCTCGGCGCGAAGGGGATGGTCAGCGTCAATGAGGCAAGGCCGGCCAGTGCCAGCCCGATCAGGATGCCGATGATGCCACCGAGCAGCGACAGCACCGTCGCCTCGACCAGGAACTGGATGAGGATGTGTTTTTCATGGGCGCCTATGGCCAGCCTGATGCCGATCTCGCGGGTGCGCTCGGTGACCGACACCAGCATGATGTTCATGATGCCGATGCCACCGACCAGCAGGCTGACGCCGGCGACGGCGCCCAGCATGCCGGTCATGGTGGCGGTGGCGCTGGCCATGGCGTCGGCGATCTGGGTCATGTCGCGGATGGCGAAATCGCTCTCGCGGTCGGGCGTTATGCGGCGCGCGTCGCGCAGGATGTCCTCGACGCGCGGCTGCAACTCGCTTGTCGGCGTGCGGTCGTCGGCGGCGATGTAGATGTTGTCGATGTCGCGGTTTCCCGCGATGCGGCGCTGATAGGCATGCAGAGGCATCAGGACGACATTGTCCTGGTCCTGGCCGAAACCAGTGTAACCCTTGGGCTCGAGCAGGCCGATGACCTTGCAGGAGGTCCGGTTGACGCGGATGATCTCGCCCTCGGGGTCGCCGGCGCCGAAGAATTGCTGGCGCACTGTCTCGCCGATAAGGCACACGCCGGTGCCGGACCGGGTTTCGGAATCGCTGAACGGCCGGCCTGACACCAGCTTCCAGTCGCGGGCATCGAGATAGGCGCTGTCAGTGCCGGTGACGCCCGAGGTCAGGCTTTCGGTGCCGAATATGACGCGCACCTGTTTCTGCGACGCCGGCGAAATGGCGCGCGCGCCGGTGAGATGCGCAACCAGCGCCGTCAGGTCCTTTTCGGCCAGCGGGCGCACCACCTGGTCGAGCCCGCCTGGCCCGCCTGGCCCCGCGGGCCGGCCTGAGCGGACGACCAGCAAATTGCTGCCGAGCTTGGAGATGTCGGCCTTGACCTTTTCCGTGGTGCCGGAGCCTATGGTGAGCATGGCGATGACCGCGGCAACGCCGATGACGATGCCAAGCAGCGTCAGGAACGAGCGCAGCACGTTGCGGCGGATGGAGCGCAAGGAAAGCCGGACAGTTTCCCAGATCATGCCAGCTCTGCCTTCATGGTGTCGGAGGCGACATGCCCGTCGACGAAGCGGATGGTACGTTCGGCGTAGGAGGCGACATCAGCCTCATGGGTGACCATGGTGATGGTCAGGCCAAGCTCGGTGTTGAGTTGGGTCAGCAACTCCATGATCTCGTGCGTGCGGGCGGTGTCGAGGTTGCCGGTCGGCTCGTCGGCCACCAGCAGGGTCGGCCTGGTGACGATGGCGCGCGCGATCGCGACGCGCTGCTGCTGGCCGCCGGACAGTTCGGCCGGCGTGTGGTGTTCGCGGCCGACAAGCCCGACCTGCGCCAAAGCCTGCATGGCGAGGTCGCGGCGCTCGCGGGCTGCCACGCC
This sequence comes from Mesorhizobium sp., assembly GCF_041661565.1. GTDB lineage: Bacteria > Pseudomonadota > Alphaproteobacteria > Rhizobiales > Rhizobiaceae > Mesorhizobium. The sequence goes on from NZ_JBAZUD010000138.1 coordinate 6,555, forward strand.
ACGATAGATCAGCGGCAGTTCGACATTTTCCGCCGCGGTGGTGCGGGCCAGCAGATTGTAGCCCTGGAAGACGAAGCCGACATAGAGGTTGCGCAGCATGGCGCGGCGGTTGCGGTCGAGCCGTCCGGCGTCGATGCCCATGAAGGAGTAGGTCCCGGCCGTCGGCGTGTCGAGGCAGCCGATGATGTTCATCGCCGTCGACTTGCCGGAGCCGGAAGGACCCATGATGGCGACGAATTCGCCGCGCCGGATGGCAAGGTCGACGCCGGCCAGCGCATGGACCTTGGCCTCGCCCTGGCCATAGCTCTTCCAGACCTTGTCAAAGGCGATAAGGGCAGCACCCGCGGCCACGGCCTTAGCTCCGCTGCTGCGACGCGGTGATAACTAGCGCGCCTTCGTCGAGGCCCGAGATGATCTCGGTCAGCTCGCCGTCGGTCGAGCCGATCTTGACGTTGACCGGATGCGGCCGTCCGTTCTCCAGCACGTACAGCGTGCGCGAGCCGTCCGTGGGTGGCGCGGCCGGGCGTTGGCGGTTTGGGCGGCCCATGCGGCCAGTGAACAGGTCGCTCAGGCTCCAGCCACGGGCCGCCTGCTGCGCCGGGCGGTAGCGGAAAGCGGTTGCCGGGACGGTGAGAACGTCCTTGGCCTGCCGGGTGACGACCGAGACAGTCGCGGTCATGCCCGGCCGCAGCAACAGCTCGTTGTTGTCGACCTCGAGCCGCGCATTGTAGGTGACGACACCGTCGGTGGTGACCGAGGCGTACGAGATGTCGCGGATCTCGGCATCGAACGGCCGGTCCGGGAAGGCATCGACCGTGAAGCGGGCATGCTGGCCTGATTTGACCGCGCCGATATCGGCCTCGTCGACGGCCGCAACCAGTTCCATGTTCCTGAGGTCGGCAGCGATGACGAACAGCACCGGCGCCTGCAGGGAGGAGGCGACCGTCTGGCCGGGATCGACCGAGCGCGTCAGCACGATTCCGTCGATGGGCGCATAGATGGTGCTGTTGGCAAGGTCGGTCTGCTGCGATTTCAGGTCGGCATTGGCGATGGCTAGATTCGCCTCGGCGCTGTCGAGCGCCGCCCTGGAGCGGTCGCGCGTCGCGTTCGCCGCTTCCAGCGACTGGTCGGTGGCCATGCCACGCTTGGTCAAGGCGGCCGATCGCACAAGCGCCTTTTCGTTCTCGTCGAGGGTGACCTTGGCATCCTCGACATTGGCAGCCGCCGCCTTGGCTGAAGCCTCGGCGCGCTCGATCTGGACACGCAGCTTGGCTGTGTCGAGCGCCGCTAGCACGTCGCCCTTCTTGACCTGCTGGTTCTCCTCGACGGAGACCGAACCGATCATGCCGGAGAGCTGGCTGGAAATGTCGACCTGGGTGAGCGGCTGCAACGTGCCCGTCGCCGACACCTGGACGGTGAGATCGGCCTTGGCTGCCGGCGTCGTCGTGTAGTCGATCCTGGCCGGCGTGCCCGCATACCATTGGTAGAGGCCCAGGCCAGCGGCAAGCGCGACCAGGGTCAGCAATGCATAGAGCCAACCGCGACGACGCGTCCGGCTCCGCCCCTTCATATCGAGGCCGAGCGCCGTCTCGATGGCGGAATCCGATTCCGTCTTTGGCAGATTGACAATCTGGTCCACGCTGGACCCCTATGATGCGTAATGTCCCTATCTGTGCACAGATCAGGCTTGACGGTTGGAATATCAAATTAAATTTCGCCCATGTTGGGATTGAGGCAGGAATGAAAACGCGGAATTACTTGCTTTACGATGTGTTCACGACCGAGCGACTGGCTGGCAACCCGTTGGCGGTGGTGTTGGATTGCGAGGGCCTGGATACGGCCGCGATGCAGGCCATCGCGCGCGAATTCAATTTGTCCGAGTCCGTCTTCGTGATGCCGCCGGACAATCCCAAGCATAAGAACCGCATCCGCATCTTCACGCCGGACTATGAAATGCCGTTCGCCGGCCATCCGACCGTCGGCGCCGCGATCGCTCTGGCCGAACTGGCGGAGGAGGGCGCCGGCATTTTCGTGCTGGAAGAGAATATCGGCCCGGTGCGCTGCGCCGTCAGCCGGCACGATGGCAGCATTTTCGCCGAGTTCGACCTGGCGAAACTGCCCGAGCCGCTGAAGCTCGAGGCCGATCCGGAGGCGATCGGGGCGGCACTCGGCCTGACGCCACACGAAATCGGCTTCGAGAATCACCTGGTATCATTCTGGTCGGCCGGTGTGCCCTATGTGACCATCCCCGTGGCCAATCTCGAGGCGGCGGGCCGGATCCGGCTCGACAACCAGGCCTGGTCGGAACTGGCGCCGCGCAAGAGCGAATGGGCCTTCGCCAGTCCTTATGTCTATTGCCGCGAGAGCGTGAACCATGAAAGCGCGTTCCATGTCCGCATGATCGTGCCCGGCACGCCGTCCTATGAGGATCCCGCGACCGGCTCGGCGGCTGCGGCTTTCGCCGGCGCCATCATGCATTTCGACGCACCGACGGACGGCATTTCGCAGCTGTGGATCGAGCAGGGACTGGAAATGGGGCGTCCCTCGCGCATCCGCCTCGAACTGACCGTGCAAGGCGGAAAACTGGCCTCCGCGCGCATCGGCGGCAATGCGGTCAAGGTCGCGGAAGGCAAGCTTTTCGTCTGATCGATGGCAGGCTTGTCGATTTGTCGGGAAATGATTCCGGCAGGGCTGGACATGACCGATGGTGGCGGCTATATGCCCGCCAACGCCGGTTTTTGCCGGCCGAGTGGGTGCGTAGCTCAGTTGGTAGAGCAGCTGACTCTTAATCAGCGGGTCCACAGTTCAATCCTGTGCGCACCCACCAAATTCTTCAAAGACTTGGTGGAAAGACCCTGGAGGCGGGATGCGTTTGACTCGCTTCCCGCAGTTGTCGAAGCAAGTGCCGCTTCCTGTGACTCTCCGGCGGCCGGCATTTTCCGCCGTTGACAAAGCGCCCCAACACCAGTCAAGGCTGGTGCCGTAGACATTTGGCGATGGGGACGTTTGAATGAAGAAGACCTACGTGAAGCCAGTTCTAGACAAGCGCGAAAAGCTCTCGACCATTACGGCCGCGCCGTGTCCGAGCTACGGCTGCCCAACCTAAGCTTGGTCAACCGTTTGGTTCAAAAGCCCGCGCATTTCGGTGCGCGGGCTTTTTCCGTTCAAGGCGTGAATCCGGCAGCTTGTGCTCACCATTTCCGACGCATTGGTCGACCTCCCGAGCGAATCGGGGGCGCGGAAGCGACATAAGCTGCTTTGCGATTGCTGCTCTATAAAGCTTAGATCCGTCTACTTCTCTGAAACTCCGGCCTCGGCAAAGCTCGCCATGTGCGCATGACACTCCAGCGCCGAGCGAACGATGTTGACGGCAAGGCAGGCGCCCGAGCCTTCGCCGAGCCGCATGCCGAGATCGAGCAACGGCGGCAGGCCGAGCGCTTCGAGCAGGCCGCGATGGCCCGATTCGGCTGAGACATGGGCCGCGATGGTGTGCGCGAGGCCAGTCGGGTGCAACTTGGCCAGCGGGGCGGCGGCGGCGGTGCAGACGAAGCCGTCGAGCAGCACCGGAATGCCGAGATGTCGGGCGGCCAGCGTAGCGCCGAAGATGGCCGCGAGTTCGCGTCCGCCGAGCGCGGCGGCAACGCCCAGCGGGTCGGCAAGGGCGGCGGCATGGCGCTTCAGGCCGGCTTCGATGGCGACCACCTTGCGCTTCAGCCCGTCATCATCGACGCCGGTGCCGCGCCCGGTCCATTTTTCGGCGCCACCGCCGAACAGTGCGGCTGAAATGGCAGCGGCCGGCGTGGTGTTGCCGATGCCCATCTCGCCGAAACAGATCAGGTCGAGGTCATCAGTGACGGCGTCGTAGCCAGCCGAGACGGCAGCGAGAAACGCTGCCTCGTCCATTGCCGGCATTTGGGTGAAATCGCCGGTGGGATGGTCGAGATCAAGCGGGATGACATCGAGCTCGGCGCCGGCGATGCGGGCGAGCTGGTTGATGGCGGCACCTCCGCTGGCGAAATTCGCCACCATCTGCACCGTGACTTCCGACGGGTAAGCCGACACGCCCTGCGCGGTGACGCCGTGATTGCCGGCGAAGACGAACACCTTCACCCGGTCGAGCCTGGGCATGTCACGGCCCTGCCAGCGCGCCAGCCATGCGGCGATGGTCTCCAGCCGGCCGAGGCTGCCCTGTGGCTTGGTGAGCGTGTCCTGACGGCGGGATACTGCCTCTGCAGCGGTGTGGCTGCCGGCTGGCAGATCGAGGCAGGCGGCACGCAATTCATCGAGCGATTTGAAGGGCATGGGGGCAAGGTCTCCTAAAAGGAATCAAATCAGGCCAAAGGGATCAGGAAAGAGCCACGGAGGCGACGAGCAGCACCGATATCTCGCTCACCTGCTGCAGGGCACCTATCGTATCGCCGGTCTGGCCGTCGATCTGGTTGAGGCAGAGCGCATGGAAGGCGGCAAACAGCAGGCCGAGCAGGATCAGCGCAGCGACGGCGCCGCCGAAACCAAGCAGCAGGAGCGGGATGGCGCCGAGCACGACGGCGGCGATGGCGATTTCCAGCGAAACGGTACCGGCGCCGGCTGAAAGGCCATCCTCGCGCGCCGGAGGCAGGATATGCATGAAGGCGCCGAGCACGCCGCGCGAGGCCGCATGCGCGGCAACGAGGGCGAAGAGCGCCTGTGTGGGGTCGACGAATTGCGACAGCGCGCTCCAGCGGATCAGCAGCGACAAGGCCAAGGCCATGGCGCCATAGGCGCCGATGCGGCTGTCGCGCATGATCTCCAGCTTGCGGCCACGCGATTTGCCGCCGCCGAAGCCGTCGGCGACGTCCGACAGCCCGTCCTCGTGCAGGCAGCCGGTGGTGAGCACCGTGGCGACAAGGGCAAGGGCTGCCGCGGGGCCCATGGCAAGGCCGAACCGTTCTGCGGTGGCAAAGACGATGGCGCCGATCAGACCGACGACGAGGCCGGCGACCGGCGCCGCCCAGATCGCGGCGGCGAGGCGACGGCCACGAAAATCGAGGACGGGCAGCGGCAGCCGTGTGAAGAAGACCAGGCAGAGCGCGATGTCGTCGACAATTTGTCGTGGCGAAAGGGTTACGCTCCGCAGCTTGAGCATGATCCTTTCCGAGATGCGGTTGCGGGTCTTCGGCATTGCTCTAGCCCCTCGCGATGGCGTGGAAGAAGGTGCCGCTGACGTGGCCGCGCCGGAACCCAGATGCACCGATCGGATTGCCCTGGCCGTCGGCGAGGTCGGCCAGCGGCTCGTCATTGCCGCTCGCGGTCATCTGCGCATAGTGGAATTCGTGGCCCCGGATTAGCGCGCCTTGCACTCCCAGCGGGCAGTCGGCGCGCAGCCGTGCCTCGCGGTAGCCGAGATTCATCTTGCGCTTGGCGAAGCTGGTGGAATGGCCGAGCAGGCCGAGCATCGCATGCGTTTGGCCCGCGGCATCTTCGAGAGCATGGCCAAGCACCATGAACCCACCGCACTCGCCGTGGATGGGCTTGGTCGCGGCAAATCTCGCCATGCCGGCCTTGAAGACCTCCGCTGCCGCAAGCCGGCCGGCATGAAGCTCGGGATAGCCGCCGGGCAGCCAGCAGACATCGCAGCCATCATCCGGCGCTTCGTCGGCAAGCGGCGAGAACGGGACGATTTCGGCGCCTGCCTTGCGCCAGTGAGCGGCGACATGCGGGTACAGGAAGGTAAAGGCGGCGTCCTCGGCCAGCGCGATGCGTTGGCCGGGCGGCGCCAGCGCGTCGTCGAAGCCGCCGGCCGCCGGAGTGAAGGGTGTCGCCAGGGCCATGATGGCATCGAGGTCGAGCGACTTTTCCGCCATGTCGGCCAGCCGGTCGAGATGCGCCATCAGGTCGTCATATTCGCCGGCCTGCACGAGACCCAGATGGCGCTCGGGCAGGGTCAGCGTCGGGTCGCGCATTATGGCGCCGACGACAGGCAGGCCGACCGCCTCGATGGCGTCAGCAGACAGCCGGCGGTGGCGCTCGCTGCCGAGCCGGTTGAGCACGACACCTGCCATGCGCACATCCGGGTCGTAGGTGGCAAAGCCCTTGGCGACCGCCGCTGCCGTGGTCGACTGGCCCGACACGTCGAGCACAAGCAGCACCGGCAGGCCGTAGAGCCGGGCGAGGTCGGCGGCCGAGCCGGTGCGGCCTGGCAAGGCCGGAATGCCGTCGAACAGGCCCATGGCGCTTTCGAGGATGACAAAGTCCGTGTCGTCGGCCGCCTGCGCGGCGAGCGCGTTGAGCAGCGAAGGCGACATCGCCCAGCTGTCGAGATTGACGCCGGACAGGCCGGTGGCGGCGGTGTGGAAGCCGGGATCGATATAGTCGGGGCCGGATTTGGCGCCGCGCACTTTCAGCCCGCGCCGGGTGAGCGCGCGCAGGATGCCGATGGTGACGCTGGTCTTGCCCGAACCGGAGCGCGGTGCACCGATGATGATCGCGCGGGCCGTCATGCTTGCCCCATCAACGCCGCGCGCATGGCGACGATGCCGCCGACGACGATCAGCGCCGGCGATGCCAGTCCGGCGGCGGCGGCTTCTTCGGTGATGGTGGCGAGCGTCGCCACGACGATCCTTTCCTGCGGCGTCGTGGCGGCGACGATGACGGCAGCGGGCGTCGATGGCGCCAGCCCGCCGTCGAGCAGGGCCGCGGCTATGATGGGCAGATTGGACATGCCCATATAGACGATAACGGGTTGGCCCGTGCGGGCGATGGCCGCCCAATCGATGTCGTCGTCGGTGCCGGCGGCGTGGCCGGTCGCCAGGATCACCGCCTTGTTGATGCCGCGCATGGTCGCCGGAATGCCGGTGGCGGCCAGCGCGCTGAGGCCCGAAGTGAGGCCGGGCAGGACGCGGAACGGGATGTTTTCGCGCACGAGCGCCAAGGCTTCCTCTCCGCCGCGACCGAAAATATAGGGATCGCCGCCCTTCAGC